>NC_002937.3:2272364-2596987 GCF_000195755.1 Nitratidesulfovibrio vulgaris str. Hildenborough | reverse complement strand
CCGCCACTGCTCTTCGTGCAGGTGCTCTATGGCAACTTCTTCTACACGAGTTCCGTCATCATGGCGCTCTGGTGGCTCGGCATCGTCGGTCTGGTGATGCTCGCCTACTACGGCCTGTACATCTTCGCCATCAATCACGACGAACTGGGCACGCGGCGCATCGCCGTCATCGTTCTGGCGCTCCTGCTTCTGGTGGCCACGTCGTTCGTCTTCAGCAACAACATGACGCTCATGCTCCAGCCGGAACGCTGGCTGGCATGGTTCGAGCGGCGTGACGGCGCGCTTTTGAACCTCGGCGACCCGACACTGATACCGCGCTGGCTGCACATGCTCGTGGGATCCATCGCCATCGGCGGTCTGGCGCTTTCGCTCTTCCATGTGCGACGCGCCTCGTGGGGGGCACCTGACGCGGCGGAGGGCATCGAGACGGGGCTGCGCTGGTTCAGCCATGCCACGTATGCGCAGATAGCCCTGGGCATCTGGTTCCTCATGGCATTGCCCCGCGACCTGATGCTGCGCTTCATGGGGGGGGACACTCTCGCGACTGCGGCCTTCATCCTCGGTCTGATCGGAACGGCCCTTGCCCTGCTGGCGGCCCGCGCGCGTAGCGTGGCCCTCGCCGTGGGGGCAGCCGTCGGCACGGTCACCGTCATGGCGGTGATGCGCGCCTCATTGCGTGAGGGGTATCTTGCCCCATGGGCGCAACCCCAACCCGTGAACTTCGTCGAAACCTCACCGCTGGTGCTTTTTCTCGCGTCTGCGGTCTGCGGTGTCGCCGCCATCATCTGGATGCTCCGCCTCATGCGCAGCAGTCGAAAGGGGGCCTAGCACATGGACTATCCCGTATGGCAACTCTGGGGGATCAACGGTGGCCTGCTTGTGGCCATCATCTCCGTTCTGCATGTGTTCGTCGCCCAGTTCGCAGTGGGGGGCGGTTTCCTGCTCGTCCATGCCGCCACGCGCGCAGAACGCGCGGGGTCGGCGGAAGCCACGTTCTGGGTGAAACGGTTCACCCGTTTCTTCCTGCTGCTCAGCATGGTGTTCGGCGGTGTATCCGGCGTGGGCATCTGGGTCATCATCTCGCTCATCAGTCCGGCAGCCACGAGCCTGCTGGTGCATCGTTTCGTCTATGCCTGGGCCACCGAATGGGTGTTCTTCCTCGGCGAGATAGTGGCGTTACTCGTCTACTACTACGGTTTCGGGAAGATGCGCTTCGAAGACCACCGCAATGTGGGGCTCTTGTACGGCCTGTTCGCGTATCTCTCGCTGTTCATGATCAACGGCATCATCACCTTCATGCTCACACCCGGTGCGTGGATGCAGACGCAGGGCTTCTGGGACGGCTTCTTCAATCCCACCTTCTGGCCCTCGCTGCTCTTCCGCAGTGCCCTGTGCGCCATGCTCTCGGGGCTGTTCGGCCTTGTGTGGGCCTCGCTCATCGACGACGAGCGCGCACGGGAACTCATGACGGGCGTGACGCGGCTGTGGGCACTCGTCCCCATTCCCTTCATGGCCGTTGGCGCATGGTGGTACCTCGGGGCGCTGCCTGCACCGCAACTCGAGATGGTGCTGCGGCGAACCGCCGACATCCGGCCCTTCCTCGAAGCCTTCCCGTGGGTACTGGCTGCCCTCATGGTGGGCGGGCTGGCCTTCTTCACGCGGCTTCCCTCCGGGGCGCGCGTGCCTGTGGCTGCGCTGCTGCTGGTGCTCGGCCTGTGTCAGGTCGGAACCTTCGAGTGGGTGCGCGAGACGGGCAGACGCCCGTGGATTGTCCACGGTGTCATCTGGTCCAACGGCATCACGCCCGAAGCCGGTGCCAAGTCCGACCTCGAAGGGATGCTGAAGGTCGCGCGGTGGTCTGGCGTCAAGCAGGTTGCCGAAGCGAACATGCATGAGGCAGGACGCGAACTGTGGCAGGTGCAGTGCGCCAACTGCCACGGCCTCGGAGCCCCCATGATCGACATCCTGCCCCGCATCGCGAACAGGCCACTCACCGGGGTCGAGGCGTTGATCACCGGGCAGGGAGCGTTACAGGGCTACATGCCGCCGTTCGTGGGAACCCCCGCAGAACGGAGGGCCCTCGCCACCTACCTCGTCAACGAGCGCGACGCACGGCGTCATTAGCCCCCGCATGAAAGAGGAGTAGATTCATGCCATCCAAGCAGTCGCCAAGACTCACCGCCTTCTACTATTTCGCATGGCTTGTCGCCGTCGTCGCCCTGCTCGGCATCTTCGCCGCGGGCGGGCTGGAGCGCCCGGCACGGACGACGGGCGAGACGCCTGCGGCCAAGGCCCCAGCGGCATCGGCAGCGGCCCCGTCTCCGTATATGCCCGTCACGTCGATACCGCCCTTCGATGCGGACAGGGCCGACTACATACTGCTGGCGTGGAGTACGCAGGGTATGCAGATGGTGACGGACGCCGAACCCCGGTGGACGATGCTGCCCCCCGAGGCGGCATTGCGGGCGCAACTCGTGCGCCGCGGGCCCGGCCCCGCGCCGGTGACAGAGGGCGTACGCATCACGTGGCGTGTCGAACGCGAACACGCCACCCTTGAAGGTGCACCCGTCTCCGGTGCAGCAGGCGAGATGAAACTGGAGCAGGGGGGCAGCACGTTCGCCGCCGACGGCATCGGCATCATGCCCTATCGCGCTTCCGGCGGGTTCAATGCCTACCCGACGGTCACCGTTGAGGCCCACGACGACGAAGGCAGGCTTCTTGCCCGTACCGCCGCCGTGTTGCCCGTCTCCACGGAGGTGGGGTGTCGCAACTGTCATGGCGGCGCCTGGAAGCGCGACGGGCTGGCCGGAATCTCCCCGGCGACGGCCGATGACGTGCTCACCGTCCATGACCGCATCAACGGTACCGACCTCGTCGCGCAGGCTGCCAAGGCCCCTGTGGAGTGCCGTTCGTGCCACAGCGGGGCACCCGAGGCCCCGGCCCCCAGCCTTTCGGCGGCCCTGCACGGCTGGCATGCCAACTACATGACCGACGGCGGCGCCGAGACATGTGCAAGCTGCCATCCTTCTTCGCCGCAAGGCGCCACGCGCTTCATGCGCGGGCTGCACAAGGCCAAGGCACTGGACTGCACGCGTTGCCATGGTGCCATGGAAGACCACGCCCTCTCCCTGCTGCGCTGGGAGGAGAAGGCTGGACGCAAGAGTGCGGCACGTCTCGCAAGGGAACTCAAGCCCCGCGCCGTGTCCGCGGTCGATGACATCAACCCGCGTGCGCCGTGGGCCATGGAACCCGACTGCACCGGCTGCCATGATTTCGCCCAGAAGCCTGCCACGGCCACGGCATCGGCATTCAACAAGTGGACGGCTTCGGAGAAGGACCGCTTCTCGGCCCGCGCCGACGACATGGGCAACCTGCGTTGTCCGACATGCCACGGTGCGGCACACGCCGAATATCCCGCCGAGAATCCCTTCGGCCGCGACCTCGATAACATGCCGCCCATCCAGTACCAGCAGCACGCCAAGGTCATGGGCGGCGGCAACAACTGCAGCGTCTGCCACCGTGAGCCATTGCCCATGGAGGCTTCGGCGCACCATCCCGTGGTCATCCGCAAGACCATTCCCATCACCCTGCCCGCAGGTACGGTACTCACCAAGCCCGCCGTGCTCTTCCCTCATGACACCCACGGTTCGATGGATTGCGGAACCTGTCACCACAAGGGCTATCAGGAGGGCAAGCAGACCTGCGCCACCAAGGGCTGCCATGACAGGCCCCGTCCCGACACCATCGAGGGTCTGGGCGAAGTGGGCTACTTCCGCAACGCCTTCCATGGCAAGGAACGCGGGTGCATGACATGCCACCTTGCGCTGCGTGAAAAGGGCAAGGCCGCCGGTCCCGTCGGCTGTCGCGACTGTCACACTCCGGGCAACAATCAGTAGAGAGGGGAGACACATCATGCGAATGCCTCGCAGAACGTTCATCAAGCTCGCTTCGGCTTCCGCAGGCGCTCTCGCCTTCGCCGGGCTGGGGCAGAGCCTCGCGCCCACGGTGGCGCGGGCTGCGGAACTCAAGATCGCCAAGGCGAAGGTCACACCCTCTGTCTGCTGCTTCTGTGCGGTGGGATGCGGGTTGCTGGTCTACACCGACACCCAGACCGGACGCTCCATCAACATCGAGGGCGACCCCGACCATCCCACCAACGAAGGGACGCTGTGCCCCAAGGGTGCGTCCATCTGGCAGACCACCGAACGCAGCAAGCGTGTCACCAAGGTGCTGTACCGTGCACCCGGTGCCGCGGCGTGGGAGGAGAAGTCGTGGGACTGGGCCCTGCCGCGCATCGCCCGCAAGATCAAGGAGACGCGCGACGCCACCTTCGAACTCACCAATGACAAGGGGCAGACCGTCAACCGCACCCGGGGCATAGCCTCGGTGGGCTCGGCCGCCGTCGACAACGAGGAGGGCTGGCTCATGCAAGCCATGATGCGCGCGCTCGGCCTCGTGTACATCGAGAGTCACGCACGTATCTGACACAGCTCGACTGTGGGGGCTCTGGCAGAGTCCTACGGACGCGGTGCGATGACGAATCACTGGATCGACCTCAAGAACAGCGACGTCATTCTCATCATGGGGAGTAACGCCGCCGAGAACCATCCCATATCCTTCAAGTGGGTGACGCGCGCGCAGGAACGCGGTGCAACGCTCATCCATGTGGACCCGCGCTTCACGCGCACATCCGCCAAGGCCGACATCCACGCCCACATCAGGTCGGGCACGGACATCGCCTTCTTCGGCGGTCTCATCCGGTACATCATGGAGAACGACCTGTTCTTCAGGCAGTACGTGGTCGACTACACCAACGCCTCGTATATCGTCGGTGCGGACTACGGTTTCGCCGATGGTCTTTTCACCGGCTTCGACGCCGAGAAGGGAACCTACAACACCAAGAAATGGGCCTTCGCCGCCGACGAGAACGGCATGACCCTGAAAGACCCCACGCTGAACGACCCGCGCTGCGTCTTTCAACTCATGAAGGCCCACTACGCCCGCTATGACAGGAAGACCGTCTCCGACGTGACGGGCATCTCCGAAGAGCAGCTGGCGACGCTGTGGAGTACCTTCGCCTCGACGGGCAAGCCCGACAGGGCGGGAACCATCCTCTATGCCATGGGGCAGTGCCAGCACACCGTGGGCGTACAGAACATCCGTGCGCTTTCGATGATACAGCTGCTGCTGGGCAACATCGGCATCGCAGGGGGCGGGGTCAACGCGCTGCGCGGCGAATCCAACGTGCAGGGCACCACCGACATCTCGCTGCTGTGCGACAACCTCTCCGGCTACCTGCCCACCCCCAAGGCCTCGTGGGCCACCTTCGACGACTATGTGAAGGGCACGACGCCGGTGGACAAGGACCCGAAGAGCGCCAACTGGTGGTCGAACCGCGGCAAGTATCTCGCCTCGTACATGAAGTCGGTGTATCCCACGGCCAGCCATCAGGACGGCTACCTCTGGCACCCCAAGGTCGATGACGGGAAGATAACCGACTACTCGTGGTTGCAGATATTCGAGCGCATGAGCAAGGGCGGCTTCAAGGGTGCCTTCGTGTGGGGGCAGAACCCCTGTGCGGGCGGGGCCAACGCGGGCAAGAACCGCAAGGCTATGGAGACGCTGGACTGGATGGTGGTGGTCAACCTCTTCGAGAACGAAAGTTCGCTCTTCTGGAAGGGGCCGGGGGTAGACCCCGCCAAGGTCAAGACCGAGGTGTTCTTCCTGCCTGCGTGCATGAGCGTCGAGAAGGGCGGTTCCATCGCCAATTCCGGTCGCTGGCTGCAATGGCGTGAACCGGGGCCGAAACCCATGGGCGACAGCCGTTCGGACGGTGACATCGTCCTCGACCTCTATGACGAGATACGCAAACTCTACCGCGAGGAGAAGGGAGCCTTCCCCGAACCCGTGCTGGCGCTGGACACCGACTACCGTACCGACGGCAAGTACGATCACCACAAGGTGGCGAAGACGCTGAACGGCAAGTTCCTCACGGACGTGACCATAGGCGACAAGACCTACAAGGCGGGGCAGCAGGTACCCGGCTTCGCCATGTTGCAGGCCGACGGTTCGACGACGTCCGGGTGTTGGATATTCACCGGGTGCTATACCGACGCCGGTAACATGATGGCGCGCCGAGACCGTACGCAGACCCCGGAACAGGCCGCCATAGGGCTGTTCCCCAACTGGTCGTATGCATGGCCCGCCAACCGTCGCATCCTGTACAACCGTGCGGCGGTGGACATGACCGGCAAGCCCTTCGACCCCAAGCGTGCCGTCATCGCATGGAACGGCGAGAAGTGGGTGGGCGACGTGCCTGACGGCGGCTGGAAGCCCGGAGAGAAGTTGCCCTTCATCATGATACGCGAGGGGCGCGGTCAGTTGTTCGGCCCCGGCAGGGTCGACGGGCCTTTCCCGGAGCACTACGAACCGTTCGAGAGTCCTCTCGAAAGCCATCCCTTCTCGAAGCAGCGGGTCAACCCCACTGCGCTGGCGTTCAGCCACGAACCCAAGGCGGTGCGCGACAAGCGCTACCCCTTCATCTGCACTACCTACCGCGTCACCGAACAGTGGCAGTCGGGCACGATGACCCGCAACACCGGGTGGCTCAAGGAGATGCAGCCGGAGGGCTTCTGCGAGATAAGCCGCGAACTGGCCAAGGAACTCGGCATCGCCAACGGCGACGCCGTGGTGCTCGAATCGCTGCGGGGCAAGGTGCAGGTGGTCGCCATCGTCACGCCACGTCTCAAGCCCTTCAAGGTCATGGGCGAGGTCATGCACGAGGTGGGCATACCGTGGCAGTTCGGCTGGGGGCAGCATGTGGGCAAGGGCGACTCTGCCAACCTGCTCTCGCCTTCGGTGGGCGACCCCAACACTGGCATTCCCGAGACCAAGGTCTTCATGGTCAACCTGCGCAAGGCCTAGTGGCGCGCCATCAGAAGACTTGATGCATGCATGGCGCGATACCGACCCCTTGCGGGGGCGGTGTACGCGGCAAGAAGTGGAGCGGTCGCGCCGGAGACGATGTCTCCGGCGTGCGCCCCCTCGGCAGCCTCCCGCAGGGAATGCGGAGAGTGTCGAGGCGTCACATCAGGGAGGCATACATGAACGGCAAGACGTTCTTCATAGACCAGACGCGTTGCACGGCCTGTCGGGGCTGTCAGGCCGCCTGCAAGCAGTGGAAGAAGTTCGGCAGCATCGAGACGCGCAACACCGGCTCATACCAGAATCCGCCCGACCTCGGGCCGAGCACCTTCAAGCTGGTGCGCTTCAACGAGGTCGAGGTGGATGGCAAACTGAAATGGCTGTTCTTCCCGGAGCAATGCCGCCACTGTCTCGAACCACCGTGCAAGATGGTGGCGGATGCCCTCATTCCGGGTGCCATCGTGCAGGATGCGGAGACCGGGGCGGTGCTCTACACCGAGAAGACCAAGGGACTGGACTACATGGAGGTGCGCTCGGCGTGCCCCTACGACATCCCGCGGCAAGACCCGGCAACGGGTCTGCTCACCAAATGCAACATGTGCATCGACCGGGTGCAGAACGGCATGCTGCCCGCGTGCGTGAAGACCTGCCCCACGGGGACCATGCACTTCGGTGACAGGGCCGACATGCTTGAACTGGCGCAGAAACGCCTCGGCGAGGTGAAGAAGAGGAGCCCCGCAGCCCTGCTGGCGGACTCCGACCTTGTACGGGTCCTGTACCTGTGCGAGCTCGCCCCCGCCAACTACCATTCGCACATGGTGGCGGAAGCCGACACCTCGCGCATCGGGCCCTTCAGCCGTCGCGCCTTGTTGCGCCTGCGTCCTTTCGCCTAGCGTCGCGTCCTGCTAGCGCGCCGTATGCCTGCTGCGGCACTGGGCGATGGCATGGGGGGCAGCATCCGGCAGGCCGCGCCGACTGGATACGCAACACCCCGGAAGGTTGTCGCTGACGATCACCTTCCGGGGTTTCGTGTATGGAATGGAATCTGTTCCCATGGCTTCAGCCGTCCGGCTTTGCCGTGGTCTGAAAGGCGGTTGGTGAGGGTATGGTGCACCACAGTCGAAGGGCCGTCCTTGCGGCGGGAGGTCGGCCCTCTGGCCATACGACGGTTCGGAGTGCCCGCAAATGACCGCAGCCTGAACCCTCTAGACGGGGTTCAGGCTGCGGTCATTCGCGTGGGAGTCGCGTGTCCGCCCATGGCGCGTGGGCAGGGCGAGAGGGTGCCCGGTGCGGTTCAGGTGCGACGTACTACGTGCTCCGGGGCCGGTATTCTCTTCGGGAGGCCCGTCAGCGGAGTCTGCGCTGGAGTCGCGCCCGCATGATGATGGCCATGAGGTTCATGCCCAGCACCAGCACGATGAGCACCAGCGAGGTGCCGAATTGCATGGGGCGCGTCAGTTCGATTTCAGTACCTGCCGTCGCCAGCACATAGATGTGGTAGGGCAGGGCCATGACACTGTCGAACAGCGAACCGGGCAGGCGGGGGCTGAAGAACATGGCAGCCGTGAACATGATGGCTGCCGTCTCACCTGCGGCGCGACCGACGGCAAGGATGGCCCCGGTGAGGATGCTGGGCAGCGCGGCGGGAAGCACCACCAGCGAGATGGTCTGCCACTTGGTGGCCCCAAGCCCCAGTGACGCTTCGCGGTAGGTCTGCGAGACCGAGCGCAGTGCCTCTTCGGATGCCCCGATGATGAGCGGCAGCACCAGTGCCGCCAGCGTGAACATGCCCGCCAGCAGGCTGACTCCCATCTTCATGGCGGTGACGAACATCGAGAGTCCGAACAGGCCGAAGACGACCGAAGGCACCCCTGCCAGGTTGTTGATGGTCAGACGTATGGCGTGCACCAGCGGGCCGGGGCGGGCGTACTCCTGCAGGTAGATGGCTGTGGCCACTCCCCATGGCAGGGCGATGAGCATTGAACCGTAGCTGAGGGCGATGGTGCCGAGGATGCACGGCAGGATGCCGCCCTTGGTCATGGAGTCACGCGGAAAGGCGGTGAGAAACTCCCAACTGATGGCGGGCAGACCGTGGTAGAGGACGAAGCCGCAGATGATGGCGAGGGCCGCCGCATTGATGAACACGGCGACATGGAACAGGCCGAACATGAATCGTTGCAGAGGCTTGCGGCGTTTCACATAGCCGGAATCCTGAGGCATGTGGCCAATGTTGCCGAGGGTGGCCGTCTGCTGTGAGGCGAAGGCAGTGCGGGGCATTGTCGCTCCTGCGTGCTTGTGCGGCAGTGCCGCATGGGCCGGATGCTCCGGCGTTGTGATGCTTGTCGACAGGGTGCAACGGCCGGTTACAGCGTTGCCGTTCCCACCTGTTTCTTCTTTTCGGCAATCCATGCGGCCAGTGCGTTGAAGGCGAGAGTGAAGAAGAAGAGCACAAGGCCGGTGGCGAAGAGTGCGTGGTAATGGTCGCTACGGAAGGGGGCTTCGGCCATCTCTGCTGCGATGGAGGCGGGCATGGGCCGTGAAGGGTCGAAGATGGAACCGGGCAGCATGGCTGCGCCGCCCGCCACCATGAGAACGACCATGGTCTCTCCGATGGAACGCGCCATGCCGAGGATGACCGCCGTGCTGATGCCGGGCAGTGCCGCAGGGACGACCACGCGGCCTATGGTCTGCCAGTGGGTGGCCCCGAGGGCGAGAGAGGCCTCGCGCATGTCGTTGGGTACGCTGTAGATGGCGTCTTCGGCGATGCTGGTGATGGTGGGCACGGCCATGAACGCCAGCATGATGGATGCGTTGGCGATGTTGAGACCTGTGGCGATGTCGAAGGTCTCCTGTAGCCACGGGGCCACGATGACCATGCCGAAGAAGCCGATGACCACCGAAGGCAGTGCCTGAAGCATCTCCACGAGGGGCTTCACGTAGGCGCGCATCCGGGGGCCGGCCAACTCGGCAAGGTAGATGGCGGTCATGATGCCAAGCGGGATGGCGATGAGCGACGAAAGCGCGGTCACGACCAGCGACCCCACTATCATGGGCAGGATGCCGAATTCCGGCGGGTCGAATGTGGGATACCACAGCTTGCCGAAGATGAAGTCGGCAAGGCTCACATGCTGGAAAATGGGAAAGCCTTCCATGAAGAGGAAGACCATGATGAGCGTCAGCGTGACGATGCAGAGGGCGGCGGCTGTCCAGAAGGCGCCGTGCACCATGTTGTCTTTTGCGCGTCGCGACATGGCCATTTGCGTACCGGTATCCTGTCTGATGGTGCGCCCCCCGCGCCAGTGGCGCGGGGGGCAGGGATGGGCTGGGGCAGGGATGCTACTTGGTCGGGATGAAGCCGGCTTCCTGCACGAGGGCCTGGCCTTCGGCCGACTTCATGAAGTCGATGAAGTTCTTCACCGCACCCTGAGGCTGACCGGGGGTGTAGATTTGCAGGTCGCGGGCCATGGCGTACGAACCATCCTTGGCGGTGGCGGCGGAACCGGTGACGCCGTTGACCTTGGTGGCCTTGACGGTGTCGTTCACGTAGCCGATGCCGTCGTAGGAGATGGCCTTGGAGTTCTTGGAGACGGCCTGAAGCACGGCACCGGAGGATGCCTGCAACAGCGCGCCGGGGAAGACCTTGGCGTCCTTCATGACGAAATGCTGCCACGATTCGTAGGTGCCGGAGGAGGTGTCGCGGGAGATGACCACGATGGCTTCGTCCTTGCCGCCCACTTCCTTCCAGTTGGTGATCTTGCCTTCGTAGATGGCGCGAAGCTGGTCGATGGTCAGGTTGTCGACGGGGTTGCCCTTGTTGACGATGGGCAGGATGGCGTCGAGGGCGACGATGTGCTCGACGGCTTCGCGACCGTTGGCCTTGGCGGCTTCCACTTCCTTGTCCTTGATCTTGCGCGAGGACATGCAGATGTCCAGCGTGCCGTCGATGAGGGCCTTGATACCGTTGCCGGAACCCCCACCGGAGATTTCGATCTCCACGCCGGGGGTCTTCTTCATGTAGGCTTCGGCAGCTTTCTGCATGATGGGGAGCACGGTGGTCGAACCCTTGACCACGATCTTGTCGGCGGCGAAGGCGTTGGCGGCAAGGCCAAGCGTCATGAGGGCGACGAGGGCGAAACGCTTGATCGACATGTTCTTCCTCCGGTTATGTTGCAGAACTGGGGCGCGCCGTGGCGCGTGAGGGGAAAATAGGGCCCTCATGTTACGGAACGGTTGCGGCGGTCGCACATGTTCGTGACGTGGAAAGCGCTTCGGCGAAGGTGGAGGGGCATGTCTGGTGTCGCCGCGCCTCACGCCACTCTGGCAGTGGTGTGGCGTGAGGCGCGACAAGTATACGATGCTGCGGGGCTCGCGTGAAGGGGGAGGGCGCCGTCTATGTGGCAGGGCGCAGTCGGGCTTCTATGTCCTTGGCGGCCCTGCGACCGGCACCCATGGCGAGGATGACCGTGGCGGCTCCCGTCACGATGTCGCCACCGGCGTACACGCCGGGGATGGATGTCATGCCCGTGGCCTCGTCCACCGCGATGTAGCCCCGGCGGTCGAGCGTGAGTCCGGGGGTCGCTTCGAGCAGGATTGGGTTGGGGCGTGTGCCCACGGCGATGACGGCAAGGTCGGTGGGCAGGTCGTACACCGCGCCCTCCACAGGGCGGGGGCTGCGTCTGCCCGAGGCGTCGGGCTCGCCCAGTTCCATGCGTTGCAGGGTCACGGCGGTGAGGCGTCCGTCCGCGTCGCCCTTGAAGCCGAGCGGTGCGGCCAGAAGTTCGAGGCGAACGCCTTCCTCCTCGGCATGTTCAAGTTCTTCGAGGCGGGCGGGCATCTCGTCGCGGGTACGGCGGTAGACGATGCGAACGCTCTCCGCGCCGAGGCGCAGGGCAGTGCGTGCCGCGTCCATGGCCACGTTGCCTCCGCCGAAGACGGTGACCTCGCGCCCCCTGTAGACGGGGGTGTCATAGTCCGGGAAGCCGTAGGCACGCCCGAGGTTGACCCGCGTCAGGTATTCGTTGGCCGAGAACACCCCGACGAGGTTCTCTCCGGGGATGTCGAGAAAACGGGGCAACCCGGCCCCGACCCCGATGAACACGGCCTTGTAGCCTTCGGCGAAGAGGTCGTCGATGGAGAAGGTGCGCCCGCCCACCCAGTTGGTGACGAACTCCACCTCCTGCTGGCGCAGGGCGGCAATCTCCTTCTCCACGATGTCGGACTTGGGCAGCCTGAATTCGGGGATGCCGTAGACGAGCACCCCGCCAAGTTCGTGCAGGGCCTCGTACACGGTCACCTTGAACCCGCGCGACGAAAGGTAGCCCGCCACGGTGAGGCTTGCGGGCCCGGACCCGATGCACGCGACCTTGAGGTCGGGGTCGATGAGCGGGCACTCGGGCCTGCCCGTAAGCTGGTCGCAGGCGTCGAGGGCCATGTAGGTGTCTGCGGCGTAGCGTTCGAGACGACCGATGGCCACGGGTTGTCCCTTGGCCCCGAGTATGCAGGCCCCTTCGCACTGGTTCTCCTGTGGACAGACCCGGCCACAGACCGCGGGCAGGCTGTTGGTCTCGCGCAGGGTGCGGTAGGCCGACTCGACATCGCCCTTGGCAAGGGCGGCGATGAATTGCGGTATCTGCACCTCGACGGGGCAGCCCTTGACGCACTTGGGCTTCTTGCATTGCAGGCAGCGCGAGGCCTCGCGCATGGCGTCCTCGCGCGAGTAGCCAAGGGCCACTTCGTGGAAGTTGCCCACCCGCTCATGGGCGGGCTGGCAGGGCATGGGGACTCGCGGTTGCAGGCTTCTGCCCTTCTTGTCACTATTCATGGCACGTACACCTGCAGAAATGGTCGAACGATTCCTTCTCTTGCGGACGGAACGCCCCAAGCCGTTTGCGTAATTCGTCGAAATCCACCTTGTGTCCGTCGAATTCCGGCCCGTCCACGCACGCGAAGCGCGTCTCGCCGCCGACAGTCACGCGACATGCGCCGCACATGCCGATGCCGTCGACCATGATGGAGTTGAGACTTACCGTGGTCTTCACGCCGAAGGGTTCGGTGGTGCGGGACACGGCTGCCATCATGGGCACGGGACCCACGGCCACGACCTCCGCCACGCCGGGGTCGTTTTCGAGGCGCTGGCGCAGCAGGTCGGTCACCAGCCCCTTGTGCCCGAAGCTGCCGTCGTCCGTGGAGACGAGCACTTCGGGGCAGAATGCCGAGAGGTCGTCGTGGAAGAGAAGCAGGTCCTTGTTGCGCGCACCGATGATGGCCACGACATGGTTGCCCGCCAGATGGTGTCCCTTGGCGATGTGATGCATGGCGGCGATGCCAGTGCCCCCGCCCACGCAGATGACAGTACCGCAGCGTTCGATATGGGTGGGCTTGCCGAGGGGACCGCACAGGTCGAGGATGGCATCGCCTTCGCCGAGGGTCTCAAGCATGGCTGTCGATTTGCCGAGAACGAGATAGACGATGGTGATGGTGCCCGCGTCCGGGTCGGCGTCCGCTATGGTAAGGGGAATGCGTTCGCCCTTTTCGCACACGCGCAGGATGACGAAGTTGCCGGGCTTCGCCTTGCGCGCGATGTGCGGGGCGTCGATGACCAGTTTGCTGGTCTGCCCGGGGATGAGGCGTTCCTTCTTGAGAATGATATTGGGCATGTCTGTTGTCTTCCTCCTCGGCGCGGCATGTGGAAAAGCGTGGGGGGCGGTATCGGGCGGGCGCGGGTGTGGCGGTGCAGAATGGCGCCCGGTGTGTCAATGCTCCGCCCTTCTTCGTAAAAGCAGGTCGCAGCATTGGCAAGCGAAATGGCACTTGCACGCGCCGTGCGGCACGGCTATCTTTATTCGATACGAGGTGAGGTGCATTGACGCGGAGGATACCCTGTCACTCTCCTCCCTCCATCGCAGAGGGGCGTTTCATGCGTATCGAGGCCGGACGCATACAACAGCAGGCGGTTTCAGCCTACGACAGACAGTCGCCGCACAAGGCGGAGGCTGCGCTGGCGCTTCTGGCCTCACGTCGTAGCGAGGTGGCGGTCAAACTCGGCCCATTCTCCGTCCGGTATGAGACGGAAACCGCACCCGACCCTCGCGCCGCCGCGCGGGAGGCCGCGGCACTGCTTGCCCGCGTGCAGGCCTTCGAATTCGGGGATGCACTTGATGCCGCCGAAGTAGGTCGGGCACTCGGTGCCCGTTCGGCCTATGCGGCCAATGCTGCGGTGCAGCCCGATGCCGGGCTGGTGGCCGGGCAGGTCGCCGGGGTGCCGGGGGCTGGCGGCAGTGCCACGGCCGATGAGACTCAGCAGCCTCGCCCCACACGGTCACCTGCGGCAGGTGCCCGTGCCTATGGTGACGTCGCCCGCCGTGTGAACGTGCCCACCATGCTCTCCGCCCGGGTCTGACGACGCATTGTCAGGCCGCGTTCGCATCTTTCTTCGCATACACGACCGTATCAGCCACGCCGAAGGCGAAGGTTCCCTCTCCTCATGCGGTCAGGGGACGTTTCGCGCACAGGCTCTGACGGTGTGCCATCCGTTCACGCAGCGGCATTGAGGCGATTTGCGCCCTTGGTCGCGCTGACCACTGTTGTCGCCCGACGTCTCAGCAAGCTGTAGCAGTGCGTCCGTGGCAGCACGTCGGAGCTGTACGTCGTGTCACCTGCCGGGAACGGTTTCTCCCTTCGTTTCCGGTCGTGTTGCTAGACCCTGAACCCGAGTTGGACAGCGCAGCGGCGCGGCCCTTCACCGGCGAGCCCCCATTGCCATATCCGGTTCTGCACGGACCACCAGTCCATGTCCGGCAGCAGGGCGCGTGTCCGCACGATGCGTCGTTCGATCTTGTCCCAGTCGGGTTCCGGCGCGTCGAGCAGTTCCGTGAACATGCCTTCGGCCAGTCTTGCCAGCCGTCTGCGGTCGCCTGCGCCGAGGTTGGCGCGAAGGTAGTCCTCCACAAGGCGCAACGTCTCCGGCGATGCCCCGCAACCTGTGATGGTGGCAAGCCCCAGCGTGGGCAGAAGCGGTGCCCACGCTTCGGAACGCACCATGTCGCGTTGCGCCTCCTCCCACGGTGAGACCAGCGGCAGCATCATGCGTGCCACCGGACCGAGAAGCTCGTCGGCACGCCGGGTCGCCCCTGTGGTCAGTGCCGCCAGCAACGCCTCGCGCCGGTTGCGGGCAAGGTCCATCAGCCGCATGGCCTCCTGCGTTCCATCCGCACGCACCACGCGGACGAGGCTGCCTGTTGCCCCCGTGGCGTGTGGCGGCGTCCACGCGAAGTGCACCGTCTCTCCCCCGGGTTCAAGGGCAAGGCGGACTTCGGCCATGCCTTGCAGCGGCACGTCGCCGGGGGCGGACTCCAGACGGACGGCGACCTGTGCCCCAGGCCACGTCCATGTGGCGGTGTCGCCCGCGGCGGGCAAGGCGTCTGCGGCTTCGAGGAGGCACAGGGCCTGAAGCACCAGCCCCGGTACCGTCTCGCGGCGGGGAAGGGCGTGGTGGGTGAAGATGTCCGCCCCCGTGCCTTCTTCGGGCTTGTTGGAGACGGCCCGTTGCAGGTGTTCGAGAAGATGCCTGTGGATGTCGCCCGTGCCTGTGGCGGCGGCGAGGTCGGAGGCCCGCAGGGCGTAGGTCATGGCGTTGACGGGTTCGATGCGCGAGATTTCGTCGAAGAACCATGCACAACTGGCGAAGGCGGCAAGGGCCGCTTCCTGCATGGCCAGAAGACGCCATGCCGTATCGATGTCCGAGGGGGCGAGGTCGGGTCGCAGGTGTTTTGCGGCAAAGGTGGAGCGGGCGTCTTCAAGTGCATCAGGGAGCGCCGTGCCCGGGGCCGCGGGTTGTGCGCTGTCGGCCGAAGGTGTCGCTGCCGCCGTTGATTGCGTCGCCAGCACCTTGCCATACCCGCGGAGTGCCGCCCACGGGTCATAGAAGAGCGACGCGCCGCGCCGGGAGAAATGGGCGTCTATCTCGCGCTTCATGGCATCCAGCCCTTCGCGCAAGGGCTTGCGCCAGCGCTGGTTCCAGCCCGGATGCCCGCCGTCGGTGCAGCCGCAGTCGCTACGCCATCGCTCGACGCCGTGGGCGCAACTCCATGACGACGGTTCATGCAGGAGGACACGCCGTCTGGGAGGGGTGCGTTCCAGTTGCGCCGCGTAGTTGGTCAGACGCAGGTCGTCGCGGCCCGAATAGCCCTGTCCCAGAACGTGGGCCAAGGCCATCTCCCCGAAGGTGAAATGGTGTCCGTAGGTCTCGCCGTCGGTACACACGGAAAGCAGACCGGGGCCGGCGGCCCCCACGAGGCGCCTCCAGAAACCCTCGCCGTCTTGCAGCAGTCTTTCGAAGGCCACGGCCCGCGACAGGGCACCGTCATAGAAGAAGACGGCCATGGAACGCCCGGAGGGGAGTTCCACGAGGTAGGGTTCGCGGATGTCGAGAGAATGCTCGTCCACGGGCATCCATGCGGCATCATCGGCGGGCCTGCCGTCCAGCATGGCGACGGCGCGCGCCTGACGCGGTGCGAGGATGGTGAAGGCGATGCCCGCATCGGCCAGCGTCTCCAGAGAGGGCAGGTCGGCGGCGCTTTCGGCCAGCCACATGCCTTCCGGCTTGCGGCCGAAGCGGTGCATGAAGTCGTCCACGGCCCATGCCACCTCCATCTCGCGGTCGCGCACAGTGGCCAGCGGCATGATGATATGATGGTACACCTGCGCCAGCGCGTTGCCGTGGCCCCAGCGGGCGAGGCTTTGCCTGTCGCCCTCGACCATGCGGCGCAGGGTGTCGGGGGCGTGTCTGTCCATCCAGCGCAGCAGCGTGGGGCCTACGTTGAAGCTCATCCACTCGTAGCAGTTCATGATGTCTGCGATACGGCCATTGGCGTCGAGGCGGCGCGCCCATGCCAGCGGGGCGTAGCTTTCACGGTGGATGCGTTCGTTCCAGTCGTGGGCGGGGGCTGCGCTGCCTTCGGGCAGGACGTCTCCCTGCCACGGGTCTTCCCGTGGGGGCTGGTAGAAGTGGCCGTGGATGCAGAGGTGCCGTGCCATGCTGTCTCCTTGCCGTATGGAGTGGCGGCCAGATGTCGGGGCCCGTTGCGGGGCAGCCGTAGAGGCCTGCCTCCAGCATACACCGTCGTAGTGCGGTGTAAAAGCGTAAACGGGAAGGATGAATGTGCGGTGTGCGCTTTCGCGGAATGGATGCGCGGTGTGCGGTCGCGAGGATGCGTGCTGTGGTGGCGTGAAACGAAGAGGGGCGGCCAGATGGCCACCCCCCGTGTGTCGTTATCATGGTCAACGCCGTCGGCCGTTGCCGCGCGCCCGGTGGCGTCCGGGGCCTGTGTCTGCCGATGGTGCTACAGACCGCAGTCGCAGAGGTCCTGCCCGAGGTATTCCCTTTCGTTCTCGCCGAGGATGCCAAGCGAGAGGGCGATGAGGGTCCACAGGTGCACCACGCGGTAGCCTGCGCCGTAGTGGTCGGACAGGTCGCTTATCTGCGAATGGCAGTTGTGGCACGGGGCGATGACATACGGCGCACCCGTGGCGACAATCTGCTCGTTCTTCAACCTGCCGTAATAGCGGCGCGCTTCGGGATAGCCCGACTGGAGAAAGCCGCCCCCACCGCCGCAACAGTAGTTGTTTGAGCGGTTGGGCCACATCTCTATGACGTTCTCCTCACCACACACGGCCTTGGCCACGAAGCGAAGGTCGTCCGCCACAGGGTCGCCGAAGCTCTTGCGAACCAGCTGGCAGGGGTCCTGTACGGTGAACTTCACCTTGCGTTCGCGGTTCCATTCGCTGCTGACGGGCAGTTTTCCCTCACGTATCCAGCGGGCGTACAGCCTGATGATGGACTCGATTTCAAACTTGGGCTTGATATTGAATTTCTGCAATCCGGACCGGATCGCGTAAAGTTCGTGGCCTCATTCGGTGTTGAGCCAGACCTTGCAGCCGAGGTCCTCCACTGCCTTGACCTTGTTGCGGACGATGGTCTCCCACGCCTCGTCATCGGCTGCGAACATGCAGTAGTTCTCCGCCGCCCAGCCGACGGAACCGTATGTCCAGTCCGCACCCGCCATGTCGAGGATCTTCCACAGCGGTACCATCTCGTCGGGTTCGGTCACGGGTTCGCGCGAGTTCTGGTTGAGGAAGTACATGGCCCCGTGCTTGTCCACGGGGGCTGTGAGCTTCTCCTGACCGGGCTGGGTCGAGCGCACTTCTTCAAGGACGTCTTCGACCACATAGGCGAAGTCGTCGGGCGAGGCGCCCATGGCGCTGTTGCTTTCCGTCTTGAGCGCCGCGTCGCAGGAATTGACGATGCCACGCGGGCGTTTCTCGCGGGGCCAGCTTGCGCGGGCGTGATAGACGAGCTGCGGTATGTTGATCTGCATGGGGCAGACGTACATGCAGCGCATGCACATGGTGCACATCCATACCCACGGGGTGGTGGTGACCTCCTCGTCCATGCCGAGGGCGGCCATGCGCAGGAACTTTCTGGGGTCCATGTCCTCAAGCCCCGTGGCCGGGCAGCCCGCTGAACAGGCGCCGCAGGTCAGGCAGAGGTTGAGGTTGCCGCCGTCGGGCAGCACTTCCATGACCCGGTCCTTGAAGGTGCGGCCGGGTTCTTGATGCGGTTTGAGCGTGTCGTCTGACATGATGTCTCCTGGCGCGCAGGGCGCGGGCGTTGCATGAGGCGGAGGGATACTGTCACCAAAATCCGGCGTTGAAAAGCCCCGTACATGGCCTTTCGCAGGTGGTGAGGTCCGGGTCTCGTCCCCCTTCGGAGTGCGCTGCGCGCTATCGTTTTGTGCTTTCTGGCTGTTTTGTTTCCTGCCGTTTGCTGTCCTTCGGCGGTGCGCCGTGTGGCTTCGGATGGCAGTATGTAGTGTAGTTCATACCCGGCGGTGTTTCCAAGTGCGGATACGCAGACCAAGGGCGCATGGACGCCGCTGGCGGCGTTCCACTTGCCAGAGTGGAGTGGCGTTGCTATCTCTTTTCATTGCAGGAGACTGCAAACGGCCCGACCGGATGGCGTTGCCCGAAGGTGGGCGAGGATGCGCCGCCCGGAAGACCGGGCACACAATCAGGATACGATGCGCGACAGCGCAATGAAACAGGGTGTATATCCAGGCACCCGGAGGAAGAGACCATGTACAACAGGACGATGGGCAGTGCCGCCAGAGTGGAAGCCACCAATGCCTATATGCGCGGCGTCTATTCGTGGATGACCCTTGGCCTTGCCGTGACAGCGGCGGCGGCGTGGGGTGTGGCCAGCAGTGAAGCCCTCATTGCGTTCATTTTCGGCAATACCTTCGTGTTCTTCGGCCTCATCATCGCCGAGTTTGCGCTGGTGATAGGCATAAGCGCGGGCATCGCACGCCTTTCGGCGGGCATGGCCTCGGGGTTGTTCCTGTTGTACAGCGCACTCAACGGCCTCACGCTGTCATCGATATTGCTGGTCTATGCGCAGAGTGCCGTGTTTCAGGCGTTCATCACCACGGCGGGCATGTTCGCCGTCATGAGCATCTACGGTGCCACCACGAAGCGTGACCTCACCTCCATGGGCAGCTTCCTGATGATGGGTCTTTTTGGCATCATCCTCGCTTCGGTGGTCAACATCTTCATGCGTAGCAGCATGATGGAGTTCATCATCAGCGCCGTGGGCGTACTGGTGTTCACCGGCCTCACCGCCTATGACACCCAGAAGCTCAAGGCCTTCGGCGAAAACGCCCCCATGGACGACGCCGTGGCCATACGCCGTGGCACCATCCTCGGTGCGCTGACCCTGTACCTTGATTTCGTGAACCTCTTCATCATGATGGTGCGCCTGTTCGGCTCGTCGCGCGACTAGCCCCACCATCCCGGAAAGCGATTCGAACCACGGGAGGCCTGGTGGCCTCCCGTGGTTGCTTGAAGCTGGTTCATGGAAGGGGTGTCAGGGCCCATGCGCAACCCTGTATGAGGCCCCTTCCTGCAGTTGCCGTCGAAACCGCCGCCTCCCCTCCGGACGCCCGCCTATGCACGTCGCCGCCCTCCAGAATCACCTCGCTCCCCTGCTCGTCCCCTGTTCACGGGTGTATGCCGCCTGCATGGCGGTGCGCCGCCGCTTCTGGGAATCGCCCATGTCGCCCGCCTTCCGTCCCTCGCGCCCTGTGGTCTCTGTGGGCAACATCGCATGGGGCGGCACGGGCAAGACGCCGCTTGTGGACTGGCTGCTGCACTGGGCAGGGACGCGGGGGCTCAACCCCGCCGTCCTCACGCGCGGATACGGCGCCAAGCCGCCTACGGTGCCGTTTCTGGTCGGTTCGCAGCACACGGCGGAAGAGGCTGGTGACGAGCCCTTGATGCTGGCGCGGCGCAACCCCTATGCCGCCGTTCTGGTCGACCCCGTGCGCCGCAGGGCGGGGCGGTGGGCCGAACATGAACTGCGTCCGCATTTCTACCTGCTCGATGACGGAATGCAGCACCTTGCCGTGCGGCGCGACCTCGACCTTGTGGTGCTGCGCCCGGACGACGTGCTCGACCAGTGGGGCAGGGTGCTCCCGGCGGGTTCATGGCGGGAGGGGGCGAGTGCGCTCAAGAGCGCCACGGCCTTTTTCGTCAAGTCCTCCCCGGAGGTCTTCGAAGCCCTTGCCCCGGTACTTGAAGAGCGCCTCGCGCCTTACGGGGTTCCGGTCTTCTCATTCTGGCTGCGCCCCTCGGGGCTGCTGCGGGTGGGCGGCAACGAGCAGAGACCCCATTTCGACGGCGCGCCCTACGTCCTCGTCTCCGGCGTGGGCGGCCCGGGGCAGGTGGGCGAGACGGCGACACGTTATTTCGGGTATGCTCCGGTAAGGCACCGGGTGTTCCCCGACCATCATCCCTATGGGCCCGACGATGTGCGTTCGCTCGCGCAGGAGGGTGCGCAACTGGTGTGCACCCCCAAGGACGCGGTGAAGCTTGAACGCTTCGCGGGCCTCGACCTCTGGACGTTCGACCTGCAGACCGTATTCGGGCCTGCCATAGGCACCGCAGCCCCCTTCCCGCAGTGGTGGGATGAGAGATGGGCGCGGCTGGCGCGAGAGCGCGCCGGAACGTCATAGCACCGGCTGATGCCGGAAAGGAATTTCACATGGCAAAAGACAAGACGTCCCGCAAGGCCCCCATGGGCAGTGGCCGGGATGCTCTCATGCAGGCATTCCGCGAGGCCCAGCGGCCTCTCAGACTGGATATGCTGTTGCGTATACTAGGGTTGCATCGCAAGGAAAAACGCACGCTTGAAGAATCGCTCGAAGCCTTGCAGGCTGAAGGACGCATCCTGCGTCTGCGCGGCGGTGCGTGGGGCCTGACCGACCACATGAAGATGGTGACCGGCACGTTGCAGGTGCAGCGCACCGGGATGGGGTTCGTACTGCCCGAAGACAGGCGCAGGACGGACATCTACGTGCACCCAACGCAAATGGGTGAGGCGTGGCACGGCGACAAGGTCGTGGTGGTGCTGTTGCCCGGCGGGCGCGGACGCAACCCCGAAGGGCGCATCGTCCGCATCCTCGAACGTGGCCTCAAGGAGATGCCCGCGCGCGTCGTCAAGCGCATGGGGAGGCAGGGCCTGCTGTGCCGTGCCGCCGATGCGCGCATCAAGGTGCATTTCCTTGTCGATGTGACGGGCCTTGAAGGCAAGCCGCAGAAGGATGACATCCTCGTGGTGAGCCCCGGAGAGCGCGTCGAGGATGGACTGTGGGCGGCGACCGCCGTGCGCCATCTGGGGTCTGAGGACGACGTGAGCGTGCAGGAGCGTCTGGTCAAGATCAACCACGGTGTCCCCACCGAGTTCCCCGTCCCTGTGCTCGAAGAGGCGGCGACCTTGCCCCCGGCCCCCGGCGGTGGCGATTTCGCCGACCGCATCGACCTGCGGCACATGGAGTTCGTCACCATCGACGGTGCCCGCGCCCGCGACTTCGACGACGCCATCTGTGTCGAGGAACAGGGCAAGGGCTGGCGGCTGTGGGTCGCCATCGCAGACGTGTCGCACTATGTGCGCCCCGGCAGCGCCATGGACAGGGAGGCGCTCGAACGCTCCAACTCGTACTATTTCCCCCAGTCGGTGGAACCCATGCTGCCCGAGGCCCTCTCCAACGGGCTGTGCAGCCTGAACCCCCGTGTGCCGCGCCTCGCCATGGTGGCGGAAATCTATTTCTTCGGCGAGGGGTCACCCGGCAAGTGCAAGTTCTACCCCGCCGTCATCGAATCCAAGGCGCGCCTGACCTACGGGCAGGTGAACCGCGCCCTGCTCCTCGGCGACGAGGAGGAAAGGCTGGTGTTGCGTCCCGTGCTGCCGATGCTGGAACAGGCCGAGAAATTGGCCCGTGTGCTGCATCAGCGGCGGCGTGAACGCGGAAGCCTCGACTTCGACCTGCCGGAACCTGAAATCGCCTTCAACATCTACGGCGAGACGGTGGACATCCGCCGCAAGGTGCGCCATTTCGGCCATCAGATCGTCGAGGAGTTCATGATCGCCGCCAACGAGGCGGTGGCGCGCTTCCTCACCGAGAAGGAGGCGGACTTCCTCTACCGTGTCCACCCTGAACCCGAACCGGAAAAGCTGTCTGCCCTGTTCAAGGTGCTTGCCGGTACCGACATCGCGCAGGGACTGCCGCGCGAGGCCTCTGCCGGGGCGTTGCAGACCGTGTTGCAGAAGGCCCACGGGTCGGCGCAGGAGTTCCTCATCAGCAGGCTCACCCTGCGCACCATGATGCAGGCGCGCTATTCGCCGGAACATGAGGGCCATTTCGGGCTTGCGTCAGCATGCTATTGCCATTTCACCTCGCCCATCCGGCGCTATGCCGACCTCGTGGTGCACAGGGCGTTGAAACGCGCGCTCGGGGGCGACCCCGGGCCGACCCCCGCGGGCGGCAAGCTTGTCGCCATCGCCGACCAGTTGAGCCAGCACGAACGCAAGGCCATGGAGGCCGAGCGCGAGATACTTAAGCGCCTGACGGTACTGCTGTTGCGCTCGCGTGTCGGGGAAACGCTCACCGGGGTTATCTCGTCCATACTCGATTTCGGTTTCTTCGTTGAACTCAACGAAGTGCTGGCGGACGGCATGGTGCGCCTTTCGAGCCTCGATGACGACTACTACGCCTTCATACCCGAGCGTCAGGAGTTGCGTGGCGAACGCACCGGACGCACGTTCCGCCTCGGGCAACAGGTCAAGGTGCGCCTTGCCGATGTGAATGTGGGGCGGCTCGAAGTGAATCTCGAACTCGTCAGGGAAGAAGGTGACGACACCCCGGTTCCGACGCGGCGCCGGTCTGCCGCGTCCGGTCGAGATGGTTCCGGGCGCGATGGTTCCGGGCGTGGCGGCCGCGGTCGGTCCCGTCACGATGCCACGCCTCGCGTGAAGGCGTCGCCTGACGCCTCGCCGGAGGTCTCTGCCGATGGCGACATGCCGGACGGCGACAGACTGCCGCCGTGGATACGCGCCGCGACAGAGGAGGACGACCCGCGTGACACGACCCGTACCCGTCGCCGCAGAGATGACGATGCATCGTCGCGCGACGGGGGAGATAGAAGGCGTGGTCGTTCCCGCAACGAGGGGGCACGCGGTGCGGGAAATCCGGCCAGGGGCAAGGCCCCTCGCGACGGCGCTGGTGGCGACCGCAAGAAAGGCGACGGGCGCGATGGCAAGGATGGACAGGCTGGCGGCAAGCCCGCCGGAAAAGGCCAGTCCCGTAAGGGAAAGGCTTCATCCCACCGCAAGGGGCAGGGCAGGGTCAAGAAGAGTGACGAGTAGGCCTCGGTGTGCCTCTGTCCCGTTTGCGGAAGTCTCTGAGTGAACGGCGTGAAGCCTGACGACGTCTCGTGAGACGGTGACGGAGTCTGGCGAGTGCGGGCTCTTTTGACGACACGTATTGCCCGCACCCGCGCCTCTGTGTCTGCTTCCTGATGTCTCGAGGGCCGACCCTGTTCCGTGAAAGGAGCAAGGTCGGCCCTTTTGCGTTCCTTCTCCGGGGATGCTGCGTGTGCCCGCCAGCCCGTCGTCGCTGGGATGTGTGCACCGCAACAGCTGCCGTCATTGCCGGACCTCGACACGGGCCGTCAGCAATCCCGATATCCGGGCGGAGACCGGTGTTGTGCGCGGCACTGCATGCCACTACGCCATCTCAAGCCTTTTCAGCCCCGTTTCCATGATGCCGGCTTCGGCGTCGCGCCGCGTTTGCAGGACTGTGGGCCGACGGTAGAATGACCGCATCTCTGCGATGGCCCCCCGCCAGTCGCCTCGTGTCACGAGGGCCCAGAAGCGGGGGACGGCGCGGGGGCTTCCATGCTGGAACAGTACCGAGACGACAGGCGCCTGCAATTCCTTGGGCAGGTCGCTGAATCGTCTTCGGTGCGACGAGGCTTCGTTCCGGTGATGTGATGTCGAGGGCGCAACGGCCTGTCCATTGCCACGGGGTAGCGCTGTCGGCGCGTCTCCCCCGACGCGAAGGGCCGATTCAGCATCGGATTCCGGCCCTGTCGACGCCGTATGCTGCCGTCTCAGGTCAGGTGTCCTGATTCCTGCTACCGTGGACGTCGCAGGCGTCCCTCCTGTCGGACTGTGGACACCGGGGGGGACTTCAGTGGACGTCGTGTGTTGCGCCGCGTCGTAGGCTTGTGCCGTCGTGTGCATGAAATGCCGCACGATGGCCTCTTCAACGGCATGGTCCTCGGCTTCTGACAAGACAAGTGGGTGCAGGTGCAGTATCTGCCGTGCCTCGCGGGCGTTCCTTCCCGCCAGTGGTGCCAGTCTGCCTACAATGGCGGCGGGAATGCCCATGGCATGCAGTGAAGCCACATCATGCTGACCAAGGTCGAGGCCTGTCGAGATGGTGGCACTGCTTCTGCCCACAGGCGGGATGTACGCTTTGCGCCTTCTGCCTTCGTGGACACGTAGAAGGTCTCGCGTGAAGATGTACGCTTCGTCCGCGGTGTCGAAAGCGTCGTATTCCGGGGGCCGGGTCGTCGCAGGCGTGTGTCGCATGGTGTCCTCCTGTCTGCAGCCTGTAACATCGGCAACGGCACGTACCGGATGTCATGCAGGTGTACAGGGGGCGACCACGTGACCGGAAAAGGGTCAGGACTGGCTGGACAGGATGCGCCTGCGGGGTGGTTTTGCTTGATGCGCCCGGGCGAGGGGCAGGGCCGCAGCGTTCGGACGGGCACGCCGAATGCGGGCGCTGTGGCGTGGTCATGCTGCACTTTCCGCATCGCATGATCACGTCCATGAAGCGTCATCCCGCGAGGCACTGCGTCCGGATTTCACGACCGGGGGACGCGAGATGTCCCCCGGCATCTGTGCGTGCGTCAGATGCGTGTGATGCCGAACCTGCCCAGCACTTCGGCGAGTCGCTGGTTCAGGTTGGTCGTGGAGCGCGCAAGTAGGTCCAGACTCAGGAACACGCCGAACTCCACCTTGAACGGAGCTTCGACCCAGAGTCGCCGTACTTCGCGCTCCAGAAGGGGTTCGACCTGCAGGATGTTCAGCAGTGCGTCGAGTTCGCTGGCCGACTGCGGCTTGAAGAGCAGCATGTCTTCCCGGTGCGGGTCCTGTTCCCACAACTTGTTGCGACGGATGCGCGTCAGCCCTTGGTCGAACAGTGCTTCGACGGCGGATGTCGATGTCCGTCGCTCACGCAGGGTTCGCATGTGCATCTTGCCAAGGTCGTCACCCGCGCGGGTGCGCAACTCGGAGACGAACTGCACTTCAAGTAATGTCTGGAGCGTCCTGCCCATGCATGGCAGTGAGAAATCGCCCAGCGTGCGCCGTAGCAGGGCGATGTCGCGCTGACCGAGCGCCCCAAGGCCCGCAATGAAGTCGGCGCGCATGATGTTGAGCGTGAGCCCCACGCAACAGGCCATGCACAGAACCTGATCACGGGCGAACTGGACTTCGGCGGCGGATACCTGTCGCCCGTCCTCGTGAGTACCACCGGAGATGAGCTGGGTTTGCAGGCGGTCGAGTTCGGCAGCTGCCGGGTCGATGCACACAATCTGGCTGATGAAGTCGATGGCGTCGTCCGCAAATGGATACAGGCTCTTGTCGGCCAGCGAACGCAGCAGATTCTGCACAATCTTGCGGGCCTTGCGGGTGGCGAAGTCCCGCGCTTCGCCTTCGAACAGCTTCTGTATGCGTGACTTCTCTTCGGGCGGAGGGGTGAGACGCAGCTGGGCCAGAAGGGCGTCGAAGGGGTAGCGGATGACGAGCACCGATTTCTCCTTGGCGATGCTGAACCCCTCGTCTTCGATGATGCTGTCGTAGGCCTTGCGGACAAGGGCAACGACGTAATGTTCGAAGTGCCTACGCCAGAAGTCCTCGCCGGGCGGCGTCTCGCGGATGATGGTGTCGGAGGCGGCGATGGCCACGTCACCGTAGGCACGGACGAGCGTTTCGGTGAAGTTGTCCATGCATAGCCCCGTGGTATAGACGATGCCCTGAATGCCCTTGAGCAGCAGGGTTTCGCAGTTGGCCACTTCAGCGCGCAGGGCGTCGGCGTCGGGGCTGTCGGGGCCGAGAGTAAGATAGCGGTTCATCAGGGTTATCCCCTTGCGTACCGTCTCGGCCACGAAACCGTGCAGGGGGTCGGTCACGCCCCGTATCGTCAGGAAGTCGGTGATGCCTTGCTGCAGGCTTTCAAGGAGGGGCAGTTCGTTGATGCGCGGGGCATTGAGCCGCATGAGCAGCTGCAGCATCTCCCGTTCGGTGACCTCCTTGACGGCCCGTCGTTCCTTCAGGTCACGCAGTGCAGCGATATAGGCGTCGAGCCTTTGTTCGAAAGAGAGCAGGGCCCCGTTGGGGAGGGGGGTGCCATGTCCGGCGGGCCCAGCATTGGAGGACGCGGCCTGCGGTGCTGCCGCAGTTTCCGGGGTGGTGGCGTTCTCGTCGGTCATGGCTACGACCCCTCGTGCGTGTTCTGGGCGGCGAGTCCATCGGCGAGGGCCTGCCCTTCGGTGCCGCCGCCCGCCATGCGCGCCAGTTCGTCGCGGATGGCCTCGCCTTCAAGTCTGGCGCACAGCGTCGAGGTCGCTCCATCCGTCACCTCCTTGCGTATCTGGAAGTGCCGGGCGGCACGTGCCGCTATCTGGGGCCAGTGGGTGATGCACAGTACCTGACGGTGCAGGGCGAGCGATTCGAGTCGGTCTGCGACCCGGTGCAGTGTAAGGCCGCCCACACCCGCATCCACCTCGTCGAAGATGAGCGTGGCGGTCTCGCCTTGCGACATGAGCCCCACGACCGCAAGCAGAAACCGTGAAAGCTCGCCGCCCGAGGCGATGCGGTCGAGCGGTTGCGGAGCCTGTCCGGGGTTGGGCACCCAGAGGAGGCGTGCCTTCTCTTCAGGACAGCCGGGCCACGCTTCGGTGGGGGAGAATTCGAAATCCACATGCACATGTTCGGAGAAGCCGAGGCCCGCCAGTTCGCTCTCAAGGTCGCGTGCCAGACGTTCGGCTGCGAGGCGCCGCGCCGGGGTGAGTTCGTCGAGTACGGCCTTGAGCTGTTCCCGCAAGGAGGCTTCCTCACGTTCGAGCCTTTTGATGTCGAGCCCGCAGGCGTCGAGGAACGACAGGTTCTCGTCGATCTCATCCCGTAGGTTGAGGATGTCGTCCAGCGACCGGCGCAGTTTGCGTTTAAGCTGCGACAGTTCGAAAAGGCGCGATTCGATACGTTCGCGCTCGCCGGGGTCGGCGATGGCGGGACGACGGCGCAGTCTGCGCTCGAGGTCATGCAGCGTGTCGCGGTAGGTGCGTGCAGCCTCGGCGTCGGTGCCGAAGGCGTCGTCGAGGTTCGAGAGTTCGTCGAGTTGCCGTTCCAGCTGACCAAGAAGGTCGACCATGCCGGGGCCGTCCGCCCCGCCGCGCAGCAGGGCCATGCCGTGTTCGTAGCCTTCGAGCAGTGAGGCGGCGTCACGCAGTTCGTTGCGGCGGGTTTCGAGCTGTTCCTCTTCGCCGTGTTCGGGCGCTACCCGCTCTATTTCGCGCTGCTGGTACTCGAGTACATCCCGTTTCTCTTCGAGGGTACGGGAACGTTCGAGCAGGGCTTCACGCTGTGCCGCAACGTCCCGAAGCTGTCGCAGGGTCGCCTCCCGGCGCTCAAGCAGGTCTGGCCTCTGGAGATAGGTGTCCAGCAACTGGGCCTGAAAGGAAGGCTGCAAGAGCTTGTGCTGTCCGTGCTGGCTCGTATGGACGATGAGCGAAGGGCGCAGGTCGCGTGCCGCGTCCTGCGAACTGAGCGCGTCATTGATGAAGAGACGGCTGCGACCTGTGGCAGCCACGAGTTCACGCCGCATGATGCATTCACCGTCGGGAAGCATGAACAGTGCCTCGACCTGCGCCTTGTCGCGTCCGGGACGCACCATATCCGCCCCGAGGCGGTCGCCGGTGAGGAAGTTGAGTGCCTTCAGGATGAAGCTCTTGCCTGCCCCGGTCTCACCTGTGAGCACGTTCAGTCCGTTGGAGAACTCGAGTTCCATGTCCTCGATGAGGGCGAGGTCTCTGATGCGAAGATATTCCAGCATGGCCGCTCCATGTGCGGTGAATGACGAGACTCATGTGGCGGGCGCTATGCTGTGCCCGTTGCAGGTGATGCCGCTAGTGCTGCGAGGCCGTTGTCGCGGCCCGTGTTGCCCCGCTTGGCCCGGTTTGCACAATGAACACCCGGATGCGCTCCCCGTTCCCTGTGGCGCCTTGTACGCCCCGCCGTGCGATGGGAACTGACCGCTGCCGTGGGTGCACACCCCTGGCGGTTCTCCGTCCTGTGCCGCAGCACCTGTGTCGACCCGCACCGTCCCCTCTGTGGAGGTCATCCGGCGTCGTCGACCGTCCTCTGGTCTGCATGGGCGCACCCTAGCATAACAAACCGTGTTTGTTGAGAGGTGCGCGGAGGTGCATCCGTTTGAGGCGCGTTCTTCTGTGTGTCGGGATGCGTCCTGCGTCGTGGGGCATCGTTGGGAACGCGACTATTTTTTCAGGCGCGGGTCGAGAAAGTCGCGCAGACTCTCACCCAGCAGGTTGTATCCGAGTACGGTGACAAGGATGGCAAGGCCGGGGAAGAGCGACATCCACGGGGCGATTTCCAGAACGTCCTTGCCCTCCAGCAGCATGTTGCCCCAGCTGGGGTCGGGCGGCTGCACCCCGAGGCCCAGAAAGCTGAGGGCCGACTCGGTGAGAATGGCCCCGGCTACGCCCAGCGTCGCCGAAACCAGCACCGGTGCCATCGCATTGGGCAGGATGTGGGTGAGGATGATGCGTGTGCGCCCGGCCCCGGCAAGGCGGGCGGCCGCCACGAATTCCCGTTCCCGCAGTGAGAGGGTCTCGGCGCGTACCAGCCGCGCCACTCCCATCCATGAGGTCAGCCCGATGACAGCCATGATGTTGCCAAGGCTTGGTTCGAGAAAGGCGATGACCGCAAGGATGAGGAAAAACGAGGGAAAGCACAGCATGATGTCCACAAGGCGCATGGCGAGTTCGTCGATGATGCCGCCGAAATACCCCGCGACGAGGCCCACGGCGAGACCGATGGCTACGGCGATACCCACGGAGACGAAGCCTACCCATAGCGAGACGCGCGCCCCGTACAGCAGGCGAGAGAGCACGTCGCGACCAAGCGCGTCCGTACCAAGCAGGTGTGTGGCGGACGGGCCCGACAGGATGGTGTCGAGATGCAGGGCCGTGGGGTCGTAGGGCGCAATCCAAGGTGCCAGCAGCGCAAGCAGGGACATGCTGCCGACGATGGCAAAGCCGATGGCGAAGAGGATGTTCCTCTGCCAGAATCGGGATGTGGAGGGCCGTGACGTCGTCGCGGGTGGGGGGACGAACGGGGTTCCGGTTTCGGTGCCCGCGTTGCTGTGGGGGGCGTTCATCGGTCTCCTCCACTGTTGCGGATGCGCGGGTCGGCGAGTCCGTAGCACAGGTCCGCAATCAGGTTGCCAGCCTGAGTCAGTACCGCACCGAGGACGAGGTTGCCCATGATGAGCGGGTAGTCGCGCGCCATGACGGCGGTGTAGAAGAGTTGCCCCAGTCCCGGCAGGGCGAAGATGGATTCGATGATGACGCTGCCGCCTATCAGCCCCGGCAGCGAGAGGCCGAGGATGGTGATGACCGGCAGCAGCGCGTTGCGCAGGGCGTGCCGGAAGATGACGGTCCGTGTCGGCAGCCCCTTGGCCCGTGCGGTGAGGATGTAGTCCTGCCGCAACACTTCGAGCATGGCAGAACGCATGAAACGCGACATGCCTGCAAGGCTGCCGAAGGTGTAGATGAAGAGCGGCAACGCAAGGTGGCGGGCCACGTCAAGGAATTTGCCCCACGGCGAGAGCGTGGCGTAGTCCAGCGACGTCAGCCCCGAGAGAGGAAGCCAGCCGAGATGGATGCCGAAGAAGAGCATCAGCAGCAGCGCCAGCCAGAATCCCGGCATGGCAAAGCCGATGAACACGAGCACGGTCATGCCCCGGTCGAACCAGCCCCCTTGCCAGTGTGCGGATGCGACGCCGATGGGTACGGCAAGCAGAAGCGTCAGAAACAGGGCCGCCACGTTCATGCCCACGGTGAGAGGCAGACGTTCGCGGATGCGCTCCATGACGGGTCTGCCATCACTGGACATGGAATTGCCGAAGTCGAGACGCACCAGTCTGCCAAGCCACTGTGCATACTGGACGTACAACGGCTGGTCGAGCCCGTAGATGCTCTCGAGGCGTTTCCGTGCCTCTGCACCTGCAAGTGGATTCATGGTCGTCTCAAGGTCGGTGGGCGACCCCGGTGCGAGGTGGATGACCCAGAAGCAGATGACGGTGATGCCCAGAAACACCACCACCATCCATGCAAGCTTGCGGAGCATTCTCCGGGCGAGGGCTGTCAGGCGTGTCGAGGCTGGTGCTGGCATGGCGGTTCCCGTCAAGCCGTACGTTCCATCCACACACGCAGGTCTCGGACCTCGTCGTTCCAGCGGGGCGATAGCCTCACGGCAAGGAACTGGCGATAGACTTCGTCGAGGAAGCCGAGGCAGGTGTCGATCAGATACATCTTCTCGAGAAAGCGGGCGTCGGGGTCGTCGTCTTCGCCATCCTTCTCGATGACGGGCGTCTTGAGACTGTTGAGGGCGAAGTCCTCGGCTTTGAGCGTCAGCAGCCAGCTGTCGGCGTCGCGCTCGATGCGGATGAGCGCCCGCGAGACCTTCTTGCCCGTCGAAAGCCCAAGCCGAGCTTCACGCAACTGCGACATGCTGCCGGATACGGTCGCCGTCTCGAGGCTCTCGCCCTCACCACCCTGAACGGCGATGCGCTGTTCCATGAACACGCCGAAGTTCCGTCCATCTTCGGTCTCGAAGCTGCCGTTCCGAGATTCGCTCCTGTACCAGAGCCAGGTGAGGAACTCCTGACCGAGAATGACGTCTACGGTCTGTCCAAGATATGCTGTGTCGGTCATCGTTATTCCTTGGGTGACGCCCTGTCGTGGGGTGTCGTATGCAGTTCGTCCGGATGCAGGCACTGGCGTGTCCCCTGTCCCCTGCCTGTGGTGACCGGCTGTGCCCGATCATGTGGAGGGGGCAACTTCACCTTGAAGATGCCTGCCGCTGTCGAGTCCGCGAATCAGGCGAACTGGGTCGCCTCTATGATGTCCAGCCGCGACATGGCGTTCTCATCGAGCATCGACGCTGCAAGCTGGTAGGGGGTCATCGCCTCGAGATGCAGGTCGAAGGTCAGCGTGAAATACTCCATGAACAGGTCGCACATCTTCGACTGGGTCGAGGCGAAGTAGACCATGTTCGAGGTGGTCGCCCACACGACATTGAACTCGGCGGGAATGGGGAGAAAGCGTGAAAGCAGGCGCAGCTTGACCTGTTCCTTGAGCTCCTTCTTGCGTTCTCGCGATATGAACTTCTTGCCCTGTTGCTTGTTGCGCTCCTCTTCGTCGCGGAGTGACAGCGCCGTATACTTCTTGATGACGGCAGCGGGAATGCGCCGGGTATCAAGGCGGAGCGAGAACGCGAGAAACTCGCCCTTTTCCGGAGGTGCGGTGCGCCATTGGCTATCGAGCATGTCGTCGAAGCATACCCATCCCCATGCCCTCTCGTCCGAGGTGTCGTCGATGTCCCGAAAGCTGAACTGACGCAGCTTGTCAGGAATGGTGGGCCATAACGCCGACGGAACAGGGTCAAGTATGCGAAAGCGTGTGAAGCTGGTGCTTGCGTTGAGAAAGCTCATGGGGTCTCCTCGTTTCGATGATGCCTTTCTCTAGCCCAAGTCGGGAGGGCACGCCAGTATGGAAGACCGATATGGGTACGGTGGTCGTCACGATGGGCGATGTCTCCATTCCTACAGGGGCGTTTACAGGTGTGCTTGCAGCTTGCCGTTGGACCATGTCTGTTTGTTTGTTGACACAATGTGTTGATACCAAAGACTTTTTGAGAAATTATCGAGCAAGTTCGAAAAAAGACGTTGACTTCCGGAGTGAATCGCGTAGAAGTCCCAACCGCGCCGACGAAAAGCCGCAAGGCGAACGACGGCACGTTCGACACCAGAGTGGAAATTAAAATTCACACAAAAGTGTTGACGCCCGAACGCAAGTAGGGCAAAAAGAAATTTCCCGCAAACGGGAAATCCTTCTTCGGAAGGGTTCGGTTCCTTGAAAAGTGAATAGCGAGTCGGGAGAATAGAAGATCAGCCTATTTGAGTCATGCCCCGAAAGGGGTGTGGTCTCTCCAATTACTAACTGGAGAGTTTGATTCTGGCTCAGATTGAACGCTGGCGGCGTGCTTAACACATGCAAGTCGCGCGTGAAAGGACTTCGGTCCGAGTAAAGCGGCGCACGGGTGAGTAACGCGTGGATGATCTACCCATGAGTTGGGAATAACGGCTGGAAACGGTCGCTAATACCGAATACGCTCCGATTTCAACTTCGGGGGAAAGGTGGCCTCTGCTTGCAAGCTACTGCTCATGGATGAGTCCGCGTCCCATTAGCTAGTTGGTGGGGTAACGGCCCACCAAGGCGACGATGGGTAGCCGGTCTGAGAGGATGACCGGCCACACTGGGACTGGAACACGGCCCAGACTCCTACGGGAGGCAGCAGTGGGGAATATTGCGCAATGGGCGAAAGCCTGACGCAGCGACGCCGCGTGAGGGATGAAGGTCCTCGGATCGTAAACCTCTGTCAGGAGGGAAGAACCGCCACGGTGCTAATCAGCCGTGGTCTGACGGTACCTCCAAAGGAAGCACCGGCTAACTCCGTGCCAGCAGCCGCGGTAATACGGAGGGTGCGAGCGTTAATCGGAATCACTGGGCGTAAAGCGCACGTAGGCTGCTTGGTAAGTCAGGGGTGAAAGCCCGCGGCTCAACCGCGGAATTGCCTTTGATACTGCCGAGCTAGAGTCCGGGAGAGGGTAGTGGAATTCCAGGTGTAGGAGTGAAATCCGTAGAGATCTGGAGGAACATCAGTGGCGAAGGCGACTACCTGGACCGGTACTGACGCTGAGGTGCGAAAGCGTGGGGAGCAAACAGGATTAGATACCCTGGTAGTCCACGCCGTAAACGATGGATGCTAGGTGTCGGGGCCTTGAGCTTCGGTGCCGTAGTTAACGCGTTAAGCATCCCGCCTGGGGAGTACGGTCGCAAGGCTGAAACTCAAAGAAATTGACGGGGGCCCGCACAAGCGGTGGAGTATGTGGTTTAATTCGATGCAACGCGAAGAACCTTACCTAGGTTTGACATCCGGAAGACCTTCCCGAAAAGGAAGGGTGCCCTTCGGGGAATTCCGAGACAGGTGCTGCATGGCTGTCGTCAGCTCGTGCCGTGAGGTGTTGGGTTAAGTCCCGCAACGAGCGCAACCCCTATTGCCAGTTGCTACCAGGTAATGCTGGGCACTCTGGTGAGACTGCCCCGGTTAACGGGGAGGAAGGTGGGGACGACGTCAAGTCATCATGGCCCTTACGCCTAGGGCTACACACGTACTACAATGGCGCATACAAAGGGCAGCGATACCGCGAGGTGGAGCCAATCCCAAAAAGTGCGTCCCAGTCCGGATTGCAGTCTGCAACTCGACTGCATGAAGTTGGAATCGCTAGTAATTCGAGATCAGCATGCTCGGGTGAATGCGTTCCCGGGCCTTGTACACACCGCCCGTCACACCACGAAAGTTGGTTTTACCCGACACCGGTGAGCTAACCAGCAATGGAGGCAGCCGTCTACGGTAGGGCCGATGATTGGGGTGAAGTCGTAACAAGGTAGCCGTAGGGGAACCTGCGGCTGGATCACCTCCTTTACCGAATACGAAACTCCCGACTCGCTGCTCACTTTCAAGGAGCCGAAGTGCTCTTTGCAAAGCAGAGCCGACGGGCCTGTAGCTCAGGTGGCTAGAGCGCACGCCTGATAAGCGTGAGGTCGGAAGTTCAAGTCTTCCCAGGCCCACCACGTCAGGCGACACGCACCAAGTGGGGGCGTAGCTCAGCTGGGAGAGCACCTGCCTTGCACGCAGGGGGTCAACGGTTCAATCCCGTTCGCCTCCACCATTTGGTGGACGACGGATGGTTCTTTGTCATGCGCGAATATGGTCGCAGTCACGAAAGATTCGTGGATGTCATCCAGGTTCGCGCCTGGCCTCGGCGGTAAGCCGAAGCTCATTGAAAATTGAATAGGGTTGGAAAGGAAGTTCGAAGAGAACAAGTTACCAAGGGCAACAGGTGGATGCCTTGGCGCTGGAAGGCGAAGAAAGACGTGGTAGGCTGCGATAAGTCTCGGGGAGGAGCCAAACATCCTTTGATCCGGGAATGTCTGAATGGGGAAACCCGGCAGGAGTCATGTCCTGTCACCCGCAACTGAACAAATAGGTTGCAGGGAGCCAACCCGGGGAAGTGAAACATCTCAGTACCCGGAGGAAAGGAAATCAAACGAGACTCCCGAAGTAGCGGCGAGCGAACCGGGATTAGCCCAAACCGGATGGTTTCGACCATCCGGGGTTGTAGGACCTCGATGTGGGATTGACTACTAGGCAGGAGAAGTGAGCTGGAAAGCTCCGCCATAGCGAGTGATAGCCTCGTATCTGAAACCGAACGTCACCCTAGAGGCACCTGAGTACTGCGAGGCACGTGAAACCTCGTGGGAATCTGGGAGGACCATCTTCCAAGGCTAAGTACTAACCAGCGACCGATAGTGCACTAGTACCGTGAGGGAAAGGTGAAAAGAACCCCTGTCAGGGGAGTGAAATAGAATCTGAAACCTGTTGCCTACAAGCTGTGGGAGCATCCTTGAGATGTGACCGCGTGCCTTTTGCATAATGAGTCAGCGAGTTACTCTGTCGTGCGAGGTTAAGCGAAAGTGGAGCCGTAGCGAAAGCGAGTCTGATAAGGGCGATAAGTACGACGGAGTAGACCCGAAACCGGGTGATCTATCCATGAGCAGGTTGAAGCAAGGGTAAAGCCTTGTGGAGGACCGAACCAGTAACGGCTGAAAACGTTTTGGATGACTTGTGGATAGGGGTGAAAGGCCAATCAAACTCGGTGATAGCTGGTTCTCCCCGAAATATATTGAGGTATAGCCTCGGGAAATTGTCTCGCGGAGGTAGAGCACTGACAGGGCTAGGGGTCCCACCAGATTACCAAACCCTTTCAAACTCCGAATGCCGCAGAGATGTACCCCGGGAGTCAGACGGCGGGTGCGAAGGTCCGTCGTCAAAAGGGAAACAGCCCAGATCGACAGCTAAGGCCTCCAATTCCATGCTCAGTGGGAAAGGTGGTGGAGTTGTTCAGACAGCCAGGACGTTGGCTTAGAAGCAGCCATCGTTTAAAGAAAGCGTAATAGCTCACTGGTCTAATGACTCTGCGCCGAAAATGTAACGGGGCTAAGCATGGAGCCGAAGCTTCGGGATCGTCTAGTACGATCGGTAGGGGAGCGTTCTCTGTGGGCTGAAGGTTTGCCGGAAGGCACGCTGGACTGCAGAGAAGTGATTATGCTGACATGAGTAACGATAAAACAGGTGAGAAACCTGTTCGCCGTAAACCCAAGGTTTCCTGGGTAAAGGTAATCTTCCCAGGGTTAGTCGGTCCCTAAGGCGAGGGCGAAAGCCGTAGTCGATGGGAAACGGGTTAATATTCCCGTACCTGTGCGTTCGCGCGATGGAGGGACGGAGAAGGATAAGCGAGCCGGCTGTTGGCTTAGCCGGTGCAAGTGCGTAGGCTTGGGGGAGAGGCAAATCCGCCCCCTTTAAGGCCGAGACACGAGTCCGTGACCGCAAGGTCTGAAGTCGCCGAGTCCATGCTCCCTAGAAAAGCTCCTAAGTATAGTGCGTACAGACCGTACCGGAAACCAACACAGGTGGGTGGGGTGAATAACCCAAGGCGCTCGAGAGAACTCTGGCCAAGGAACTCGGCAAAATGACCCCGTAACTTCGGAAGAAGGGGTGCTCTCTAAGGTGTAGGGTATACATCCAAAGCCTCGGAGAGCCGCAGTGAAATGGTGGTGGCGACTGTTTACTAAAAACATAGGTCTCTGCGAAGTCGCAAGACGACGTATAGGGACTGACGCCTGCCCGGTGCCGGAAGGTTAAGAGGAGGGGTCAGCGCAAGCGAAGCTCCGAATCGAAGCCCCGGTAAACGGCGGCCGTAACTATAACGGTCCTAAGGTAGCGAAATTCCTTGTCGGGTAAGTTCCGACCTGCACGAATGGCGTAACGATCTCCACACTGTCTCGGCCAGAGACTCGGTGAAATTGAAGTCGCGGTGAAAATGCCGTGTACCCGCAGAAAGACGGAAAGACCCTGTGCACCTTTACTATAGCTTGACATTGGGTTTTGGGCTTGCATGTGTAGGATAGGTGGGAGGCTGTGAACCCTGTACGCCAGTATGGGGGGAGCCATCCTTGAAATACCACCCTTGCAAGTCTAAGGCTCTAATCCCTACCCGTGATCCGGGAGGGAGACAGTGTCTGGTGGGTAGTTTGACTGGGGCGGTCGCCTCCCAAATTGTAACGGAGGCACGCAAAGGTTCCCTCAGCCTGATTGGAAACCAGGCGTCGAGTGCAAACGCATAAGGGAGCTTGACTGCAAGACAGACATGTCGAGCAGGGACGAAAGTCGGCGTTAGTGATCCGGTGGTTCCGCATGGAAGGGCCATCGCTCATTGGATAAAAGGTACGCCGGGGATAACAGGCTGATCGCGCCCAAGAGTTCATATCGACGGCGCGGTTTGGCACCTCGATGTCGGCTCATCACATCCTGGGGCTGAAGCAGGTCCCAAGGGTACGGCTGTTCGCCGTTTAAAGTGGTACGCGAGCTGGGTTTAAAACGTCGTGAGACAGTTTGGTCCCTATCTTCTGTGGGCGTAGGAGAATTGAGAGGGCCTGTCCCTAGTACGAGAGGACCGGGATGGACATACCTCTGGTGGTCCTGTTGTCGCGCCAGCGGCATAGCAGGGTAGCTATGTGTGGAAGGGATAACCGCTGAAAGCATCTAAGCGGGAAGCCTGCCTCAAGATAAGTTCTCCCCTCTTTTAGAGCTGAAGGGCCCAGGTAGACTACCTGGTCGATAGGCTGGAGGTGGAAGTGCGGCGACGCATGGAGCTGACCAGTACTAATAGCCCGAGCGCCTTGTTTTCTTCATACAATTCCTTTCCACCCTATTTGATTCTATTTCGGTCCCGTACGAAGTGGCGGCGTGAGCATAGCCAGCCTTCCCGGACGGTGACCAAAGAATCTGTCCTGGCGTCCATGGAGGAGGGGGTACACCCGATCCCATTCCGAACTCGGAAGTTAAGCCCTCCATCGCCGATGATACTGCGGGGTAGCTCGTGGGAAAGTAGGCCGACGCCAGGACTTTTCTTTTTATCTTGTGCAGATGCTGTGATGCAGCCAATTTTCTTTTGGCGTCCATGGAGGAGGGGGTACACCCGATCCCATTCCGAACTCGGAAGTTAAGCCCTCCATCGCCGATGATACTGCGGGGTAGCTCGTGGGAAAGTAGGCCGACGCCAAGAATCTTCAAAAGAACGGCGGTAACCATCTGGTTGCCGCCGTTCTTTTTTGTCTCTGGTCTGAATCTGCCGGGCTTCTTTCTCTGTCCCTGTTAGCCTGCCTGTGTCGGCCACGCCCTGCTGACGCCGAATGGGATGTCATCGTCATGAAGAGGCATCTTCTATTCAGCCTGCCATCCGGGCTGGACGTGATCAGAAATGAACTCTTGTATCATGCCGTTAACGAGTCCTGTCGCCCAAGTGCACGAGGTGTCGCACACCTGCCTCTAGCTTGGGGCGAGCATCCCTTGGAAGTAGGCAATGGTATGCCGCAATCCTTCGCGTAGCTGCGTCTGCGGTTCCCAGCCCAGTTTCTCGCGTACGGTGCTTATATCCGGACGTCTTTGCCGGGGGTCGCCACTCGGAAGCGGAAGATGAGCTATGGTCGATCGACTACCCACAAGGTCAATGACGGTTTCTGCCAATTCCCTGATGGTGAACTCAGCCGGATTGCCTATGTTCACAGGTCCATGCAGTCCCGGTGGCAAATCCATGAAGCGAATCATGCACTCGATCAGGTCATGGATGTAGCAGAAGGAACGGGTCTGGCTTCCGTCTCCATAGATGGTGATGGGCTCGTTTCGCAACGCCTGCATGATGAAGTTGGACACCACCCGTCCGTCATTGGGATGCATGCGAGGCCCATAGGTATTGAAAAGCCTGCCCACCCGAATGTCGAGTCCGTTTTGCCGATGATACGCAAAGAAGAGCGCTTCTGCACACCGCTTGCCTTCGTCGTAGCACGAGCGGATTCCTATGGGATCGACATTTCCCCAGTAGTTTTCGGTCTGCGGATGCTCAGCCGGGTCGCCGTACACTTCTGACGTGGATGCCTGAAAAATCCGTGCCCCGACACGTTTGGCGAGGCCAAGCATGTTGATGGCTCCATGCACGCATGTCTTTATCGTCTGTACGGGGTCGTGCTGGTAGTGCACTGGAGAGGCAGGGCACGCCAGATTCCAGATTTCATCTACTTCGACGTACAGCGGAAAGGTGATGTCATGGCGGACGAGCTCGAACCTCCTGTTTTCCAGCAAGTGTTCGACATTGGCGCGAGCACCGGTGAAGTAGTTGTCGACGCAGAGTACTTCGTGCCCGTCTTTCAGCAGACGATCGCAGAGGTGTGAGCCGACGAATCCGGCTCCACCCGTGACAAGTACGCGTTTGCGGAGATGCATCGTGAAGACCTCGTGTCCGCCGTTCGTGTGGGTAGAGGTGGGACGACAGGCGGAGTTGATCCGTTAGCCGTACAGACGTCGCTTGGCGTCGAGCACGAGCCAATGCAGCGTGCATGCCTGAAACCTAAATCAAAGTAGCACATTCGCCAAGTCGGCATGCTCGACAGAGGCAGCTTGTTCGACAGTTCCATCGAGCCTGGCGGCATGCTCAGGGGGCGTCGATGCGGTGGTATCCGGTACGACGCAGAAGAGCATGCCGCGTGCAAGGAAAGGCTAGTGCCGCCTTTCTCTGCCTTCCGCACGACCTGCACGACGCAGAGGGGAATGCAAGGCGATGCCATCGATACGGTTGCTTCTGTGATGGGCAGCCCGTACATCCCCCCGTGGTCACGTTCGCCACGGGGGGCTCGTCGTCTTTTCATTTGATCGGGGAGTATGCCTTGCGCGCTCTCGACGTGAGCCTCTCCAGCCTTTTCTGGAGGTTCGGTATGCTGTTGCACTGCCTCGCCTTCGCCGATTGAGTCGCGCTTGGCCTGTTCTTGGGCCATAGCCTGCATCCGTCCTTCTTGAGGGCCCCGCAGCCTCTGGGTGAGCTATGTTTCTGATGTCGTGAGGAGGCAGACCTTCAGGCTGTCACCTCTATCCCTCAAACGGCGCGTTCCCCGACCATGCCATTCCGAGACCATTCTCGTTTGATGCTAACCTGTGGCTCAAACAGGAATAACTGAGTCCATTTTTTCAGACTTCAAGTTTTATTAATAAAAATTAATTAAATGGAAATAATAAAGAGTGGGCCATTCCCTCTTGCACATGGGCCCTGTCTGCAATGTCGGACACGGCCCATGTTCTTATTTATGTGCTTCTTTTGTAACGCACCGTAATGATATGATTTTGAGATGTTGTGACTTTGCGTGGCGTCTTGGCCCGGTAATTGCTGTTTGAAGCAAAGCGCACTGACTCTTTGCTTTGCAGTGAGTCATATGCTCTGGCGTCGTCGTGCAACAGTATAAAATGGAAAAATGACGACGCATGCGGTCTCTGGTGCAGATGTTCGAAGCTTTGCGGCAGCTTTGTACGTCTTGTTCTGATGCGATGTCATCGCTGTATGGTTTACGTTCGAGGAGTTTCCATGTCCATTGAATTGCTGGCCCTCGTGGCCTTGCTGCCTATTCTCGTCGCTCTGGTCCTGATGGTAGGGTTACGCTTTCCTGCGACCCGCGCCATGCCTCTGGCATGGCTTGTCTGTGTCATCGGGGCCATCGGAGTCTGGAATCTTCCGGCCGGCTATGTGTCCGCCCTTACCTTGCAGGGCATTGTCACCGCGATTGGTGTGCTGATCATCGTCTTTGGTGCGATCATCATTCTCTACACCTTGCAGTATAGCGGGGGGATGGAGACAATCCAGTACGGCATGCAGAATGTGAGCCGAGACAAGCGCATTCAGGCGATCATTGTCGGCTACATGTTCGCGGCGTTCATCGAAGGTGCCGCAGGTTTCGGCACCCCCGCAGCCCTTGCTGCGCCGCTTCTGCTCTCGCTGGGCTTTCCGCCGCTTGCCGCCGCGGTCATATGCCTTGTGTTCAACAGCTTTCCGGTCTCTTTCGGTGCCGTGGGCACACCGGTGCTCATCGGCCTCAAATTCCTTGCCCCTTTGACGCAGGAAGCCGTCGCCCAAGGCATACCCGGGCTTAACTTCACCGACTTCGGTTCGTTCGCGAAGGTCATCGGCCAGTGGGCGACGCTGATGCACGGCCCGATGATTGTCATCCTGCCCATCTTCATGCTGGGCTTCCTCACCCGTTACTTCGGGGAGAAGAAGTCGTGGGTAGAGGGTTTCAAGGCATGGAAGTTCTGCGTGTTCTCGGCCGTTGCCTTTGCCGTGCCCTACTACGTGTTCGCATGGTTCGTCGGGCCGGAGTTCCCTTCGCTCATCGGTGGTCTTGTGGGCCTCGGTATCATCGTTGCCGGTGCAAAGCGTGGGTTCTGCGTGCCTGAAACCCCTTGGGACTTCGGCCCCCAGTCCAGCTGGGACGCGGAATGGACGGGCTCCATCCGTACTGCCGCCAATACCGAGTTCAAGGCGCACATGAGCCAGTTCAGGGCATGGCTTCCCTACGTGCTCATCGGTCTCATCCTCGTCGTGACCCGTATCCCCGAGCTTGGGCTCAAGGGCTTTCTCTCCGCGCAGAAAATCCCCTTCAACGACATTCTCGGCTACAAGGGCGTCTCGGCATCCATCGACTATCTCTACCTGCCCGGCACCATTCCTTTCACCCTTGTGGCCCTGCTCACCATCCTGCTGCATGGCATGAAGGGTGACGCAGTGAAGCGCGCATGGGGCGAATCCATCGCCAAGATGAAGTCGCCTACCATCGCCCTCTTCTTTGCGGTCGCCCTTGTGTCCATCTTCCGCGGGTCGGGGGTCGTCGACGCAGCCCTCAACCCCAACGCCTATCCTTCCATGCCGCTGGCCATGGCCAAGGCCGTGGCTGCCGTCGCGGGTAACGCGTGGCCCATGCTGGCATCGTTCGTCGGTGGTCTTGGGTCGTTCATCACGGGCTCGAACACGGTCTCGGACCTGCTTTTCGCAGAATTCCAGTGGGGTGTTGCCGCGCAACTGTCGATGCCGCGTCAGGTCATCGTGGCTGCGCAGGTCGTTGGCGGTGCCATGGGCAACATGGTGTGCATCCACAACATCGTGGCTGTGTGCGCCGTTGTGGGCCTTACGGGGCGCGAAGGGACCTTGCTGAAGCGTTGCTTCCTGCCTTTCGTGCTCTATGGCGTGGTGGTGGGTGTCGTCGCGTCGCTCATGAGCTTCGTGTTCCTGCCTCACCTCTTCTAAATCCCGATGCAGGGGCGCAGCCGCAGCGTCCCATGACGGTCTCATCAGGAGTCCGTTCGTGAAAAGCCCCGCCTTTCCTCGGAAGGCGGGGCTTCTTGCTTCCCTGATGGGTGCGTTCGGCCGTTGCGTCCCTTCGCGGCTGCGCTGTAGCCCCCCGACCAGTTACGGGGCACTGCGGTGCAGGATGAGGACGCCTGCGGACACGTCGCCGTCTGCTCATGCCTATGGCACGAAGAACGCCCCGGCAGCCGAGAGACTCGTCCGGTAAGGGCGCCCGTATTCATCACGACGCGGAATCAGTGCTTCGGGCTTCCGTCCGAGGGCTTCTTTCCCGGCTGTGCGGAGATGTCGACCTCGTCTTCTTCATTGAGGCTGCGTTTGAACTCGTTGAGGGATTTGCCGATGGTTTTGCCCAGTCCCGGCAGATTCTTGGGACCGAAGACGAAAAGCGCAATGACGAGGATGACCAGCAGATGTGCGGGCTGGAAGAGTTGACCTATCATGGGTGCTCCTCAGGGCGCGAAGCCTTGTAGGGGTGATTGGGTGGTGGCATCGTGCCATGGCTGTTGCGCATCGTGAAGCCCCGTGGCCGTTATCTTCATGTAATGTTCATGGACGAAAAAGGCGGGGCCCTTGAAGGGCCCCGCCTCGATGGTCATCGACAGGTTGCGTACTAGACCTTGGCGGCGGTGCGCAGGTCGGCGGCAGCGTCGGTGTGTTCCCATGTGAACTCGGGCAACTCGCGACCGAAGTGCCCGTAGCACGAGGTCTTGCCGTAGATGGGGCGCAGCAGGTCGAGTCTGCGGGTGATGTGGAAGGGGCGCAGGTCGAACACCTCGCGGACGGCGCGAGTGAGGACTTCGTCGGGAACGCTGGCGGTACCCTGCGACGAGACCAGCACCGACACGGGTTCTGCCACGCCGATGCAGTAGGCTATCTGCACTTCGCACTTGGGGGCGAGGCCTGAAGCGACCACGTTCTTGGCGATGTAGCGGGCCATGTAGGCACCGGAACGGTCGACCTTGGAGGCGTCCTTGCCGGAGAATGCGCCGCCACCGTGGTGACCCATGCCGCCGTAGGTGTCCTGGATGATCTTGCGGCCTGTGAGGCCGCAGTCGCCCATGGGGCCGCCGATGACGAAGCGCCCGGTGGTGTTGATGAAGATGTCGCAGGCCTTTTCATCGAAGAAGCCGCTGGGTTCGAGGATGGGGCGGATGACGTGGGTCTTCACTGCGTCGATGATGTCGGCCTGACTGGCGCTGTCCTTGTGCTGCGTGGAGACGACGACGTTGTTGATGCGTACGGGCTTGCCGTCGACGTATTCGAACGAGACCTGCGTCTTGCCGTCGGGACGGAAGATGTCGACGGTGCCGTCCTTGCGCACTTCGGTGAGACGCTGCGAAAGCTGATGCGCCCAGTAGATGGGGGCAGGCATGAGCGTGGCGGTCTCATCGCAGGCGAAACCGAACATCATGCCCTGGTCGCCTGCGCCCTGGTCTTCGTTGGTGGCGCGGTCTACGCCCTGTGCGATGTCGGCGGACTGCTTGTCGATGGAGGATATGACGGCGCAGGTCTGCCAGTCGAAGCCCATTTCGGAGCTGTTGTAGCCGATGTTGCGGATGGTCTCGCGCACGACATGGGGAAGGTCGGCGTAGCCGCGGGTGGTGATTTCACCGGCGATGACCGCCATGCCCGTGGTCACGAGGGTCTCGCAAGCCACGCGGGAGTTGGGATCCTGCGCCAGCAGCACGTCGAGCACGGCGTCGGATATCTGGTCGGCGACCTTGTCGGGGTGGCCTTCGGTGACGGATTCGGACGTGAAGTAGTATTTGCCTTTGCTGGGGATCATCTGATTCCTCCTTGGGAATGTCGTGCCCGCGGGGGGCGTGGCTACGGCGGTCTAGTCGCCGAGAAGCATCATGTTATCGAGAAGCCGCGCCTGTCCGACCCTGACGGCCGTGGCGCAGAGAGTGGCCCCTGTGAGGCGGTCGACCGGTTCGAGAGACACGGGGTCGACTATGGTCAGATAGTCTTCTTCTCCGCCGGGCAGGTTCTGGGCCCAGTAACGGCGGATGGCTGTCTTGATGGTCTCGGCATCGCGTTCTCCACTCTGGGTGATGGCGCGACCGAGGGCGAGTCCGTGATGGATGTGCGGTGCCTGAAGGCGCTCTTCGGCAGTGAGGTAGATGTTGCGCGAGCTCATGGCCAGACCGTCAGGTTCGCGCACGATGGGCCGCCCCACGATATCGACGGGAATGTTGAGGTCGCGCACCATCCTGCGTATCACGGCCACCTGCTGCCAGTCCTTCTGCCCGAAGACGGCGATGCGCGGCATGGTGAGCATGAGCAGCTTGGTGACGACGGTGCACACCCCTCTGAAGTGGGTGGGGCGCGACAGGCCGCACATGGTCTGCGAAAGCGCGGGGACCTCGACCCATGTGGCGTGGTCTTTCTTGTAGAGGTCTTCGGCTTTGGGCGCGAAGAGAACGTCCACCCCTTGGGCTTCGGCCATGGCCGCGTCACGTTCGAGGTCGCGCGGGTAGGCGGCGAAGTCTTCGCCCGGCCCGAATTGGGCGGGGTTGACGAAGAGGCTCACGATCACCTTTTCCGACACGGCGCGGGCGTGGGCCATGAGACTCTCATGACCTGCGTGGTAGTAGCCCATGGTCGGCACAAGGGCCGTGTGCACCCCGTCTGCCCTCCAGCGGAGGCAGGCCTGCTGAATCGTTTGAGGCTCGGTAATTATCTGCATATCAACCTATCCACATATAGTTGTACGGGTCATATACACGCAGCCGTTCGCATTGTCCAGTCCCCACGTGTGCGCGGGGAGGGGAAGACATAGGGCAGGACAGGCTATCACATCTTGACGCGGGAGTGCTACCGGGGGCACACATGGCAGGTATCCCGCCCAAGGAGTGACCATGCAACCGTTCTATCAGGGACAGTTGGACGTGTTCTGTGCCCTCTATGCCGTGCTCAACGCCTTGCAGCTGACACATGGTCTAGGCATGGGGCAGGCGCGTCGCATTTTCACCGAGACGCTTGAGGACATCGCCCGTGACGCCTCGCTGCTGCATGTCACGCTTCACAATGAGACCGATTATGCATGGCTTGTGGAACAGGTTCTCACCCGTTACGGACTGTGCCTCGATGCACCGTTTCCCATGACAGCCACACGCCCCTTCTCGTCGCCCACCACCCCGACGCCCCGCCTCCTGTGGGGTACGCTGTGCGGCTGGCTTGCGGGAGGGCCGAGACGCACTGCCGTGTTCCGCTTTCACAGGTATCTGCCCTTCCGGGGCGACCCGCTCATCAGGCACTGGAGTACGGTTCGTGAACTGGAGAACGACACTCTGGTGTTGCATGATTCGAGCCATGAACCCAATGCGGTGTTCTCAATCCACCGTGACGGTTTCGGCACCACGCGCGAAAGCATGAGCGACGGGCGTCTGCTGTTGATCGAAGCACCCACGGTATGGTTGCTTGAAGGGCGCTGAGGGCGTACGCGGGGCGTATCCCAGCCCGTGGCCGTGGTAGGGCACGCCGCTTGGGCACAACCGCCATCGGGCCCCAGTCAGAAAAGTGTTGTCGATGCGGACAGGCCTGCCTTCGGCGTCATTCTCCTGTCGGTGTCTGGCGGCATCCGCGTTTGTCCAGTGCAGCCATGAAGGCCTCAAACTGCCCGTCGTCGATACCGAAGGTGTGTTCCGCAGCAGGGAATGACCCCTCGCGTACTTCATGCGCATAGCGGGCCACAGCTTCACCCGCCATGCCGGCGAGGTCGGCGTAGCGTTTGACGAATCGCGGTGAAAGCTCGCCGTACAGCCCCAGCATGTCGTGTAGAACGAGCACTTGCCCGTCGCAACCCGCGCCCGCGCCTATGCCGATGGTGGGGATGTGCAGCCGGGCCGTGACCTGTTCGGCGACCGGTGCCGGAACACATTCGAGCACAAGGCTGAAACAGCCCGCTTCCTGCAAGGCAAGCGCGTCGTCGAAGAGGCGCAGGGCCGCTTCCGCCTGTCTTCCCTGAACCTTGAAGCCTCCCATCTCCGCCACCCGTTGCGGGGTGAGGCCCAGATGTCCCATGACCGGGATGCCCGCGTCGACCAGTGCCCGTACCTGCGGTAGCACCGGGCCGGCACCTTCGAGTTTCACCGCACGCACGCCACTCTCCCGGAAGAGACGCGCACCGTTGAGGAGTGCGTCACGCACGCCGGTCTCGTAGGTCATGAAGGGCATGTCCGCCACGACCATCGCGTGCCGCGTACCACGTACCACCGCGCGGCAGTGGTGCAGCATCTCGTCGAGGGTGACCGAGAGGGTGTCTTCACGCCCAAGCATGACCATGCCCAGCGAGTCGCCCACGAGAATGAGGTCGGCCCCGGCACCATCCACGATACGGGCTGAAGTGTAGTCGTAGGCTGTGAGCATGGCCAGACGCTGCCGTCCCTTGGCCTTGCGGATGTCGGCGGTGGTGAGTGGCCGTACGCCTTGCCCGGATGTCGGCGTGGCTGAAGAGGGGGGCGTATGTGTGCTCATGGTTGCTCCTTCGCTGTGTTCGTCTCCGGAGTGTACTGCCGCCACCCCCCTGAAGGCAAATGCGGGAGTGGCCTGCGATATGGCTCCTTCAAGATAAAATGATCTTTGTATCGAACTCGTTGCGAATAAATCTAATGCGAGCCCTATAGTCTGTTGGCGAATGGTCGAAGAGAAGGGCAAGCACGGCGGATTGGTCGCAGGGACGCGACCGGCAGTGTGCCGCCGCCGGGAACGACTGAATATTCATGGAGGAATATTATGTCACTGGTTATCAATCACAACATGATGGCGATGAATGCCGCTGGGAACCTGAGCAACTCGTACGGCAAGCTTTCCACTTCCGTGCGCAGGCTTTCTTCCGGCCTTCGTGTCGGCACTGCTGCCGACGACGCGGCCGGTCTGGCCATTCGCGAACTGATGCGTTCCGACATTTCCGCGCTCAATCAGGGCGTGCGTAACGCGAACGACGCTATTTCGCTCATCCAGACCGCTGACGGCGCCCTCGGGGTCATCGACGAGAAGCTCATCCGCATGAAGGAACTGGCCGAACAGGCCGCGACCGGTACCTACACTTCGGACCAGCGTCTCATCATCGATTCGGAATACCAGGCCATGGCCTCGGAAATCACCCGAATCGCCAACGCGACCGACTTCAACGGTCTCCATCTGCTCAACGGCAACCTGTCCTCCGATACGCACGACGGTTCGGGGCTGCAGTCCACCGGCAAGATGAAGATCCACTTCGGTACCGCGAACGACTCCGCCGAGGACTACTACTACGTCCAGATCGGCACCTCGACGGCTTCGGCACTTGGCGTCGGCAACCAGGCTACCGCCGGTAGCGCCGGTTACACCATCTCCACCCAGTCTGCCGCGCAGCAGGCCCTGGTGGCGATCCAGAACGCCATCATCTCGAAGGACAACATCCGTGCTTCTCTCGGTGCGTTGCAGAACCGCCTTGAGAACACCATCAGCAACCTGCGCACTCAGGCCGAGAACCTGCAATCCGCCGAATCGCGCATTTCCGACGTGGACGTCTCGTCGGAAATGACAGAGTTTGTGCGCCAGCAGATTCTGACCCAGTCTGCGGTGGCCATGCTCTCGCAGGCGAACTCGCTGCCTCGTATGGCGATGCAGCTTCTCGGCGGCTAACGGCCGACCGGGCGGAGAGGGGATTCTCCGGGACACACACGACCGGGCCGCGCAAGCGGCCCGGTTTCTGCGTTTCAAGGCCCTGCGTCTGGTCGTACCTGCGGGCACACCGCGGGAGGGTGTCGCCGCATTTACAGTGCCCCCGATGATGGTGCATGGTGCGCAGACAAGGAGAGATGCATGTCACGAACGTTTGCGGAACGCCTGCCGGAGATGCTGGCATCCGTCTTTGTCGTATTCTTCATCGTGCTGGGCATCGCCCCGGCGGACAGGGCGGTCTGGATTGCAGAGGCCGTGCCCGTGGTCTTCGTCTTTACCATTCTGGTGTTCACGGCGCGCAGATACCGCTTTTCGAACGCCGCCTACCTGCTGATGTCATTCTGGCTTTTCTGGCACACCGTGGGTGGGCACTTCACCTTTGCCGCCGTGCCCTTCGGCTTCGTCTCGGACATCATCGGTGCAAGCCGCAACCATTTCGACCGGATCGGTCACTTTTCGGTGGGTTTCTATGCCTACGCCTTCACCGAGATCCTCGTCCGGCGGCGTCTGGCGGGTCCTGTGGTCTCCACACTGTTCGGCCTGTTCGCCATCATGTCGGTGGCGGCGGGGTATGAGATTCTCGAATGGTGGTACGCCGTGAGCAGCGACCCCGAGGCGGGCATCGCCGTGCTGGGCAGTCAGGGTGACATATGGGACGCGCAGAAGGACATGCTCTCGGATACGCTGGGGGCGCTCTTCTCGCTTGCGCTCTTCTGGACGGCAGGCAGAAGGTGGGGAAGCCACGACCCCGTCCCGTCAGCCCGATAGCTGACCGCTGTCCTGCTGCCTTGACGGGGGGAAGGTGCGCTTCGTTCACCGCAGCACACGATAGGCGTTGCGGCTGCCTGTCGTGACGATGGGGCGATGTCTTTCCGTCTGGCGTGCAGAGACCGGAGACGACCCGCCACCGAGAGACCGTATTCTGCATCACGCGTAAAGCCCCCGCGACATCTCGTCGCGGGGGCTTTACCGTCTGTGGTATGTGCGTACGGGTTACGCTGTGCGAATCTCGATGCGCCGGGGCTTCGCCGCTTCCGCCTTGGGCAGGAAGAGGTCGAGTTGTCCATCTCGCAACGTCGCCTTGATGCGTTCACGGTCTACGATGTCTGAAAGGGTGAACGTGCGGGCGTACGATACGGCATCGAATTCGACGTGCATGGCGTTGCCCTTGTCCACCGGTGCGTAGGTACTCGTTCCCCTGATGGTGAGTTCGTTCTCCTCAAGGTCGATGGCGAGTCCTTCGGCACCCACGCCCGGAAGGTCCATGAGAATATGGAAGCCATCATCCATCTCGAGGATGTCCGTGGCGGGAACGACCTGCCTCGTGGTCTCGGTATCCTTCTGCATTATTCTGCCTCCGTGGTCATACCCGACTTCGGGAGTTATGATTCGATGTGTCGTGTGTTCCTAGGACTGTATGGCGATGCGGCGCGGTTTCACTGCTTCGGCCTTGGGAATGGAGACGCGCAGGATTCCGTTCACGCTTCGCGCTTCGACATTGTCCCTGTCGACGGGGACATTCATGTTGATGATGCGCTGGAAGGATCCTGACGAGCGCTCCTGCCTGAACATCCTTCCTGAAGACGCCTTGCGTTCTCCCTTGATGATGAGATTGCTCTCGGTCAACGTGAGTTCGATGTCTTCAGGGGTTACGCCAGGAACGATGACATCGACAACGTATCCGTTATCGCTTTCATAGACGTTGACGAGAGGATACTGTGTTCGCCTTGCGCCACCGGCCTGCATCCTTGCAAATTCATCGAAGAGCCTTTCGAAGTTCTTCGGGACATCATACAGACTGTTGAAGTCGATCACCATGTTCGTACCTCCTTGTCGTTGGCAAACATCAGGATAATGCGTACGTCCGGGCTGTCAACAGTGTGAGTGGACAAAGATGACGGAGTCTTCCGCCCCGGCGTTACCCTTTGACAAGCCGCACCTCTGCGGCTACCGGAAGGCACCCGGTACGGTCGAGGCTGCTGCCATTGCCTGCCGGGCGATGTCCTGATGGAGGTTGGAGCGGTGGGAACAGTCATCGATGTGCAGGTAGGAGCCCTTGAGGAGACCCGCAAGGCGTTGCATGAAGAGCTTTCCGTCATCGTGGGCGCGGCGGCGAAACTGACGCAGGTGGTACGCATCGAGCGCATCGTCGCCGCTGCTGATTTCGCGTCGGTTGTCGCGACAGCGGTTGCGGAGACGGGGCGCGGGGGAAGACGTCCCGCAGGTGAGCCGCACATCCTTTCGGTGCCGGGACGTACCGGGTGGGTGATGGTGCTGCATCCACGCCTGTTCGGCCCCGGCTTCGACGCCCATATCCGTCATGCCCTCTATTGGCACGAACTCACGCGACTTGTGCACAAGATGACGTTTCCTGCCCTGCTGCGCGGCAAGGTCGATCGCGAACGTGTGCTTATGGGTGAACTCTACAGGGCCTTCGGCGAGTACGATGCCGCGCGCAAGGCGTGGGCGTGGCGCGACGCGCTCGTTCGGGATGCGCTGCACGAAGAGCTTTCCGGGCGGGCCGTGGATGATTTCGTGCGTTCCCTGGCAGGGCAGGCTGCCGTGGCACTCGGGCACGGGCGCGAGGACATGGCGCGTCGCCTGAATGACACCTTGCGCAAGGATGGAGATGTCGCCGGCTTCCTCTCCGTCATGCGTGGCATGGTGGTGCAGCGCACTGTGGCGCTGGCACTGGCGTGGGCCGGGATGGACCATGCCCCGGACAAGGCGCTTGAGGTGGCTGGTGCACTGCGTGACGGATTGCCCGTGGCGGCGCAGCCCCTGCTGTCGTTCTTCAGGAATCGCCATGTGTCGGGAGTGACCGACCTGCGCGAGGGCGTGGCACTGCTTGATGCCCTGTGGCAGGCGTGGGGGCTGCACCTTGCGGACGGACCGGACGGGTTGACGGCCCTTCCCGTAGAACCCTTCTGATGATCGTTCCGGCGGGTACGGTGACTGTTCCCGCCTCATCTTCCGTAGGCTAGTATGTCGCGGTGGGGGACATGTACTGCCGGGGCAGAGGCACTCCGGTGCGTGCGTCGGCGTCGTGGACTCTCGCGGTTCGTTGCGGAAGTCTGCGTGACAGCCATGCCTCCATGCGCGGGCATGCGCGACGAGTGCGCGCAGAATGCGGTACGGACCACGGATGCGGGATGGTCGTGCATCCCCCGCCGCATTTTGGGCTTTGTCTAGGTTTCCGGCAGCCATGAACTTCCCGAGGAACCAGAAGCCCCAGAAGCCGGATGCACGCGGTGCTCTCGCCCCGGTCCGTCGGCTGTCATAGAGGCATCAGTCCGTGAATATGGCGCACTTCGTGTGCCCGATGCCGTTCCCATCGGCGCAGGTCGTGGTTATAGTCTGCGGGCGCGAACCGTCGCGCCAACGCCACTGCCCGGAGACGCCATGACCAGACGCCGCATGTACGCCATTCTCGCCCTCATCCTGTGTAGTATCGCCGTCGGCGTGTGGCTGTATGCCCGACGGGGGACGGCCGACCCCGTCATCCGCGAGACGGCCACCGTCACCAGGGGCGAAGTGCGCAAGACGCTCGAAGCCACGGGCATCATCAAGCCGCAGGTGGGCGCCGTGGTCAAGACCGGTTCGCGGTTCACCGGTATCATCCGCAAACTGCATGTGAAGGTGGGCGACCGGGTCGAGAAGGACGAGGTCATCGCCGAAATCGACGACCGTGAACAGCGCGCCCAACTTGATGAGGCAGAGGCGAAGCTGCGGCAGGCCGAGGCCGAAGCCGCGCGCGTTGAGACCTCGTACCCGTTGCAGATACGCGAGGCCGAAGCGCAGGTGCAGGCCGCCCGTGCCGAAAGCGAGTACGCCGCCCTGACCATGGAACGGAAGCGCAAGCTGGTGGAACAGGACCTCGACGCCCGCAACAGCCTCGACGAGGCCCAGCAGCGGTCGCGCAGCCTCTCCAACGTGCTGGTGGCCCGTGAAGCGACGCTCGACAGGCTGCGTAACGAATTCCGCACCGAGCGCAAGCGCACCCGTCAGGCCGCCGAACAGGCGAAGGCTGCCCTTGAGACGGCGCGCATCCGCCTTTCCTATGCCGTCATCCGCAGTCCCATCAGCGGTATCGTCAGTCAGGTGACGGCGCCCGAGGGCGAGACCGTGGTCGCCGGTTTTCAGGTGGTGAACCTCATCACCATCCTCGACCCGTCGCGTCTTGAGATGTGGATTTACGTCGATGAGACCGATGTGGGGCAGGTGCGTCCGGGGCTCGACGTGGAGTTTCGCGTCGACTCCCAGCCCGAGAAGACGTTCCGGGGCGTGGTCGACCAGATATACCCGCAGCCGGAGATACGCGACAACATCGTCTACTATCAGGCCCTCGTGCGTCTCGACCCTGCCACATCCGAACACCTGCGCCCGGAGATGACCACCCAGTGTCGCATCATCGTCGCCAGCAAGAAGGACGTGCTGGTGATACCCAATGACGCCATCAAGTGGGTGGACGGCGGGCGTGTGGTCTTCATCGACGATGGTGGCAAGGTGCGGCGCGTCAAGCCTGTGCTTGGCACTGCGGGACCCGACGTCACCGAGGTCGTGGAAGGGCTGGCTGAGGGCCAGAAGGTGGGAGTGCGCGTGGAGTTGCCCGGTGCCTCCAAGGGGGCACGCAAGTGACCGTGTCCGGCGCTACGACGCCGTCGCCCGCAGAAGCGTCCGCAGAAGTGTCCGCGGGCGTGTCCCCGGACGGGCATGGGGGAGGCCATGCGGAGGCGCTCATCGAGGTGCGTGACGTATGGCGCACGTTCACGCAGGGCGACCTTGCGGTGGACGTACTGCGCGGGGTCACGTTCTCCATCCGCCCGGGCGAGTTCGTGGCCATTCAGGGAACGTCCGGGTCCGGCAAGTCTACGCTGCTGCATATCCTCGGCTTGCTGGACAGGCCCTCCTCGGGCGTCTACCGGCTGGCGGGCGAGGACACCTCCACCCTTGATGACGACGCCCTGAGCCATCGGCGCAACAGCCTGACAGGCTTCGTCTTTCAGAATTTCTACCTCATCCCCTATGCGACGGCGCTGGAGAACGTCCTGCTGCCGGGCATGTACGCGGACACGCCGTTGCGTCAGCTGCGCCAGCGGGCGGCTGAACTGCTCGACATCGTGGGCCTTGGCGACCGGATGGACTTCACCCCGGCGCGCCTTTCAGGCGGGCAGCAGCAGCGCGTCGCACTGGCGCGGGCGCTGCTCAACGACCCCGCACTGGTGCTTGCCGACGAACCGACAGGACAGCTCGATTCCGCCACCAGTGCGGAGATACTGGCGTTGCTCGGGCGTATCAACAAGGCGGGCAAGACCGTGGTGGTGGTCACGCACGACGCCGCCACGGCAGCCTGCGCGCGGCGGCGCATCTTCATCCGTGATGGTGTCATCGAGAGTGACGCCCCCATCACGCCCACTGCACAGGATATGGGCACCCCTCTGAAGGGGGGCGCAGGCGGGGCAGGAGAAGCGGCTTCCGATTCCTGCGGTGCCGAGGCTTCCGTGCGGGGTTCCGCTGCCGGAGAGAGCGCATGACGCGAGACCCCTCGGCCACCTGCCCGGAGGACACCGTGTCGCGTTGCGCGACAGGGTGCCCGGAAGACGGCACGGCGGGCGGCGTGGTGGAGCCCATGGCCGGGGGCGTTTCCGCAGGCATGGCCTCAGGCGGGGCCAAGCTCATGGAGGGGCATACGCAGGGCCACATGCAGGGGCGTATGCCCGGACGTACGCTTGGACGCATGGCGGGCCAGGTGGCTGCCCTCACGGGACTGTCGCCGCGCCTGCTGTGGCGGGCCCTTCGCATGGCCTTCTTCGCCCTCGGGGCCTACAGGCTGCGTAGCCTGTTCGTGGTGGCGGCGGTGTCGCTGGGCATCGCCTCGCTCACGGTCATCGTGGCGGCAGTCGATGGCGCAAGCAAGAAGGCCGAAGAGATAACCGACATGTTCGGCCCCGATGCCGTGCTGGTGTTCGGCGGTTCGACCATCCACCGGGCGGTGGGGGACAGGAACCTCACCCTGTCGTGGGATGACGCCCTCGCCTTGCGTTCGTCGTTGCCAGGGGCGTATCTTGTGGTGCCCATGCGTGCCAAGAGCGCTGTGCGCCTCAAGAATGGAGACGCCAATTACGATGTGCCCATCGTGGTGGGTGCCACAGAGAATTACGCCGAGGCATGGAACTGGCCTCTCGTCGAAGGGCGCGACTTCACCGCCGAGGACGTCCGGCGCGGGGCGCGTGTCTGCCTTCTGGGAGACAAGCCCGCCCGCGAACTTTTCGGGGATGTGAGCCCCGTCGGGCGTTCGTTCCTCATGGCGGGTGTGCCCATGACGGTGGTGGGCCGTCTCGCCTACAGGGGCATGTCGGGCGGCGGCGGTAGCGTCGACGACCGCCTCATCGTGCCCATCACCACCCTCACGCAGCGTTTCAACCTCGACCGTCGCTATTTCCGGGCCCTGCGCGTGAAGTTCACCGATGCGGAGAACATCGACCGCCACGTGGCCGACCTCACGTCGCTGTTGCGCGACCTGCATGGACTCAAGGGGGAAGACCCGGATGACTTCACCGTGCTCACTGCTAGCGAGGTGCGTCGCTTCCTGTCCATGATCAAGGGCGGGCTGGTGCTCTTTCTGGGCATCACGGCGGCAGCGGCCATGGCGGTGGGTGGCTTCGTGCTGGCCAATCTATTCTATCTCTCCGTCACGGAACGCCGGGTCGAGATCGGTCTCAAGAAGGCGTTGGGGGCACCCTCCCGCGCCGTACTGGTGCAGTTCCTGTGCGAGGCCGTGGCCCTGACGCTGCTAGGGGCCATCGTGGGCCTGCTGCTGGGCATGGCCATGGGGCAGGCACTGGAACGGCTGGGATTCATCGAGATGGTGCTTTCCGCCAAGGTCTTCGGCATCGCCGTGGTCGCCTCATCGGTCGTGGGAGTGGTCTTCGGCCTGCGTCCGGCCCGCGCCGCCGCGGCCCTCGACCCTATCGCCGCCTTGCGGGGAGGGGAGTAGATGCGCGGTCTGGGCATCATCCTCAAGTCGCTGGCGGCGCACCGTACCCGCGCGTTGCTGGCCATGCTGGGCGTCTTTCTGGGGGCGCTGGCCCTCACCGCCGTGATGCACGTGGCCGGGGCCATGGTGCTGAAGGCTGACCTCGAGACGCAGAAGCTGGGGCCCAATCTGCTTCAGGCCCTTTCTGGGCAGGTGCGTTTCCGGCGTGACGGCCCTTCGGGTGTTAGCGGCGTGAACCGTACCTTCACCCTTCAGGACGCCGAGGCCATCCTCGGGGGCGTGGCGCAGGTGCGCGACGGCGTACCCTACTGCAACGCCCCCATGCCGGTGCGCTACGGCAGCATCAAGACCACGTCGCAACTGGTGGCGACCCTGCCCGGATTCGCTCGCGTCAGGGCCTACAGCCCCGCATACGGGCGATTCATCTCCGACGAGGACGAAGCAGGCCGGGCGCTGGTGTGCGTGCTGGGCACGGCCATCGCCACACGCCTGTTCGAAAGACCCGACAATGCCGTGGGGCGCACCGTGTTCTTCTTCCGCGCCCCGGTGCAGGTCGTGGGCGTCATGGAGGAGAAGGGGCAGGACGTGTCGGGCACGAACCTTGACGAACAGGTCTATGTCCCTCTTTCCACGTACATGCGGCGCATGGCCAATCAGGACTGGATAAGCGGCGTCTACATGAACCTGCATGACGGGGCCGACGAGGAGGCCGCAAGGGCGGCGGTGACAGCCATCCTGCGTTCGCGGCATCTCATCGCCGCAGGGCAGAAGGACGACTTCTCCGTCCTTTCCGCACGCGACGCCAACAAGCTGCGCAAGGAGGCCCTCGACCTCGTGCAGACGCTCGGGGTGCTCAGTTCATCCATCTCGTTCGCGGTGGGCAGCCTCGGCATCCTGTCCATCATGACCCTGCTGGTGCGCGCACGCAGGCTGGAGATAGGTGTGCGCCGTGCCGTGGGGGCCAGCCGCAACGTCATCGTGCGGCAATTCCTCGCAGAGGCGGGACTCATGGCAGGGGTGGGCGGCACGCTTGGTGTCGTCGTGGCCCTTGCACTGGTGACCGTGGTCTATGCCGTGGGCGACTTCCCCTATACCTACGACCCGCTGCTGGCCGCCGGGGCCTGCATCGCCTCGGTGGTGCTGGGTGTCGCGGCCGGGGCCTATCCCGCATGGCAGGCGTCACGGGTCGACGTCCTCGACGTATTGCGGCACCCCGAATAGTCAGGAGGCGGGCGTCCGGGGACGAAGCATCGCCGCATCCGGCACATGGTGCATTGCCGGAGTGAGGCGACGCAACGCTACTTGTGCTTGCCCTTGCCGTTCTTGCGTTCCCACCATGACCTGTCGGGGCCGATGAACCACCAGTCCGTGTGGTCGGTGGTGGCGATGGTGTTCGCCAGTTCGCGGCCTTCGGCGGTGCGTAGCCGCTGCAGGGCGCATTCGAGCCATTTGGCGGCATAGCGGTTGCCGAGGTCGAGTTCCTGCTTGAGGTTGAGGATGAGGTCTATCTGGTCTGCATCCTGTGCGAGGCGCGCCTCGATGGTGGCTGCGGACTCGAGTTCATCCCACAGGGGCAGCAGGTCGTCGGCGAGGCCCGTGCCCTCGGTGGCATGTTCGAGTGCCGTGCGTGGGGCGCTGGTGTTGTAGATGCGGTTCACATAGTTGAAATCGCCGATGCGTGCCTCGTGGAAGTCGTGGAACAGGCAAAGCAGGGCGGTGTGGGCGGTGTCCGCGTCGGCCATCCGTGCCAGCACGAAGCCGATGACGGCAGTACGGAACGAATGCTCGGCCACATTCTCCTGTCCCGTTCCGAGGAACTGGTAGCCGGTGCGCGGGGTGCGGCGGAGCATCCCCGCCTCGAAGAGGAAGTCGGCAAGCCGCTTCATGCGGTCGCGTCCCTGAAGGTTCTGTTGCGGGTCGCAGGCTGTCATGGTGCCTCCTGAAAAGATAGGGGCCGGAGGTCGTCCGGCCCGGCGCAGCTTAAGCGTTGTGGCGGTGGATGTACAGACATGGCGGCGGCGCGGCAAAGGGGGGGCCGCGTCGATGACGCAACAGCCTGCCGCGCCTTCCGGCCCGCATGTTCGGTGCAGATGGGTCATCCATGGTGGCGTAGCTTTGCCTCCATGTTACGTACCAGTTCGCCTCAAGATTACGGGTGCTCACGGGCGCGCTTCGCTGTCGGCTGGCCGCGTGAGACCGCGCCGCAGGCAAGGTCTTCGCGCCGGGTGCGAGGTCGTCACCCCAGCCACCCGCGCCGTCTGAAGAACCATAGCAGTCCGGCGGCTGTGGCGGCCATGAGCCCCAGAACCGCGAAGTAGCCATATTCCCAGTCGAGTTCGGGCATGGCCTTGAAGTTCATGCCGTAGATGCCAGCGATGAGCGTCAGCGGCATGTAGATGGACGAGAGGATGGTGAGGATGCGCAGGCGTTGTTCCGTGCGTTCCTGCATGACATAGTGGCAGTGTTGCTGCATGTCGCGCAGCCGGTATTCCATGCGGTCGGCACTGCGGGCGAGGTGGGCCTGCGTGTCAAGCATGTCGCGCAGGCGCGGGTCTCGCTGGGCGTTGGGGGCACCGCCCGCGAAGATGCCCTGCAGGGCCGTCAGGCAATAGAATTGCTCTTCGTGCTGCACGGTGAGGCGGGCGACATTGCGCTTGAAGGGAAGGATGTCGTCGACCCCCACGGCATCGGGCGTCTCGTCCAGTGTGCGGGAGAGTTCTTCGATGTGGCTGCGCGCCTCGACGAAATTCTGGATGTTGGTTTCGATGACGGCTTCAAGCAGGTACAGGAACAGGTCGCGCGCCAGCCCGAGGTGGGGGGCATCGCCCATGGTCAGGCGTTGCGCCGTCTTCACCGTGACGGGAAGGGGGGCACGGTGCAGCGAGACCACCTTGCCCGCAAGCATCAGCAGGGTGAGATAGGTGGCACGGGGGGCGTTCCATTGCTGGCGCACGGGCATATGCAGCAGTACGCCTCCGGCGAAGGCCTCGGTTTCCGGGAAGCGCCGGGTTGCGAGGCAGCTTTCAAGGATGTGCGGGGGCAGCCCCAGTCCCGTCAGTGCGGGAGTGGGGTCGTCATCCATGTCGATATCCATATCGTACCAGACGATACCTCCCTCAACGGGAGAATCCGTTGTCCGGGTGGTGTCGCCATCGCCGTGCAGGTACAGGGTGCGTATATCCATGAACGGTCGCGTATCATGAAACGGGCCGGTATGCACTCGCTGAAGTCTGCGGCCAGAGGCCTCCGCAGCCCTTCTGCCAAGCCGCATGACCGGCCACCATCCCCGCCTCCTGATGCCGCACTCCTCCTTTCGGGCTTGCCTTGCGGCGTCGGAAGCAGTAGAAACGGCCTCTTTGCCGCAAGAAACGAAGCCACAGGGTTCGCCTGTGGTTTTTTGTCGTCGTTACGGCCTTCGTGAACAGAGACTAGCGAAAAGGATGTGTTGATGAGTACTTCAGGTCTGACCGCAGGGGACAGGATAGAATCGCGCTGTTCCCGGTGCGGCGACGTGACAGGGCATGTCATCGTGGCCATGGTGGGGGGAGAGGTGGTCAAGGTCGAATGCCGCGCCTGTGGCAGCGTTCACAAGTTCCGCCCGGCGAAGCCCGTACGCGCGCGGTCGGAGGCCCCGGCTGTGCGTCATGTGCGTTCCGGCGCTTCGCGTAGCGAGGCCGTGGCGGTGTCGCGTTCCGAGGCTGCGCGCAAGGCTGCCGTAACCCGCGCGGCCACCCGTGCCGCGCAGGAGGCACAAGCCACCGAGATCGCGTGGAAGGTCGCCATGGCGCGGCAGGTTCAGGACGGAGGCGTGCCGTACCGCATGGACGGCGTCTTCGAAGAGGGGCAGATCATCACCCACCCGACCTTCGGACTGGGTGAGGTGCGTGCCATTCTCAGGCCCGACAAGATGGAAGTGCTCTTTCAGGACGGTATCCGCGTTCTGCGTTGCGTCTGCTAGCCATACGTCGTTGCCGTTCCCGTGCCCGCACCGTCGGCACGGGTTCCGATAGCGTGAAGCCCCCCGGAGTCTCTCCGGGGGGCTTTTCGGTCGTTGAGGCTTTGGTGTAGGGCGGGCACGCGAGGGGACATCCGTGTCACGACCGCCATCAGGGCCGGCACAGCACGTATGGTCGGCCGCAGGGGACGTTGGCGAGGGAGTCCGGCGGCGCGTGCTGTGGGCCGCAGGGGGCGTGCTGCAAGGCAGGGATGCGGGGGACAGCCCCTGCGCGAACCTCGCTCCTTCCCGCGGGGAGCGAAATCGGAGCATTGGGGCACTGAGATGTACGCCCGGCAGTGCTACGGCGATTCAGGGATGGCGTCGCCCTGCGCGGGCAGTGCCCATGTGGTGGAGATGTGGGCCGGAATGTCGGCCTCGGGTACCGGGCGTGACAGCAGGTAGCCCTGCACGGCATCACATCCCAGTCCGGCGAGGAAGGCGAACTGTTCTTCGGTCTCCACCCCCTCCGCCACGACCGCCAGTGAGAGGCTGTGGGCAAGCACGACGACGGCCCGAACGATTTCACGGTTGCCTTCGCCTTCGGGTGTGGTGGACTGCGAGACGAACGACCTGTCGACCTTGAGGGTGTCGACCGGGAACCGCTGCAGATAGGCCAGCGATGAATAGCCGGTGCCGAAGTCGTCGATGCCGATGCCTACCCCGAGGTCGCGCAGGGCCGAGATGCGTTGCAGGGCCGTTGTGGGGTCTTGCATGATGGCCGTTTCGGTTATTTCCACCTTGAGGCACGAGGCGGGTAGCCCCGTCTTTTGCAATGCGTCGCGCACGCTTCCCGGCAGCGTGGGTTGCGCGAACTGCAGGGCGGACATGTTCACGGCCACGTAGAGGTCGTCGATGCCGGGAATCTGCAGGCGCCAGCGCGCCAGTGCCGTCAGCGCGGTTTCGAGCACCCAGTGGCCGAGGCGTGTGATGATGCCCGTCTCTTCAGCCACGGGGATGAACGCCGTGGGCGGAATGAGTCCCCTGAGGGGGTGACGCCAGCGCACAAGGGCTTCAAATCCGAGCAGCGCGCGCGAGCGCGTGTCGAACACCGGCTGGTAGTCCAGTTCGAACTGTCCCCAGCGGAGTGCCGCCCCGAGGTCGTTCTCGAGGTTCATGGCGTCCATGGCCTGCTGGTGCATGGTGCGGTTGAACACCCTGAACCGTCCGCGCCCCTGTTCCTTGGCCTGATACATGGCGATGTCCGCGTCGCGGAGCAGTTCGTCGGCGGAACCGTAGCCATCGGTGCGCAGCACGATGCCGACGCTGGCCGAGGTTCGCAGCAGCTTGTTGGCGACGCGCGCAGGTCGTTCGACGGCCTTGATGACCCGGCGGGCGACATGCACCACTTCGCGCGGGGTGGCGACATCCTCCAGCAGGATGGCGAATTCGTCACCACCGAGGCGGGCCACCGTGTCCGCAGGGCGCAGCACGGGGCGCACCGCCGCAGAGACCATCTGGAGCAGCCTGTCGCCCACGGCGTGCCCGTGGCTGTCGTTGATGATCTTGAACCTGTCGAGGTCGATCATCATGACGGCGAACGAGCGCCCCTTGCCGCGCAACGAGCGTAGCCGCGCCTGTTCGATGCGTTCGAGAAGCAGCGTACGGTTGGGCAGCCCCGTGAGGCTGTCGTGCAGGGCGAGGTAGGTGAGTTGCTCTTCGTTCTGCTTGCGCTCGATGGCCACGGCAATCTGGTCGGCGAGCGAAGTCATGAGGCGTGCGTCGCTGTCGGAGAAGGCATCGGGGTCGGAGTAGTGCTGCAGCACCATGGCACCGATGACCTTGCCGCGCACCCTGAGGGGGGTCCCCAGCCAGACCGAGGCGATGGTGCCGATGTAGGCGCGGCCTAGCAGGTCTTCGTACGAGAGCAGCAGTTGGCGCCCGGTGCGGATGACCTCAAGGGTCGGGGGCGGCGAGGCAAGGCTCGAGATGCTCTCCAGCCGCGGCAGGGAAGGGTCCTTCTCGTCGGTATGGTAGGGGAATTCGAGCCGGTCCTGCTTCTCGTCGACGAGGGCGATGAAGAAGTTCTCGGCGGCGACATAGCTGCGCAGGATGTCATGGATGGTGCTGAACAGCCCCTCGATGTCGTGGGTGACATTCACCGCGTTGGATATCTGGAGCAGGATGGCACTGATGATCTCACTCTGTTTGCGCTCGGTGATGTCCGCGATGGACCCGGTGATGCGTCTTGGCCCGCCTGAACCGTTGCGCTGGACGACGCCGTGGCAGAGTACCCACCGCCAACCCTGTACGGGATGGCGCATCCGGCATTCCAGCGAGAAGCGTTCGACGGGTTCCGTCATGAGCGATTGCGTCAGCGTCACCATCCTCAGCCTGTCATCCGGATGAACCTGCAGGGAGAGGTCGCGGAGAAGGGTGTCAGGTGCGCTTGCGCCCCCACGGCCCAGTATCTCGACACAACGGGGTGAATGGTAGAGTTCGCCGGTGGTGACGTCCCATTCCCAGATTCCCTCGTTGGTGGCTTCGATGGCCATCTGGTAGCGCTCGCGGCTTTTGGCGAGCGCTTCCAGTTCAATCCTGCGTTCGGTCACGTCACGGATGACCTGTATGACTGCGGTGACCTTGCCGTGTTCGTCCGTGAGGGCCGATGCCGCCGTCCACACGAACAGCCCGCGCCCCTTGCGGAAGAACGGGAGAGGCAGTTCCACCACGATGCGGTGTTCAGTCTGCTCAAGAAGACTGTACCGCGCGGCCGGGATGATGGCCGGGTCGCGCAGCAGGTCGCACAGAATGGGGATGCGCTCACCGTAGAACGGCAGGGCATATTCGTAGTCGCCCTTGCCTATCATGTCGGCCGCGGCGATGCCCGTGAGTTCTTCCATGGCCCTGTTCCATGCCACCAGCCTTCCTGCGGCATCGACCACGAGCGTGGCATCGGGGTAGAAGTCGATGATGTCGGCCAGGTTGCGGCTTGTCTGGCGTAGCTTGTCCCGTGCCTCTTTGAGTTGCGAGATGTCGAGCAGGAAGCCGTCGACGTATGACTGTACATCGTCGTCCTGCGGTACTGCCCGTGCCGAGACGAGCCCGGTGAAGCTGCGTCCGTCGCGGGTGCGGCACAGCACCTCCTCGTTCACCAGCCCGCCGGATGCGGCGATGCGGGCAAAACTCAGGGGACAGGCCTTGGGGTCGTCGCAGAGGATGAGGCGGCGTGCCTCCTCCGACGCGAGCAGTTCTTCGGGCGACGAGAACCCCCATAGCCTTGCCATCTCGCGATTGGCACCCACCATGGAACCGTCGGGCATGATGCGGAAGATGCCCACCGGCGCATTGTCGAGGATGGACATGTAGCGGTGATGTATGGCCTCGACACGTTGTCTTTCGAGGTTGCGGCGGGTGGTGTCGAACACGAGGACACGGCGGTGTCCCCTTTCGTCGGGCGTGGTGGCAAGGCAGTCCAGCGTGCGCAGTGAACCGTCAGCGTGTGCCGCTTCAATCGAGAACGACGCCTGCGACCACGCGCCGTCCTTCGTCGGGGGAAGCAGGTGCCGGAGTCTGGATGGTGCCTCATCCGGCGAGACGCCAAGAACGTCCTCCGTGCCGTTGCTTGCCATGACGACAGCGCCGGTTCCATCCACATCGAGGGTGAAGTGGTTGTCTGGCAGGCGTTCAAGAAAGCCGTCGAGCATGTTCTCGGTGCGGCGGCGTTCGGCACGTTCCTTCTCCATGCGTCTGCGCAGCGCGAGGTTGCGGCCGAGTACGACGACCAGAAGCAGGAATGTCAGTACGCCAAGAAGCACGAGGGGCCGCATGAACGGAAAGGCCGTCTGCGCACCGTGCCACATGGCCTCAAGGTCGCGGTGGTCGGTATCCGCCAGACGGGAGAAACCGAGTCGAATGCGTTGCTTGCGTGCGATGTCGGCAGCGGGGAGGGCCGCCACTAGCCGACTTGAGGCTACGGCGATGCCCGCATCGAAACCTTCGAGGCGTCCGTGTTTGCGCAGGTAGTCACCATGGGCCATGTAAAGGGCAATCTGCCGTACGTTTCCGGCATGGGCGGCGGCAAGCAGACTGGTGGTGTCGGGAAAGACGACGGGATTCACTCCCGGCAGCGTATCCTGCAGGATGGTGGCGAGTCCCATCCCGGCCGGGATGGCGGGTGATGTGACACTCCCCTGCCCCTGGTCGGCAGGGTCAGGCGAAGAGTTCCCGGTATGCGAGAAGATGCCTACGGAAAGATGGCCCACCTCTGCCGCTTCGGCGAGACCGAAACGAGGCAGCAACTGGGCGGGCAGGGCGGCGACGGCGTCGATGCGCGACCGGGCGAAGGCGTCGGGAATCTCGTTCTCCGTGACAGGCACAAAAATCACGGGAGTGCCCGTGGCACGCGTCCAGCTTTCCCATACGGTGACGACCAGCCCCTGTGGGCGTCCTTCCATATCGAAGAACTGGTATGGAGGCATGTCGGGCCGCAGGGCGAGGCGCAGTGGCAAAGACCCTACATCGGAAGCCCGGATAGGTGATGCGCCCGCTACGATGAGCGCAATGACCACACAGCACAGCAAGGCGCGGATGTAACGTGACATTCTGGTCTACCTGCTTGGAGTCTCTACCTCAATCGTTGACCGAAAGAAAGAGTCATGTGCACGAAGAGGCACAGTAAGGGATACACGGCAGGGCGCCCGCATTCGCTGCATGATTCCGACATCATTAAAACTACATCGCTTTTTCTGTTGACGCTACGCGCGGCTTGGGGCATGGGCATTGAAGGCCCGCGCGACGGGCAGATTGGTTCTGCCTGCTTTGAGGCGCGAACATTTCGTTATTTTTTTCAAGAGGTTTTTCTCATGGCCAAGTCCATCTACGTCGGGAACCTTCCCTGGTCCGCCACTGAAGAGCAGGTGCAGGACCTCTTCTCTCCGTTCGGTCCCGTTCTTTCCGTAAAGCTGGTCAGCGACCGTGATACGGGTCGTGCCCGTGGCTTCGGCTTCGTCGAGATGGACGATGCCGAGGCTGTCGCCGCCATCGAAGCTCTTGATAACGCTTCGTTCGGTGGTCGCACCCTGCGCGTGAACGAAGCCCGTCCCCGCGCGCCCCGCCCGCCCCGCTACTAGGCGACGCGTCCGTGCCGTATCTCGCGCCCCGGTCGTTCCGGGGCGTTTTTCATGTCCTCCATTATAGTCTTGGCTATGTCGCGGTTGCCGGAAGCCTTCTCACTCACGCCCTAATCATGCCATATCACGTGAGCGGATGCTGCTTATGATTTCATGTCGTATCGGAGCGTGGGGGCGGACTGGCATGGTGCAATCACGACGCATCGCGCTACCCGCGCCGTGGTGTTGCCGGGGCTTTCAGCGCGACTCCCTTGCTTCGGTTCCCGCTTGGGGATACAAGAGAGGGGTAAAACTGGTCGGCGTGCCGACACAGAACCATGAAAGGAGATGAAAATGCGCAATTTGAAGACCTGCGCCTGGCTTCTCATCGCCACGTTGCTCCTCGCCGCGTGCGGCCCCAGTTATGGCGGCAGCACCTATAAGGGCGGTCAGGCCCGTACGGCCCACACGGTGCAGTGGGGTACCATCGAACAGATCAACGATGCCACCATCGAAGACCAGCAGTCCGGTCTAGGCATGCTCGGCGGTGCCGTCGTGGGCGGGGTCCTCGGCAACATGGTGGGCGGCGGCAAGGGCCGCACCCTCGCCACCCTTGGTGGCGCCGTCGGCGGTGCCGCCGCGGGCTATGCGGGTGAGAAGGCCCTCAACAACAAGCGGGCGCTCGAAATCACGGTCCGTCTCGAAAACGGACAGGTCATGTCCATCGTGCAGGAACCTGACGAAGTGTTCACCGTGGGCGACCGTGTGCGCGTGCTGCAAGGCAGCGACGGTTCGGCCCGGGTGCGTCACTAGTCTGCACCCTGTACACCTGACGCCGAATGCGTATAATGAACCCGCCCCCTTCCGGGGCGGGTTTCTCATGCCACGGTACCACGGCCGACGGGCCTCACTTCCCTAGCGATGGAGGATACCACATGCTCGACCCGAGAGACTGCATTCTGTACAGCGGCGGTGCCACGGGCACCGAGGCCCATTTCGGTGGCATTGCCGAGAAGTATGGTCTTGAAGAGGTGAACTACAGCTTCGAGGGGCACCAGATAGAACGCACACGTGGCGTGAGGGTGCTGACCTCTGAAGAACTCGCCCTCAAGGACGTGAGCCTCACCTACGTGTCGCGGCTGATGAACCGCCAGTACACGCGCGCCCCTCTTTTTCGCAAGGTGTTGCAGTCCATCTGCTGGCAGGTGAGCTGCGGGCATGAGGTCTGGGTGGTGGGCTCCATTCAGGAGGACGACACCGTGACCGGCGGTACAGGCTGGGGTGCCGAGTTCGCCAAGATATGCAACAAGCCCCTTTACGTCTTCGACCAGACCCGCAACGGCTGGTACATGTGGGACAAGTCCGCATGGTCGCCGGTCAGTGAGCCACGCATCGGCCACCGGCATTTCACGGCCACCGGCACCCGCTTCCTTGAAGACAACGGGCGTGCGGCCATCGAAGCCCTCTTCGCCCGCTCCTTCAACGTCTAGCATGGCGTCCTCGCCATGTGTCGGCAGCCACCGATGCATTCCGGGGAGGCGCTAGCGCCAAGGAGTCTGCGATGTGCGCCGTACGCATGTCCCCGGTGGCGGCAAGCATGCGCCGGACGACTACCGTACCTGACGGGCGTTCATCGTGTTTGTAGAACGTGGCATTAGCGGTACAAAAGTTCTTTGCAGGGGGCCGCTTCGGCGGCCCCGTTTCTTTTCGACATCCGTCCGGAGCCTTCCATGCCCAGCGCACCCGTGACCTCCGATACCTCGCGCAAGGGCCTTGTGGCGGGATTGGGGGCATTCGCCCTGTGGGGCCTGCTGCCCCTGTACTGGAAACAGCTGCTCGACGTTCCCCCGTTCGAGATTCTCTGTCACCGCATCTTGTGGTCTTTCGTCTTTCTCTTGCCCGTGGTGGTGTTCTCCGGTCGATGGGCAGAGGTGCGTGCCGCTGTGCGCGACCGGGGGACGTTGCTGCGTGTGGCATGCAGCGGTCTGCTGGTCGGTTTCAACTGGTATCTCTACATCTGGGCGGTGAACACGGGCCATGTGCTGGAGACGAGCCTTGGCTACTACATCAACCCGTTGATGAACGTGGCGCTGGGTTGCGTGTTCCTGCGTGAACGTCCCTCGCGCCTGCAGGTGGCAGCCATCGCCCTTGCCGCCTTCGGGGTGCTGTGGATGCTTGCCGGGTACGGGCGCTTCCCGTGGGTTGCGCTGACGCTGGCGGGGTCGTTCTCTCTGTATGGCTTCATGCGCAAGACGGTGAAGGTCGCCTCCGTACCCGGACTCTTCATCGAGACGAGCATCCTTGCACCTTTCGTCGCGGTGTGGCTGGTGCGCCTGCACCTTGGCGGCGGCGGTGCGTTCATGCATCTCGCCCCGACGACCGACCTGCTGCTCATGGGGGCGGGCGTGGCGACCTCCACGCCGCTCATCTGGTTCGCCTTTGCGGCGCGAAGCCTTCGTCTCACCACGGTGGGGGTGCTGCAATACCTTGCCCCCACACTTGCGTTCATGCTCGGGGTCTTCGTCTTCCATGAACCGCTCACGCCGTCGCATCTGGTGACGTTCGGCTGCATATGGGGGGCGCTGGCCCTGTACACCATCGAAGGATGGCGCGCCCTGCACAGAAAGCCCTGATTCCGGACTGCGTACCCTGTTCCTGCACACCCGCCTCCCGGTGACGGTACGGTGCATACCGTATCGTCCCGGCGTCTTCACGGAGTATCGTCTTGACCATGGCATTCGGAACGGGCGAACTTGCCGCCCTCGGCACGGCCTGCATCTGGGCCGTTTCCTGCCAGATACATTCGCAGCTTTCCCGCGAGATGGGAGCGACCAACCTGACACTCCTGCGTCTGCCGCTGGCGGTGGCACTGCTTGGGGCTGCGTGTGTCTTCTCAGGGGTGTCGTTCGACCACCCCGCTTCGGTGTGGTGGTACTTCTCGCTGTCCGGGCTGACCGGCGTGGCCCTGTGCGACTGGCTGTTCTACGGTTCGACCGTGCTGCTTGGCCCGCGGGTGGCCTGCGTGTGCCAGTCGCTTGCAGCCAGTATGACGGCCTTTCTGGGCGTGATGTTCCTCGGCGAGAGTCTCGGCTGGGCCGGAGTGCTTGGGATAGCTGTGGCCACGGTCGGCGTCATCATCGTCGTCACGGACGGCGGCGGCCGGTCTGATGGGCTGGCCACGACCCCGGGTCAGCGCCGCAAGGGCATCGCCCTTGCCTTGGGGTCGGCGTTGGCCCTCGCCCTTGCCATGTTCTTTTCCAAGAAGGGATTCAGCACCGGGGCAGACCCGCTGTTCTGTGCGTTTCTCCGTAACGTGGCGGCGGCGGTGGTCTTCTGGCCCGTCGTGGCCCTCATGGGCGGTTCGCGGGCTGCGATGCAGTCTTTGCGAAGCGGGCGGGGAGTGTTGCCGCGCATGGCGCTGGGGGCCGTACTTGGCCCCGGCATCGGCATGTGGCTTTCACTTGTGGCGGTGGCCAACACCGACACGGGCGTGGCAGCCACGCTCATCGGACTTGAGCCCATCGCCATCATGCCCGTGGTATGGTTCATGACGGGCAGGCGACCGACGGTGCGTGCCGTGGTGGGGGCCGCTGTGGCCTTCGCAGGCACGGCACTGCTGTTGATGCGGCACCACCTGTAGCGCTGCTTCCGTGCCTCGTGTGATGACGGGGCGCAGGGCGCTGGTGCCAGCAGTCCGTTGGCAGACTGGACAGGGCGAAAGAGCGCCGCGAGGGGCGGGTGAAGTTTCGGTGGTGTTATCCCGCACCGTGCCGCGGCTTCGCCACGCTGCGCGGGGCAAGATGCCTCGCCGCGCCCGCCAGATGTTCTGCGCCGGTGCGTCGGGCCAGATGCTTCGTCGTCGGTGCAGACGCTGTGTCGGGCTAGATGCTGCGTCGGGCCTGTGACGATGGGGTCGCCGACACCCCGGCCCCCCTTGCCGAAGGGGACACGCTTCGTGACTCCCGGCGAGATGGATGCCGCGCGTCGTCGGGCCAGATGCTTCGTCGTCGGGCAAGATGCTTCGCCGGGGTGCAGATGAGGGCGTTGTCCCGACCTGGGGCAGGGCTAGGCCGCGGCCTCGTCGTCGGCTTCGTCCCCGTCGATTGCCGGGGCGGCTGCGGTTGCCTTCTCTGTGTCCGTCCCGTCCTCCTTGTAGGGTGCGGGTGTGACGCCGTGCATCTCCTCGAAGGCGCGTCCCCAGAGGATGAGGTGCTCAAGCACGGGCATGAGCGTCCGGCCCAGTTCCGTCAGCGAGTATTCCACGCGGGGGGGGACCTGCGGATACACCTCGCGGTGCACCATGCCGTCGGCTTCCAGTTCACGCAGTTGCTGCGTGAGCATCTTCTGGGTGATGTTGGGGAGGATGCGCCTCAGTTCGCTGAAGCGCAGCACACCGTCCTGTCCGATGCGCCAGAGGATGATGGGCTTCCATTTGCCTCCGATGACCTGCAACGTGAGTTCCAGCGAGCAGTAGTAGTCCTTGCCCGCACAGTGCTTCAGAAGGCAGGGGCGGTGGTCGGCATCGCGGGCGGTGGTCTTTTTCATGGTATCCTCTAGGGTACAATGCTACTTTATGGTGTGTACTTGATGTATGGATATAGTGGGGTAGACTGGGAACGAAGTCAACGCCAAGACCGGAGGTCGTCATGGACATCTTTACAGCCATCCATTCCCGCCGCAGCATTCGCAAGTTCACCGAAGCCCCGGTGGACGCAGACACCGTGAAACGGCTTCTGGCCGCAGCCATGGCCGCACCCAGTGCGGGCAACGCGCAACCCTGGCGCTTCGTCGTCGTGGACGACCGCGCCATGCTCGACAAGGTGCCCTCGTACAGCCAGTACGCCGGCATGGCGGCGCAGGCACCGCTTGGCATCCTCGTCTGCGCCGACCTCAGTGCCGAGAAGTACCCCGGCTACTGGGTGCAGGATTGTTCAGCCGCCATCCAGAATCTGCTTCTTGCCGTACAGGGGCTTGGCCTTGGGGCTGTCTGGACGGGTATCTACCCGATGGAGGACAGGGTCGCGGCGTTCAGGCGCGAGTTTTCGTTGCCTGAACAGGTGATGCCGCTCGGTTTCATCGTCATCGGGCATCCTGCGCAGGAACTCAAGCCGCAAGACCGCTACGACGAGTCCAAGATACATCATAACGGCTGGTAGCCATGCCCATCATCACCGTTCAGGCGAACCAGCTTTCACTGGAGACCCGACGCGAACTCGTGCATGAGCTCACGCAGAGTGCGGCGCGCATCATGGGATTGCCTCCGGAGACCATCGTCGTGGTGCTCGAATGCCGTCCCGCAGAGGACTATGCCGTGGGCGGTGTCCTTCTGGCCGACAGGCATCGGGAAGGTTCATGAAGCGACACGGTCGTGCTGCTTGCGCTGCAATGGTCGCGGGGGCTTGAGGCGAAGCCCGAAAAAGCGTACCCGGATGCGGAACGGAGGCTTCGCCCTTGCGGTGGGGCCTCCTCGCATACCCAAGGAGCGAAGCATGAAGATTCTTGCCATCGATAAGGTGCGCGACAAGGCAACCCCCGAAAGGATTCGCGAGCTTTTCCTGAAGGAGATTTCGCAGTGCGTGCGGCTGTACCTCGCCGACGTGGTGCGCGAGATGTACTTCAGGCAGGACAGGTCGGGTACCGTGCTGGTGCTCGAAGCCCCCTCCGTCGACGACGCACGGGCCATGCTGCGTGAACTGCCGCTGGTGCGTGAAAAGCAGGTGGAGTTCGACCTCATCCCCCTCGGGCCCTACGTTCCTCTCGGACTGCTGCTGCAGGACGAGGAGGAGACGCCCGCACAGGCGACCGTATCCGCCAATTAGCGTAACGTCCGCACGATGTGCCGAACAATGCATCGTGCGGATGTTCCTCTGGTTTTCCCTGCGACCTGATGCCGCTAGGGCCTTCTCCGGCTGCTTCGGCTGACCAGCCTTGCCCCTCATGGTGCGGGGCGGTACAATCAGCCATACGCCGAGGTGGCTTGTGGCAGCATATCGTCATCGTATCTCCGATTCCCCGCCGGAAGACGGCACAGGGCTTCCAGCGCACCTTGCTGTCGCCCGTCCAGAAGGTCATGGGCAGGCGAAGGGCATCCTTCCTGCCCACAGGGACATGCCGGAAGCGGGGGGCGTCAGCGTGCCCGTCGTAGAGATGGATGCGTTGGCCCTTGCGGCGGGAATGCAACAGGGCGTGTGCGTAGCCGTGGACTTGCGCCCCTCTTCGGCGTGGGAAGGCGGGCACATCCCCGGTGCGATACCGTTGCGGGATGCCGGGCTGTTCCGCTGGTTGCCGGACTTGTTCGCACGGTATGCGATGCAGCGGCGTCTTGCCCGCCTGCTGCGGCGTCATGCCGGCAGTATGCTCGTGTTCTGCAGTGAGGCGGCTGCGACCTGCCCCGATGCGGGACGGGGCTGTCTTTCCACGAACAGTCCTCCCCCCGGCCGGGGCGGCCCTGTGGAGGTCGGCAGCACCCTCGCGACGGGCGCGATGGGCGCGACGGGCTGTCCCTGTCTGGCGCATAGATGGCTTGGGCAGGCGTTGCTGCTCGGGGCCCGCAATGTGGCGATGCTCTGCGGTGGCATGGCCGCATGGCGTGCAGCGGGGTTGCCGTTGTTGCATGGACGCGCCGCGGGGGACATGCGAGGGCGGTGCACCGGGGCAGGGTGAGTCCTGCGACGGTGACGCGTGGCGTCGCCGAAGGTCGTGAAGGGTACAGGCGCGTCAGCGAAAGGTCTGCCGATGCGGTGACTGTGATACCGCCGGGGTACGTCCCCATGTACTGCTGTCGAGTGCCGCCGTCGGGGGGCTGCCGTTGGCGTGATGTCGTCGGTGTGATGTCGTCGGTGTGATGTCGTTCGGATATCACCTGAGTGGGTCGTCGGTCGGCCCTTACCCGTGAGGCCTTGCCGCTGACAGAGGGCAGCTGGCATCCCCGGAGTCCGAATCCCGCAATCCGTGCCGTGGTGCACGACAACACAACAGAGGGCGTCCGACGATGGACACGATGGTGTCATGGGGGGATGAGTGATGTCTGTGCCATCGCGGCAGGTGAGAACGACGTTTCTTGTTCTCTGGCTGGTCTCCATCGGAGTTGTCGTGGCGGGGTCGTTGCTGCCGGTGCCCGACGGCCCGCCGGTGCCGCACATCGACAAGGTTGAGCACCTGATAGGCTATGCATGGCTGGCGCTGTTGCCGTGGGCGGCGTTCACCCGCCCGGTTGCGGCTTCGTACGCCTCTCTCGCCATGGTCCTGCTGGGGGGCGGTATCGAGGTCGCGCAGCATTTCGTGCCCGGTCGCTTCGCCTCTCTGGCGGATATGGCGGCGAACGCCCTTGGCGTGGCTTGCGGCTGGTTTGCCGGAAGACGGCAGGCGCGGGATGGGTGGGCTGCCTTGCGTCGGAGACTCGTCCGAATCTGTACCAGTGCGGATGACATGTCACGGCGGTGACCGGCGATGGCGAGGCAGGGGCGTCGGGCACGACGCAGTCTCGCCTTCGACACGCGGCGAAGCCTGACAGGGCGACATGTCCGCATCTGCCGGTGCGGTGATACCTTTGACAGTGTCCGGCGGCAGTCTGCCAGCGGACGATACCCGCATCAGGATGCCGCGCGGTGCGACCCCACTCCTCCTTCTGGTCACACGGTGTCGCGCACGTCATGACGGTGCGTCGGGCCGCCAACCGGACGGGCGGGCTGAGAGTGAACGCCCCTCCCCATCCTTGCGTGGCGCTTCAGCCCCTCACATCGTTCCAAGGCAGCAATACCTCACGCCAGCATGACCTCTCGCCGAGAGACGACAGATGAGACAGGAAGACCTCCGCCGGTGGCGAAGGTCTGTCTGTTGTCAGGGCCGTCAGCCGCGGCCATCTGTCTGTCTGGTGTCCTAGAGGTAGTGCGGGGGAGGCCCGTTGTCCTCTCCGCCATCATCCGAAAGCAGCAGCATGAGGCTGCGCAACTTGTCTTCGCTTGCGGCACAGCGCTTCTCCAGTTCATCGAGTTGACGTTGCTGGTCGGCGATGACCTCGTTCAACTGGGTGATGGTGTCGTCCTGGAAGTAGAGCGTCTCCTCAAGTCGCGCCAGCCGTTCCTCCACGCTTCTGCTCATGCTCCCTCCGAGGTGTTCTGTGCCTGTTCGGCGAGGTGCCGCACGATGGCGAATTCCTCCGGCGTGACGGGTTGCACCGAAAGTCGACTTCCCTTCTTCAGCAGTTCCATGCCTTCAAGACCGGCGACGCCCTTCAGCGCGGCACGGGGCAGGGGCGTGACAAAGCGCTGTACCAGTCGCACGTCGACCATGTCCCATCGAGGGGCATCGGGAGTGGATGCGGGGTCGTAGTGATCGTTCTCCGGGTCCCACGCGGTGTGGTCGGGGTGGCTTTCGCGCACGACCTCGACAATGCCTGCGATCTCGGGGTTCTTTCCGCTGTGATAGAAGAAACCGAGGTCGCCCTTGCGCATGGTACGCATGAAGTTGCGGGCCTGATAGTTGCGAACGCCATCCCATGACGAGGTGGCGTCGGGCGAGGCGGCAAGGTCGTCCACGGAGAAGCAGTCCGTTTCACTTTTGAAGAGCCAGTAGTTCATGGCGTGTTCCTGTGGTCTGTATGGTTGCGGCTCATGGGCCGCACCCTAGCATGAGGGGGCGGACGAGCGCCAGCACCCGGTGCTGCGCCACGGGTGTCGATGCTTCAAGGAAGAGCAACCGACCGGAGTGGTGTGCTGTGTGGCCTTGAAGTGCGACGCAGGCGCAGGCTTTGCGGTGACGCGCTGAACATGCGGGGGCATGATGGCGGCATGGACATGGCGCATGGGATTCGCCGGTATGGGCCTGCCGGTATGGCGTTGCAGGCCATTCGCCGGTGTCTGCCCTCATCTCTCCCGTCCGTCTTGCAAGCGGGGTTCTCGCCTTCGCGTCAGGGGCCCTGTATCCAGTGTTCCAGCAGCGGTGGCGTGGCGAAGGTGGAAGGTGGCAACCACGCGCATGCGGACGTGAGTTCGACGCCGCGCTGTATCACCGAGACGGGTCTGTCCGCCGAGACGACGATGACCATGAGGTCGTCCTTGTTGGCGGTGAAGCGCAACGCGCTGTTGAAGCGTGCACCGCGCGCCCTGTTCTCTCCGGCGACCGAGAGTCCGTCCATGAGACATGCGAAGCCGTGCAATGCACCGTCACGCCTGATGTGCAATGCACCGTCGACCTTCGCCAGCGCACAGGCAAGGCTCAGTCCTTCGTCGGTATCGAGGTCGACGGGGGTGACCAGCGACTGCCCCGCCAGAGTGCGCGGCGGTGTTCCGAGGTCGATGATGAGTGCGCAGCCGTGCTTGCGGTCTTGTGCGCACTCGACGATGCGCAACGCCACGCGGCGCAGTTTCTGCTGTTCTTCGGCCGTGCAGCGGGCTTCGAACAGGAATTCTTCGAGGTGGACGAGGTTGGGGCGGCGGTCGGAAGAGTGGAACGAACCGTCTGAGAAGCTGCATACAAGTTCGGCATCCAGCCAGAGGAAGCCGTGCCGCCCCCTGTAGTCTGCGACGATGGTGCAGGGAGGCAGCTTCTCGCGCGTGATGCCGGTTATGGAGACCCCGTCAGAGACGAGAATCCTGTCCGACCCCGTGACGGATTGCAGCATCTTGCGGCAGTGGCGCAGGTTCGCCAGAAGGGGCCGTTCGTGCGCCGGAAACCGGGCGAGGTAGTCGAGTCGCTCACACCATGCCGGTTCGATGAAGGCGAGTCGTCCTTCGGGCCATGCGCCTTCCTCGCGGGTATGGGAGATGCCCAGCACCGCGTCCAGCGTGGGGTAGACACGCAGCTTCGTATCCGGTCCCATGGCGCGGTTGCGCTGGTCGACAATCCAGTCGCGTACGGCGTGAAGGGCATAGCCTTGCAGCAGAAAGGCCGAGACTCCGGCACGCAGGCTGCCCACTGTGCCGAGGTCGAGGGAAAGCTGGTTGGCGGCGTATTCAAGCCAGCAGCGCGTGGGGCCGGTGGAGCACATGCCGGGGTGCTCTTCGGTGAACCAGACCTGAAGCCACGTGTGCCGGGTACGGCAGGCATGGGCGATGAGCCCCGTCAGTTGCGGGTCGGGCAGGGGGTGCTGTTCGTGGGGCGAGATACCTCGCATGGGCGGCCCCGTGAGCATCCAGTCGATGTGGTCGAGCATGGTCTCGCGCAGGCGCGGTTCGTGGTCTCGCAGCAGGTTCTGGGGGTCGTAGACGCGAAGATGGTCGCCCCGTTTCAGGGACATGAGCAGTGCCACGCGGCTGGTACCCGAAAAGTGCGAAAGCCCCTGCCGTAGGGCGTCCATCGCATGGGCGAGGCATAGGCTGCGGTATATCCTGCTCATGACACTCCCTCGCAGGTTCCGTGTCCCTCTCCGGGCTTGGTCAGGGACGCGGCGTCCGGCGCATGTTATCCCTGCATGTTTCACCAGCGATATACGGAAGATGCGTATATGACAAGCCGGGGGAGACTGTCGTCCCGCCCGTCCGGGTGTCTGGCCGGTACATCGGGTGAGCCTGCCCGCCCGGAGTGTTCGCACCGGACGATGGTGGAGGCGATGAACCCTCGGGGCGAGCCAGGCTTGTCGGCCCGAAGGGCTGCCGGGCCGGGGCTTCCGCGGGGTTGCGCATCTAGTGGCGCGCACGGGCTGACCGGGTTACACTGCGTACAGGTCCATCGTCTGTTCAGGAGGAGTGATGGCACGGTCATCCGTCTTTTCGGGCAAGCGCAAGTTGCTGCCTTTCCGTGCGGGTAGGCGAGGGGTCGGGCCGTCGCCCCCGCAGCGGTTGCCTGTCCTTGAACGCATCGTGCGGCGCTTCGCCCGTGGCGCCGCCACCCGGCTTTCGGCCTACACCGGCACCCCGTGCGTCGTGGAGGTGGTGTCGGTGTCGCATCGCCCCTCCGGTTTCCATGAACAGCCCGGATGCCAGCATGACGCGGAATCCGCTGGGCATCAGCAGGATGTCGCCGTCCGGTCGGGAAGGGTGTTGTGGCATATGGCGGCGGTGGTTCCCCTCGATGATGTCGTCTGCCTTGCGGTCGATGAGGGGTGGGTGGACACTGTGGCCCGCCATGCCCTCGGTGCGGGGGGGATGCCGAAGGGGTGTGCCAGCTGGCCGCCGTCGCAGGTCGTCATGGCGGTGTGCGGGCATTTCATGCGTGCGGTCCAGCTTGACCTCGAGGCGGCCTTTCTGCCGTTCTTCGAGATAGAGACCGTGGCGGAGGGCGAACTCGCATCTGCCACATCCTTCGGGGAGGGAGGGGGCTGGCAGGCCGTGTTGCGCCTTCTGTGCGGTGCCGAAGAGGCATGCTGGCACCTGTGGTTCCCTGACGGGCTGCTTGCCCCCCTCTATCCCCTGTTCGAGGATGAGTCGTTGCACGTGGTGCCCATCGAGGCCGAGTGCCCGGCGCAGATGGTGGACGCCCTGCTCACCTTGCCCGATGAACACCTCGTCGCCCGCATCGACAGGGCGCACCCGCAACTGGGGGCTGTGCTGCTGGCGGCATGTCCCGTCCGTCGCCGGACGCGTCTGCTGCCGCTGCTTGCACCGGAGATGGCCGAAGAGGTTCGCCGGCGCATGGCGCGGCGGAGTGGACCGTTACGGGTGTTCACAGCCACCGAGAGGTTCGTGGTACGTACCCTGTCCCTTGGTGAAAGTCATACTGTGCAGACGCTGGGAGTCATGACGCCCGGTGCGGCGGCGGCCTTCGTCAGGGCGCTGGCAGGGCTTGAACCCCTGTTCGCGGAACAGGTCGAGGCGGTACTGCGGCAGGACGGTGCCATGGTGACGGCTGTCGAAGCCCTCGTGACAGGAGGCGAAGCGGAGGCAAGGCGGTTGCTGATGCGTGCCTTCTCACCGGAAAGGGTGCGCGAAGTCGTGGCGCTGGTGGAACAGGCTGGAGGCATGGCAGGCGGTCCTCACACGCCGTTCACGGGCTTCGGCGGTGTTCCGCCGTTGGCGCTGGGGCGGGTGCTGTCTTCGGCCGGGCTGGCGGTGACCTTCGCCGTCTGCACGGCGCTGGTCCGGCGCGACCCGCGTCATGTGGCGGCGGTGCTGGGCGCGTTGCCACCCGAAGCCGGGGGGATGGTCCTTGCCGCGCTTGGGCGCCCATCGGTGGGGGGAGGGCAGGACGCCATGCTCGTGGCCGAGACCGTCCTCACGGATATGCTGGGGGCGTCGCTGCCGCTGCCGGTCACGCCCGACCTCGCGGCTGATGGTTCCCACGAGATGGAAGGAGGCCCGGCCAGCGTGATGGCGGCCCTGCTGCGGCATGGCGTGGCCCCGCTTCGCGAGGCGGCCCTTCGGGCCTGCCGTCGTGAACGTGCGTGGGGGCCGGAGACCGAGGTCGGCCGCAGACCGCACAAGGAGACAAGTGTCCCGCACGCTGCTGTCGATGGCGGAGACCCCGCCGGGGCAGGCGTCGCCACGACGCCGGACACCGGGCAGGATACCTAGGACGCCCCGGATTATCGCGCAGCCCGGATTATCGCGCAGCCCGGATTACCATGTCGCCTGCATGGCATGCACTCGCACGGCTGCGGCGTCCTCGGGGCGCTGGATGGTACTCGGTCGGCACAGGCCTGCTGCCTCTGCAACGCAAGAAGACGGAAAAGACGCATCGGCGGTGCGCCGCACCACGCGGTTCAACGTCAGCGGCGGGGCGGCCTCTTGCTGCCCCCCTTCCTGCCCTCCCGGCGCTCTTCGGCGTCGGCCCTGCCTCTGTTCGCGCCGCCATCCGGCCTCGCCCCGTTGCGCCTGCCACGGTCGGGCCTGTCTTCATCGCGCCTGCCGCCCCTCCTGTCACTTCGTCCACCGTCATGCCTGTTGGCATTTCCGGTGTCACGGTCGGAACGATGCGGCCGTCCGTCCCGCGTTCCGGCCTTGCCGCGTCCAGTCTCACTCTGTCTGGCATCGCCCCGGCGGCGGTTGTCGGCGTCACGTGAGGGGGGGCGTCCTGTGTCGGGCATGAGGATGCCGTGCTGGCGCAGGCGCTCTGCGTCGGTGCGGGCCACGGGGATGGGGTTGCCCTCCGGGTCGATGCCTGCCGCGTACATGGCGGTAGCCACCGTGCCCGGTGTGGGGATGAAGCACTGTACCTGCTGCGGCGACCAGCCCCGCGCCTGAAGCCAGCGTGAAAGCGTGCGCATGTGGTCGTCGGTGCAGCCCGGAAAGGCGCTCAGAAGGTACGGTACCACATACTGTTCCTTGCCCGCCTCGTCGGAGAAGGCCGCGAAGGCCTCAAGGAACTTCTCGAAGACCGGAAGTCCCGGCTTGCGCATGTATTCGAGCACTTCGTCGCAGATGTGCTCCGGGGCGACCTTGAGCTGACCGCCGGTGAATTCCATGGTGTAGGCGCGCAGTGCCTCGCCTTCGCGCAAGGCGAGGTCGAAACGGACGCCGCTGGCCACGCGTACGTTGCGCACTCCCGGCGTGTCGCGCACTTCCCGAAGCAGCCGCACTGCCTTGCGCTGGTCGACCGCAAAACCTTTGCAGACGGAGGGGAACATGCAACTGGCACGACGGCATTTGGCGGGGTTCAGCGTGCAGCGGGCCTGCCACATGTTGGCGCTGGGGCCGCCCACATCACTGATGGAGACGCCCTTTCGCGCAGCGGCAGCGAGGTCGCGTGCCTCCGCGAGGACAGAGTCACGGCTGCGCGAGGCGATGCGTCGTCCCTGATGGAGGGCCAGCGAACAGAACGAACATCCGCCGCCGCATCCCCTGTGGGTGGTGATGCTCGTGCGTATCATGTCCGCGGCGGGCACGGTCTCGCGGTATGAGGGATGTGCCTCGCGGGTGAAGGGGAGCGCGTACAACCTGTCGAGGTCTTCAGAGGACATGGGCGGGGCGGGGGGGGCCATGATCACGGCGCGACTCCCCACAGGCTGGATGGCCCATGCGTCGCCGCGATGGACATGACGTTCCTGCTGGAGGGTCGCCTCCATGAGCAGGCGTACATCGGCGGAGATGTCCTCGTGCGAGGGCAGGCGCATGATTGATGCGCCCTCGGGCATGTCTGACTCCGTGCCGACCCATGCCGTACCGCCGATGCCATGCAGGGCCTCTGCCGCCGTGGCGGCCCCACCTTCGTTCATGGCCGCGTCGTACCGGGCCGCCGCCTCGCGCAGGGCGTATTCGCCCATGCCGTAGACGAGCAGGTCGGCCTTGGCGTCAAGCAGGATGGAGCGCCGTAGCGAGTCCGTCCAGAAATCGTAATGTGTGGCGCGCCTGAGCGAGGCTTCGATACCCCCGATGACGACCGGAAGTCCGGCGAAGGCCTGCCGCAGGAGGTTGGTATAGACGATGACCGCCCTGTTGGGACGTGCACCGGCCTTGCCGCCGGGGGTGTAGGCGTCGTCGTGGCGTTTCTTGCGGAAGGCGGTGTAGTGGGCCAGCATCGAATCGATGGCCCCGGCGGCAATCCCCGCGAAGAGTCGGGGCCTGCCCATGCACAGCACATCTTCCGGCGTGTTCCAGCGTGGCTGCGCCACGATGCCCGTGCGGTAGCCGTGGGCCACCAGCCAGCGTCCGAGAAGGGCGGCGGCGAAGGTCGGGTGGTCGACGTAGGCGTCGCCGGAGATGAGCAGCACGTCCAGCGCATCCCACCCTATGGCGTGCATCTCGGCACGCGACATGGGCAGGAAGCGGGGCTGGGCGAGGGGGGTACGAAAGCGGAGCGTGTCGGACTGCATCCCTTCAGTATAGGTGTACGAAGGGTGGGAAGCAAGCAGGTTGCCATCGCAGGGCGAATCGCTCAATATGCCCGGGATGACATACGACCAACGCACGGAAAGCACGGGGCCGCAAGTGAAGGATGAAGCCGCAGGTTCCGCAGAGGTACAGGCCCTGCGCGAACGCATAGCACGCCTTGAGGATGAGAACCGGTTGCTGCGCCTGTGCGCGCGTTTCGAGGGCCCTGCACCCGGTGAGGCCCTTGGCAGCCTGCTACCCGAAATCATCGCACCCGCTTCCGACGCCCCTCTCGTCTACGCCTATGTGAGCGATATGCAGACGCATGAACTGCTCTTCGTCAACCGCTCGCTGACGATGGCCGTGGGCGCATGGCAGGGCAGAAAATGCTATGAACTGCTGCAGGGGCGGGACACGCCATGTCCGTTCTGCACGTCGGGCAGACTGCAACGCAATCCCGAACGCCCGGTCGTATGGGAGTGGCGCAACCCGCGGCTTGGACGGTGGTTCCGCTGCATCGACCGCTGCATCCACTGGCCCGATGGCAGGCCCGTGCGCTACGAACTCGCCGTCGACATCACGGACATGCGTGAGGCGCAGGAGGACCTTCTGCGCTTTCGTGCCGCACTGGACGCCTCGGCCGAGGCCATTTTTCTCGTCGACCTCGAAGAAGGCCGTTTCCTTGATGTGAACAGTGGTGCCTGCACCATGCTGGGCTACGACCGTGACACACTGCTCGGCCTTGGCCTGTGCGGCATACGTCGCAGCATGGCAGCGGACGGCTGCCGCCAGATTCTGGACAGCATCGCCGCCGGGGCCGTTCTCGAGAACGTCGAGACGGTCTACCTGCACCGGGATGGGACCTTCGTGCCCGTGGAAGTGGGCGCGCGCCTTGTCGACCGCGTGGGCGGGCCGCGCCTCGCCATCATGGTGGCACGTGACGTGTCGGAGAAGCGCAAGGCTCGCAGGGCCATGGAGGTGCGTTACCTCTATGAGCACGTGCTGTCGTCCTGTGCACGCGAGTTGCTCTCCCGGTCATGTTCCGAGTCGACCCTCGTGGGGGTGTTGGGCGCATTGCGTCAGGGAGCGGGGGCTTGCAGGGCCTATATCTTCGAGAACTATGAGGATGCCGAAGGCCGGCTGTGCTGCTCGCAGCGCTATGAGAGTAGCGCGCCGGGTGTGCGCCCCGAACTGGACAACCCGGCGCTGCAGAACATCATCTATGCGTCGGAGGCTCCCAACTGGCTGCATGAACTCCGCAAGGGGCGCGCCGTGGTGGGCCCTGTCGCAGACCAGCCGCTGCCGGAGCGTGACGTGCTTCAGGCGCAGGGCATACGTTCGCTGCTTGTCCTCCCCATCTTTGCCCGTGGGGTATGGTGCGGCTTCGTCGGCTTCGACGACACCCGCACGGAGAGGACATGGCAGGGGGGCGACATCCTCTTTCTCCAGACCGCCAGCGAGATTCTCGGCGCCGCGCTCGAACGCCACAGGGCAGAGGCCGAACTCGCCGCGTCGCACCAGCGGGCCGAAGAGGCGAGTCGGGCCAAGAGCGTGTTTCTCGCCAACATGAGCCATGAGATACGCACGCCGCTCAATGCCATCATCGGTCTCACCGAACTGACCCTTCAGGAACCCATATCCCAAGGCGTGGGCGAGAACCTGCGGGGCGTGCTGCATAGTGCCGAGGCGCTGCTGGCTGTGGTCAACGACCTGCTCGACCTGTCGCGGGTCGAGTCCGGAAGGTTGCACCTCGAGAGCGTGGAGTTCTCTCCCTCGCGGCTTGCGCGGGGGGTTGTGCGGCTCATGACCCATGTCGCCGACCGCAAGGGGCTCGACTTCGAACTCTACATCGCCCGCGATGTGCCCCCCACGGTGACCGGCGACCCGGCAAGGCTTCGTCAGGTGCTGCTCAACCTTGTGGGCAACGCGCTGAAGTTCACCGACGAAGGGGGCGTGAGCCTCACGGTCACCCCTTGCATCTGTTCCACCGACACAGGGGGGGGTATCCTCAAGGGGGGCAATGGCGGTGTGCGCGGATTGCGGTTCACGGTGACGGACACGGGCATCGGCATCCCGCCGGACAGGCAGGCGTGCATCTTCGAATCGTTCGTGCAGGCCGATGAAAGCACGGCGCGTCGCTTCGGAGGAACAGGGCTGGGGCTCGCCATCTCTCGCAGGCTGGTGGAGATGATGGGCGGCAGGCTTGAACTGCGAAGCGAACCGGGCAAGGGCAGCGAATTCTGGTGTGATGTGCCTTTCGCTTCAGAGGGTGCGGCGCGGGATGGCATCTGCGAGGTCGCTTGCGTTGCCACTCCTGATGCCCCTTCTGGTACCGGAAGACGCCCGGAAGGGCGCGGGGCGGGTGACAGACGGCTAGAGGCGGCACCCTTGCGGATTCTCGTCGTCGAGTCGGACCCCCTGTGCCGCAGGGCCATGGTCAAGAGCCTCGGCAGACGCGGGCATGCAGTGACGGCCCTGTCGGCATTGTCAGAGGCCGCTGAAGTGCTGGTGGCAGAACGCCATGATGCTGTCGTGGTCGAGGCGACTCCCGGTGCGTGGGCTTTTTGCGAGTCCCTCCGTCAGGGGGGATATGGCGCGAACAGGGCGGCCTTGCCCCTGGTGTTCATCTGCGATGGCGATACGTTCCTGCCCGAATCGGTGGAACCTCTGGCCGCTCCCCATGCGTTGCTGTCACGGCCTGTCAAGGGGCGAGCCCTGTGTGAAGCCGTCGAGCATCTTGCAGGTGCCGATGCCGGGCAGCCTGCATCCGAGCGTGTGGCATTGCCGGAAGACGTCCCCCTGTTGCAGCCGGGGGCATTGCTGCTGACCGCCCCCGATGCCCAGATGCGGTTCGTGCGGCAGGTTCCCAGTCTGCGTGAGAGCCTGTGGTCGGCCATGGACAGGGGAAGCCGCGTCGAACTTGCCTCGCTGGCGCATCTTCTGCGTCATGAGGCCGAGGGAATCGGCGCCTTGCGCCTGCAGGTGCTGGCTGAACGGCTCGAGGACAGGGTTCGCATCGGGGCGACCGAAGACGCGCGCCCGGTCTTCATGCTTCTCGCCGATGCCCTCAACCAGCTTGAGCACGACCTGCGCAAACTCGTCCCCGCACTATCCGAGGACTGAAAGCCGTCAGCCACGCGGCTGACTGACGATAGTCGAGATGCCGCGCTGCCACCGACCTTCCGTCTGGTCCGCCAGTGTGTGTCCGGTGCGGGCAGGGGGAACCTGAGGCAGGCTGTGGCGGCATCCCTGCGCGTGCGCGTGTACGGACGAGGAGACATCAGGAGACAGGCCCGACCGGAGTCCTGTTTTGTTCCGTACCGCCTCGTTTTTCATGTCTTTCCAGAGAACCGGTGCAGGCGGCACACGCCTGCGACGTGGTTCATGACGAACACGAGAAGGGGACACCGTACGGTGTCCCCTTCTCGTGTTGACTGATGCGGTTGCCGGTGCGGGGCTGGTTACTACTTCTTCGGGGGGGCGACCATCGGCATGGTCTGGGGAGAGGGGGTGTCACCGGTCTTCTCTCCGGCCTTGGGGGGCATCACCAAGGGCATTCCCGAAGGCGGCATGCCGGATGGCGGCATGTTGCCGGGGGGCATTCCCTGCATCATGCCTTCCATGGACTTGCCTCCCATGCCTTTGCCCCCTTCGCCGTGGCGTGACCTGAAGCCGTGCCACTCGTCGTGGGTCATGGAACCGTCGCCGTCCGTGTCCACGGCGTCAAAGGCGGGTTTGCGCATCTGCGGATAGGCCTTCTGGAATTCCTCCCAGCTTACTACGCCGTTTCCGTCTGTATCCATGGTGCCGAACTTGTCGTCTGCCTGTGCGGAGGTGGCGGCTGCAAGAATGATGGCCGCCGTAAGGAGCATGCGTTTCATCGGTCCTCCTGTGATTCGCGCGATGGCGCGTCGCCTGCACATACCAGCAAAGGCCGGGAGTGTGAAGGCTATGTGCGGGCCGAAGCGCGACTTCGAACAGGGGCTGTCGGCCGTCTTCACATGTCGATGGGCGCGATGAGGGCGGACATCGGGGGATGCGCGCCCCTCGCCGGAAGGCCGAGTCTAGAGGCGTGTTGCCACCTCGTCCCAGTTCACGAGTTTCTCGAAGAACGCCTTCACGTAGTCGGGGCGCTTGTTCTGGTAGTCGAGATAGTAGGCGTGCTCCCATACGTCGATGGTCAGCACGGGGGTGAGGCCCTGCGTCATCGGGTTGTCTGCATTGCCCGTCTTCATGACCTTGAGCACCGGCTTGCCGTTCTCGGTTCCCTTGGCCAACCATGCCCATCCGCTGGCGAACTGGGTTTTCGCCGCTTCAGACAGCTGCTCCATACAGGCTTCCACAGAACCGAACGATGCCTTCAGGGCATCTGCCACCTTGGCGGGGGGTGTCCCTCCGCCTCCCGGTTTCATGCCTGCCCAGTAGAAGGTGTGGTTCCACGATTGCGCGGCGTTGTTGAACAGACCCGCCTTGGCAGGGTCGCCCGCCACCGACTTCACCACGTCTTCGAGTCTCATGGTCGCCATCGGAGTGCCCGCCACGGCCTTGTTGAGGTTGGCGTAGTAGGCCGCCGTATGCTTGCCGTAATGGAACGAAATGGTACGGGCGCTTATGGCCGGTTCGAGGGCCGTGTCGGGATAGGGCAGGGGCGGCATGGGAAAGGCTTCAGCCTCACCTGCGGCGTGTGCGACTCGTGCCCCGAAGAAGGGTACTCCAAGCGTGACGACGGCGGCTGCGGCGCACAGGCCCATGAAGGAACGACGCGTGACGTTGCAAGGCATGGCTTTCTCCTTTCCGGGACGCGGATGCCCCGGGTTGAAAATGGGAGATGTGGCATCCACAGGATATCGGGGTGGATTCCGTTCAGCATAGCACGGTATCCTCACGGTGCAATACGGGGGAGAAGCCCCCCGGCACATGTTCAGACGGGAATCTGCCAGGGGGGCGTTGCATACCTGCTGTGATGTGGGCACAATGGACATGATGTGCCTGTTGCACCGGCAGCAGCGTTGCATGTCTTGATCGTCCGGGGGAACATGGACACCGGGGGAGGGCAGGTGAAGAACTGCTTTCGTATAGGTTTGCTGGCCCTTATGGTGTCTGGCCTTTCGGTCATGGGATTCGGTACGGACGCTTCGCGGGCGGAATCGACCTCACGTCCCGTCATCGCCACCGCCGACCCGTGGCCGCCCTATGCCGACCCGGCACACCCCGCCCATGGGCTCACGCTTGAAATCCTGTCACTGGCACTGGGGCGGTCGGGCTACACCGTGACCATGGTCTATCTGCCATGGGTGCGGGCCGAACAACGCCTTGAACGCGGCGGGGTGGACCTGCTCATCAATTGCTGGCGCACGGAGGCACGGGCAAAGCGCTACCTGTTCAGCCGACCTTTTGCGCGTAACAGACTGCTCTTCATGCAGCGTGCCGGAGAAAGCTTCGTCTTTGCGGGACAGGAGAGTCTGAAGGGCAAGACCGTGGGGACGATAAGGGGCTATGGCTATACCGATGCGTTCATGGCCGACACCTCCATCAGGCGTGAGGAGGTGACCAACTTCAAGGATAACGTACGCAAGCTCGTTTCCGGCAGAGTCGACCTCATCATCGAAGACGAACTCGTGGCCCGGACGCAACTGGAACAGTTGCCGGCAGACCTTGCCGGACAGGTGGCGTTCATCGAGCCTCCTCTTGTGACCAATGACCTTTACGTCGTCGCCTACCCGGACAACCCCGGTGCGCAGGACATCATCCGGGCCTTCGATGCAGGACTCGCGGCCATGATAGCCGACGGGTCGTATAAAGCACTCATGGAGCGTTATGACGCCGCAGAGAGTAGAGTCGACCGCTGAACGACCGTCTCGCAGCTGTCGCCGGTGAGGGAAGCCACGCTCGAAGGGCGGTATCAGATGCCAAGGCCCGTGGTTGGGTTCCGTGGTTGGGTTTTACCTCGTCCTGCGCAGAGGGGGCCGTATGGGATGCACCCTGCGCCCACGCAGCGTCTGACATCTTTCTGTCCGTAGGCTGCTTCATGCATCGGTCATCATGCATGTGTACGGCACCCCGGCGACATGACGGAGGGGATGATGTCGCACCATGCGGCGTCATGCCCCCTGCCATCTTCCGGCATTGCACGTTTTTTTCTTCACCCCGTGGCAGGTGTGGCGTAAAGTGGAAGCGCAATCCCTCTACCGAAGGAGAACGCCATGTCCAGTGATGCCGGATTGCTACACGGGCCGTTCTGGGGTGTGAGTGCTCGGGTGCTGCTGCCTGCGCTTCTGGTCGAAGCGGCAGGGGCGGTGTGCACGGTATGGGCACCGGACCTGTTCAGTCTGGGGCTGTTGCCCCGATATGTATGGTTTGTCCTGGGCTGCCTGCTCTTTGTCGCGGGGGGCGTCTGTATCAGGCAGGCACGCCATGAGGTGCGCCGTTCCATCCGTGACGGGACGTTCCCGAGTGAAGGCCTGTACCGCTATACGCGCAATCCCATGGAGGCAGGGTGGATTTTCGGCATCCTGCCGGGGGTGGCACTGCTTGCCGGGTCGTGGCTCATGCTTGCCGGGCCTGTGACGGCGTGGGCCGTGTTCCGCGACGCCGTGGTCGCAGACGAGGCCATCATGCTAGCCAGATACGGTGAGGCATGGCGCAGGTATACCGTGCGCGTGGGACGTCTCGTGCCCGACCCCGGACGGCGCGCGCGTGACTAGTATCCATGCTTCAGGGCTGAAGCCCTCTTCACGGTGCCCCTTGAGTCGCCGCTGTTGCGCATAGACCGGTGACGGTATCGGGGAGGGACGGTGCCAGCCGCGTTGTTCCGGCCGAGTGGTCCGGACGAGTTGTTTCGGCTGAATGACGGCACCGTGTGGTCTCCCATGCCTTCACAAGCTTGCATGGCCATGGTTGTGCACGCGTGTGGTTGCGGGCTTCGCGAGACTCGTCCGGGGTGTTTTGTCCAGCCATCTATGTTTTTTCTGGCATATGTGGCATTTCGACCCAAACGGTCTCTGCTGGTGCATCATTTTGACCATGTCATGACAACGTATTGTCATCATGGTCTTTTTTTGTTTCGTGAGTGTCGTGTGGGCTGCCTGTCGCCTGAAAAGAAACACCGGCAGGGTGGCCCATGCCCCGAAGGATACAGCGAATCATGTTATACTAATGTATAACTGTATGTATTTCATGGAAAACAGTGTTTGGCCCCTTCCTTGCTTAGATGATGGTGAAGAATGTTCGCGGGGTAGTCGTACTCCGCGATGACATCGCTAACCCCAACTCAGCGAGGTAGGCAGTCATGGCAGTACAGGAACAGGTCTACGGTTTCTTCATTCCCCGGGTGACCCTCATCGGCATCGGTGCCTCCAAGGCCATTCCTGAAAAGATCAAGGCGCTTGGCGGGTCGAAGCCGCTCATCGTCACCGACATGGGCATCGTCAAGGCTGGCATCCTGAAGCAGATAACCGACCTTCTCGACGCCGCGAAGATGGCCTACAGCGTGTATGACGAGACCATCCCCAACCCCACGGACGACAACGTCCACAAGGGTGTCGACGTCTACAAGAAGAACAAGTGCGACAGCCTCATCACCCTCGGTGGCGGCAGCTCGCACGACTGTGGCAAGGGCATCGGCCTCGTCGTCGCCAACGGCGGCAAGATTCACGACTTCGAAGGCGTGGACAAGTCGACCCAGCGCATGCCCCCCTACCTTGCGGTCAACACCACGGCAGGCACCGCTTCGGAGATGACCCGCTTCTGCATCATCACCGACACCAGCCGCAAGGTGAAGATGGCCATCGTCGACTGGCGCGTGACCCCGAACATCGCCCTCGACGACCCCCTGCTGATGCTCGGAATGCCCCCCGCACTCACCGCGGCCACCGGCATGGACGCCCTGACCCACGCCGTGGAAGCCTACGTCTCCACCATCGCCACCCCCATGACCGACGCCTGCGCAGAACAGGCCATCACGCTCATCGCCACCTTCCTGCGCCGTGCCGTTGCCAACGGTCAGGACCTCGAGGCCCGCGAACGCATGTGCTTCGCGCAGTACCTTGCCGGCATGGCCTTCAACAATGCCAGCCTCGGCCATGTCCATGCCATGGCGCACCAGCTTGGCGGTTTCTACGACCTGCCGCACGGCGAGTGCAACGCCATCCTGCTGCCCCACGTCTCCAAGTTCAACCTCATCGCCAAGCTTGACCGCTACGCCCGCATCGCACAGCTGATGGGCGAGAACATCGCCGGTCTGTCCACGCGTGAAGCCGCCGAAAGGGCCATCAGCGCCATCAAGTGCCTGTCCACCGATGTGGGCATCCCCGCCGGTCTGGTGGCGCTTGGCAAGCGTTACGGCAAGGACGTCAAGGCCGCCGACATCGCCATCATGACCAAGAACGCGCAGAAGGACGCCTGCGGCCTGACCAATCCGCGTTGTCCGACGGATGCTGACGTCGCAGCCATTTACGAAGCGGCCCTGTAAGGAGTACAGACAGAACCGGGCGTGGGTCGTCTGCCAGTAGCGGCGTTACACCACCTCACGGTGGCGTGAAGATTCACCGCCCTCTCCGCTAGCGGAGTGAACGCATCGGCCCAGACCGGTTTTGGCAATGTCCCTACTTGTGCTTCCGGAAGCTGCGGGAAGGTGGACTCCAGACCCTTCCCGCAGCGTTATCCGGGGCGCGCAACCGCAACGTGCCGGGAAACGACATGGACGTGACCAACCTTGAGACTGCCCGCGACGAATCCTTCATCCATGCGGTGATGGAAGAGAGCGGGCAGGATCTTTCGCACTGCTACCAGTGCGGCAACTGTACGGCGGGGTGTCCGTGTGGGTTCGCCTATGACATCCAGGTCAGCCAGATCATGCGCAACCTGCAGGCGGGCAGAAAGGAGAAGGTGCTGAACAGCCGTTCCATATGGCTGTGCCTGTCCTGCTCCAGTTGTACGACCCGTTGTCCCAACAACATCGACGTGGCAAGGGTGATGGACGTCCTGCGGCACATGGCCCGCCGTGAGGGCAGGGGCGCCGAGAGATGCGTGACCACGTTCTGGGACGCCTTTCTGGCTTCGGTACGCAAACACGGGCGGGTCTATGAACTCGGGGTCGTGGCCAACTATGTGGCCCGCACCGGGCGTGTGCTGACGGATATCGACCTGCTGCCGCGCATCGCCCCCAAGGGCAAGCTGTCGCCCCTGCCGCACGGCATCAGGGGACGGGACGAGATCGCCCGCATCTTCCAGCGCTTCGAGGAGGAGAGGACGCGATGAATCTCGCCTACTATCCCGGCTGTTCCGGCCTTGGCACCTCGCGCGAGTACGAACGGTCCACCCGTGCCGTCTGCGCGGCGCTGGGGGTGGCGCTTACGGAGATTCCCGACTGGAGTTGCTGTGGCTCGACCCCGGCCCACGCGCTGGATCATACGCTGTCCGGCGCACTCTCGGCGCGCAATCTCGTGGGGGCCGCCCGTGCGGGCTGCGAGGCCGTGGCCACCCCATGTCCCAGTTGTCTCTCGAATCTCAAGACCGCCCGTCACCGCATGGCCGATGACGGTTTCAGGGCCGCGGTGGGGCGCCTTCTCGACGAGCCCGCCGATGCGCTCGCCACACTGCCCGATGTCCACTCCATGCTCGAGATGCTGGTCACGCGCGTGGGGCTTGACGCCATCCGCGCCAAGGTGCGCCGTCCCCTCGCCGGGTTGCGCGTCGCCCCGTACTACGGGTGCATCATGACCCGTCCCGCCGACGTGATGCGCTTCGACGACCCGGAGAACCCCACATCGATGGACGACCTGCTCACCGCGCTTGGGGCGGAGGTCGTTCCCTATCCCTACAAGGTGGAATGCTGCGGGGCTTCGTATGGCGTCGCGCGTAACGACATCGTGGCCCGGCTTTCCGGCCGGTTGCTCGGGGCCGCGCGTGACGCGGGGGCCCACGCCGTGGTCGTGGCCTGCCCGCTGTGCCAGATGAACCTCGACCTGCGCCAGCCGCAGGTCACATGGCCCGGTGGTCACGCCATGGACATGCCGGTGTTCTACTTCACCCAGCTTCTGGGGCGTGCCCTTGGGGTGCCCGAGAGCGAACTGGGGCTTGAACAGCTGTGTGTCGACCCGGCCATCGCCTTCCGCCGTGCAGAACAGGCCCTTGCGGCGCGCGAGGCTGAAAAGGCCGCTGCCGTACGTTCCGGCAAGGCGACGACGGTCAGGGCATCCGCTGCCGCCGGGCAGGACGGGCCAGACGAGGCCGGACGGGCCGAAGGGGGCAGGGCATGAGAATAGGTGTTTTCGTCTGTCACTGCGGCAGCAACATCGGCGGCACCGTGGACGTGCCCGGTGTGGCCGACGTCGCACGTGCCTACCCGGATGTGGTCTTCGCCTCGGACACCATGTACGCATGCTCCGAACCGGGGCAGGCCGCCATCGTCGACGCCATCCGCGAGCATGCGCTGGATGGCGTGGTGGTGGCGTCGTGCACACCACGGATGCACGAACCCACCTTCCGCCGCACGGTGGAGAGGGCAGGGCTCAACCGCTACATGTTCGAAATGGCCAACATCCGCGAGCATGTCTCGTGGATAGGCAAGGACCGTGAGGCCAACAGCAACAAGGCCGCTGAACTCGTCCGCATGGCGGTGGAGAAGCTGCGCCTCAACGCGCCCCTCTACCCCAAGTCGTTCGACGTGACGAAGCGCGTGCTCGTCATCGGTGGCGGCGTGGCGGGCATTCAGGCGGCCCTCGACTGTGCCGACGGCGGCGTCGAGGTGGTGCTCGTCGAGCGTGAATCGACCATCGGCGGCAAGATGGCGAAACTCGACAAGACCTTCCCCACCGTGGACTGTTCGAGTTGCATCCTCGGCCCCAAGATGGTGGACGTGGCGCAGCATCCCAACATCCGCCTGTACGCCCATGCCGAGGTCGAGAGCATAAGCGGCTATGTGGGCAACTTCACGGTGAACATCCGGCGCAAGGCCACCTATGTGGACTGGGACCTGTGCACCGGCTGCGGCCTGTGCATGGAGAAATGCCCCAGCCGCAAGTCTCCCGACGCCTTCAACGAGCATGTGGGCGTCACCACCGCCATCAACATCCCCTTTCCGCAGGCCATTCCCAAGAAGGCGATCATCGACCCCACGGCGTGCCGCCAGTTCGTGAAGGGCAAATGCGGTGTGTGCGCCAAGATGTGCCCCACCGGTGCCATCCGCTACGACATGGAGGATGAGATTGTCGTGGAGGACGTGGGTGCCATCGTCACCGCCACCGGCTACGACCTCTTCGACCATACCCGCTATGCGGAGTACGGCGGCGGCCGGTATCCCGACGTCATCACCTCGCTCCAGTACGAACGGCTGCTCTCGGCATCCGGCCCCACGGGCGGGCATGTGCGTCGTCCCTCGGACGGCAGGGAACCGAAGACCGTGGTGTTCATCCAGTGCGTGGGGTCGCGCGACCGTTCGGTGGACCGTCCGTATTGCAGCGGTTTCTGCTGCATGTACACCGCCAAGCAGGCGGTGCTGACCAAGGACCACATCCCCGATTCGCGCAGCTATGTCTTCTACATGGACATCCGTGCACCGGGGAAGATGTACGAGGAGTTCACCCGTCGGGCCATGGAGGAGTACGGCGTGCAGTACGTGCGCGGCCGGGTCTCCATGATCGTCCCGCAGGGCGATACGTATCTGGTGCGCGGTGTGGATACGCTGATGGGTGAGCAGGTGGAGGTGCCCGCCGACCTCGTGGTGCTGGCAGTCGGTGCCGAGTCCTCGCGCGGTGCGCCGCAACTCGCCGAAAAGCTGCGCATCTCCTACGACAACTATGGTTTCTTCATGGAAAGCCATTGCAAGCTGCGCCCTGTGGAGACCAACACCGCAGGTGTCTACCTCGCCGGTTCGTGTCAGGGGCCCAAGGACATCCCGTCCTCGGTGGCGCAGGGCAGTGCCGCAGCGTCCAAGGTGCTCGGACTGTTCGCGCGCGGAAAGCTCGAGAGCGACCCGCAGATATCGCAGGTCGACGTGCGTCGCTGCATCGGCTGTGGCAAGTGCATCACCACCTGCCCCTACGGTGCCATCGAATGGATGGAACTGCGCGGCGAGACCAAGGCCCGCGTCATCGAGACCGTGTGTCAGGGCTGCGGTATCTGCACGGTCACCTGCCCGCAGGGGGCCATCCAGCTTCAGCACTTCACCGACAATCAGATTCTCGCGGAGGTCAACGCACTATGCCTGTCCTGAAGGGGAAGGAACTCCGCGTCGTAGGGTTCCTGTGCAACTGGTGTTCGTACGGCGGTGCCGACACCGCCGGGGTGGGCCGCTTCTCGCAGCCCACCGACCTGCGTATCGTGCGCGTGCCCTGTTCGGGGCGCGTCGATCCGCTCTTCATCATCAAGGCCTTGATCAGCGGTGCGGACGGAGTGCTCGTCTCCGGCTGTCATCCGCGCGACTGTCACTACAGCCACGGCAACTTCTACGCACGGCGTCGGCTTGAGACGCTCAAGTCCTTCCTGCCCGCCCTCGGCATCGACCCGGAACGGTTCCAGTACACGTGGGTGTCGGCATCGGAAGGGCAACGCTGGAAGAACGTGGTGTCGACCTTCGTGGAGAAGGTGCATCAGCTTGGGCACGCCCCGCATATCGAAGATGCCGTGCCGTACCTGCCCCTCGCAGCGGCGGGGGATGCGTTGCGTGCCCCGCTGCGTCCTCTGGCGTATCCGCCTGCGGGTTCTCTCGCCCAGTCGCTTGAGCGTCTGCGCGAACGGATACGTGCCGCCCTGCCCGAACTCGATTGCGTCATCGGCTGGCAACAGGGGTACGACGCCCTGCACGCCACGCCGCTCTTCATGCGCAAGCCGGAAGACGTGGACAAGCTCACTTGGGGGCCGCTCAACGTACATAACCTCGCCACCTACCTGCCGCAGTTCAAGAACCGCAAGGTGGGGGTGGTGGTGAAGGGCTGCGACAGCCGGTCGGTCATCGAACTGCTGCAGGAGAAGCTCATCGAACCCGACAATGTCCGGGTCTTCGGTATGCCCTGCGAGGGCGTGGTCGACGTGACGCAGGTGCAGAAGGCACTGGGGACCGACGATGGCGGCGACCATGCCGGCACCGCGCCCGCATCGATGTCGGTGGAGGGCGACGTGCTGACCGTGACGGGGGCTACCCCCGCGCAGCTGAAACTTGCCGATGTGGTGGCCGAGAAATGCCGCACCTGCGACACCCCGTCGCCCCTGCTGGGCGAAGTGGTGGAGGGTGTCGCATCAACCCCTGCCGGAGCACCTCCGGCGGCTCCGCCCGGTCTGGATGCGCTGGACGCCATGACGCCCGAACAGCGGCGCGGCTTCTGGCGCGGTCAGATGGAGCGCTGCCTGCGCTGCTACGCCTGCCGCAACGCCTGTCCCATGTGCGTGTGTCGTGACCAGTGCATCGGCGAAAGCCGCGACCCCCACTGGACGACGCAGGAAGGCAACGTGCGCGAGAAGCTCCAGTTCCAGATCATCCACGCCCTGCATCTCGCCGGGCGCTGCACCGAATGCGGCGAATGCCAGCGGGCATGCCCGGTGAACATCCCCGTTCTGGCCCTGAAGCAGTGGATGAACCGTTCGGTGCGTGACCTGTTCGACTACCGGGCGGGCATGGACGTGGAGGCGGTGCCGCCGCTGCTGTCGTTCGCCGTGGAAGAAAAGAACATCAAGGAGCATGGGCTGTGATGAGCTTCGCACGTTACATCGCGCGTGGTGAACTTGCCCGCGCCCTCGACCTCATGGCCCGCGGTCGCGTGGCCTATGCGCCCCGCAGGGAGGCCGACGCCGTCGTCTTCCGTCCCCGTGCGGAGGGTGAGGAACCTTTGCTGGCCCGCGCCACCGTACCGCCCAAGGGGATCATCTTCCCGCAGAGTGAGCGGCTGTTCGCCTTCATTCGCGAGAAAGACCCCAACGACCCCGGTCACACCACGGTGCGTCTCGACGCCACGGCGGACATCCCCCCGGCACTGATATTCGGTGGTCGCCCGTGCGACGCGCGCGGCTTCCACATCTTCGACCGGGTGTACCTGAACGGCCCTCACCGCGACCCGTACTACGCGGCGCGGCGGGACGCCACGGTGGTCGTCACGCTGGCATGTGCCAAGCCCTGTTCGACCTGCTTCTGCCACTGGACGGGGTGCGGCCCTGCCGATACCACGGGGTCGGACATCCTGATGACCCCTGTGGAAGGCGGATTCGTGGCGCAGGCCGTCACGCCGCGCGGTCAGGAAGTCCTTGAGGGCGCAAGCCTGCCCGAAGCGGGGGCCGACCGTGTGATGGCGGCAGAGGCCGTGCACACGGCCACGCTGTCTGCCCTTGAGGCGCAGAATCCCGCCCCCGACCTCTCGACCACCCCCCGGCGTCTGCGCGAGCGCTTCGACGATTCGGGCTTCTGGCGCGCCATGTCCGACAAGTGTCTGGCGTGCGGGGCATGCACCTATCTGTGCCCCACCTGCTACTGCTTCAACATCACCGACGAGAACGACGGCGGAGACGGCATGCGCGGCAGACGGCTGCGCAGCTGGGACAACTGCATGTCGTCGCTGTTCACCCGTGAGGCCAGCGGTCACAACCCGCGCATGGGCAAGGCCCTGCGCCTGCGTAACCGCGTGGGCCACAAGTTCTCGTACTATCCCGACCTGCACGAGGGCATCGTCTCATGCAACGGCTGCGGCCGCTGCATCACCGGTTGCCCCGTGTCCGTAGACATCCGCGAGATGGTGGTGCGCGCCACCGAACCCAGCGAGGAGACCCCCAATGCCTGACGCCATCACCCCTGAAGCGGGCGCGCATGTGACCACACTCGGGTCGGGGTTCACCGACAACCCCTATCTGCCCGATGTGGCCACGGTGCTTGAGACCGTGCAGGAGACCCCGGCCATCAAGACCTTGCGCGTACGCATCGACGATGCGGCACGCATGGACGCCTTCCGTTTCAACCCCGGTCAGGTGGGGCAGCTTTCGCTCTTCGGCGTTGGCGAATCCACCTTCGTCATCAACTCGCCGCCCACCCGCATGGACTATCTCCAGTTCAGCATCATGCGCGCTGGCGAGGTGACGGCGGCCCTGCATGGCCTGAAACCCGGGGACAAGGTGGGCGTTCGCGCCCCGCTGGGCAACTGGTTCCCCTTCGAGGACATGCGCGGCAAGGACATCGTGTTCGTGGGCGGTGGCATCGGCATGGCGCCGCTGCGGACGCTGCTGCTGTACATGCTGGACAACCGCGCCGACTACGGCAACATCACGCTGCTGTACGGGGCACGCACCCCCGGCGACATGGCCTTCCGCGACGATGTGCAGGACTGGCTTGGCCGTAGCGACATGAACACCACGCTCACCGTGGACCAGGCACCGGACGACTGGCCGCACCGGGCGGGGCTGATTCCCCACGTGCTGCTCGACCTCGCGCCGTCCAACGCCAACAGCGTGGCCGTGTTGTGCGGCCCCCCCATCATGATCAAGTTCACGGTGGAGGCGCTGAAGAAGCTGCATTTCGCCGACGAACAGATCATCACCACGCTGGAGCGGCGCATGAAGTGCGGCATCGGCATCTGCGGGCGTTGCAACATCGGCACCAAGTACGTGTGTGTCGACGGGCCGGTGTTCTCCTATGCCGAGTTGAAGGAACTGCCCAACGAGTTGTAGCCGCGATGCAGGGCTGTCCCCTGCTGCCGTCTGCCATCCGGCGCTCGCCGTAATCTGGCGGCGGGCATCGACGCCGGCCGGGCAGGGCGGGTAGCCGGGGGAACATGCCATCCATGCGGGGAGCGATGCCGGGGGCGGAGCGTAAACTCCAGTGATGGCGACAGCCGGGACCGTCAGGCATCGACAGCACAGCACGAATCGTGAAATCCACAAGCCCCCGGCGCGGGTCTGCCGCGTCGGGGTTCGAGGGAGAGACCATGGCCGAGTTCTTCAATGCCGCCGATGTCACCGCTGCAGCCATCCGCATCGAACAGCGCGGTCAGGACGTGTACCGTCAGGCCGTGGCAATGACCACGAATCCCGAAGTGCGGGCGTTGTTCGAGCACCTCGCCGCCGAAGAGGCCAAGCATGAGGCGACGTTCCGTGCCATGGCCGACAGGGTGGGACCCGTCGAACTGCCCGCATGGAGCATCGCCGCAGAGTATGTCGAATACCTGCATGCCCTGCTCGATTCGCACGCCCTGTTCACGCAGTCCGGGACGCTGACCTCGCTCAAGGGCGCGGCCGACGACCATGCCACCGCCTTGCAGATGGCCATTCAGTTCGAAAAGGACACGCTGCTGTTCTTCACCGAGATGCGCAACCTCGTGCCCGCCAGCGAGAAGGCTGCCGTGGATGCCTGCATCGACGAAGAGCGTGCCCACCTGCGGGCACTCACCGCCATGCTTGTTCAGGCGAAGCGCAGCTAGTCTGCGTCCGGCTGCGCGGCACGCCGCGGGACGTCGGTTCTCCTCCCCATTTGGCAGTGGAGGTGTCCATGTTCCATTCGTCCTCTTTTGGCCTCGAATATGGTGATGATGCCGCTTCTACCCCGTTGGCGCGGCCCTTCGGCACATCCGTGACCGGGGGGCTTGCGGCATGGAATCCAGCCGACGAACGTAGCTTCGGCGACCTCATGTCCGCATTGTTCCTTGCCTCGGACCTCTTCGCCGCCACGTACCTTCGGGGTGCACGGGCGGGCTGCCGAAGGGGCAATCCGCTCGTGCCCTCTGCCGCCGTCGCCTGTGAGGGCCCATGGCTTGATCAGGGCGACCTCGATGTCTACCTCGCTTGCGTGTCGTTGGCCCTGCGTCAGGGGGCGCGTACGTCGCGTCTGCGCTGTCATGTGGAAGAGGCGGCGCGGCTGGCAGGCATGGGGGGCCGGACAGGGGCGGTGCGTTTCGCCAACCGGCTGAAGCGTCTGCATGAGGCACGGATGGAATACGGCGACGACCGTTTCGCGGCACAGGTGCAGCTGTTGTCGTCTGTCGTGCATGACGTTGCCTCCGGGGGATTGCGTATCGACTTCGGGCACGAGTTCTTCGATGCCTTGCGCCTGTCTTCGGGAACAGCGCGCTTCATCGCAGACAGGGCGGCCCTCGGGCGTGATGCACTGGGCAAGTGGCTGCTCGGTGTCGTCTGGACCCTGCGCGACCCCTGTCTCATCGACCTGCAACGTCTCCGCGCCCTTGCCGCCAATGATAAGGGGCGGGATATTCAGCAACTGTTGCAGGAATTCGCCCGACGTGGTTATATCCGCGACATGGTCACCCGTTCGGATGGATTGGTGATCGTCAGACCGGGACGGCTTGCCGGAATGGGAGGTGTCTGCGGAGGGAGCGAGGGACGTACATCTCCCGTATGCCATCTGCTCACCTAGGGTGAGGCGCGGGACGGTTCGCATTTTCTCCCACCTTTCGCACTTCATGTGCCCGGAGACCCCGTGTCGCCGATGTGCCCCTGTGTCTGTGGTGTTGCCCCTGTCCTGACATCCTCGATATGCAGGATGCCAGAGTGTATCGAGGATTCCGGGGGCCCATGGTCAGACTACCGGGTGCACCGGGAGCATCGGGATAGGGCGACATCTGGCAAGGCGCGTCCGGTACCGCATTGCACCGGGCCTGCAAGCGCAGGACGCCTTTGGCTGCTGCGGTACATCCGCGTACAGGTACGGCGAGGCGCAGGCACCATCCCGGAGATTCATGACGCCGACACGGGGTCCATGGTCTCCGCTTTTGCTTCACGGTTTCACGCAGGCCAAGGCGGGGCATAGACCGGGACGTGGGCACCGCGTACATCCGGGCTGTCCAGCCCCACACGGCATCCGGCACCCTGACGCACTTCACGAACGACCGGGCAGGAGGGCAGATGCGTATCACCAAGTTCGCCATTCCCGAGATCATCTTCGGTAATGGAAGCCTCAACCATCTTGCGCCCTGCGCACGCAGACTCGGGGCTGCGCGGGTGCTCCTCGTCAGCGACAAGGGGCTGGAGGCCAGCGGCTGGGTGGAGCGTGTCGTGGACATCCTCGAAGCCGACGGTCTCGAATGGGTGTATTTCAACGACTGCAACTCCAATCCGCGTGACCATCAGGTGCATCACGGGGCGCGGGTCTATCAGGAAGAGCGTGCCGACGTCGTCATCGCGCTGGGCGGCGGAAGCCCCATGGACACCGCCAAGGGCATCGGCACCATCGTCGGCAACGGTGGGCGCATCAACGACTACGAGGGGGCCAACCGCATCATGCGGCCCCTGCCGCCCATGATCTTTCTGCCCACCACGGCGGGCAGCGGTTCGGACATCTCGCAATTCTGCATCATCACTGATGTGGAGCGTCGGCTGAAGATGTCCATCATCAGCCGGTCACTGGTGCCCAACGTATCGATCATCGACCCGCAGGTGCTCATGACCATGAGCGAGGAACTCGTCATCGCCTCCGCCATCGACGCCTTCGCCCATGCCGTCGAATCGTACCTTTCGCGCCTTGCCTCGCCGTTCACCGACCATCAGGCGTTGCGTGCCATGGAACTGATCATGGACAACCTCATGCCTGCCGTCGAACGGCGCGACCCTGCCGCGCTGGAGAGACTCAGCATCGCCAGCACCGAGGCGGGCATGTCGTTCAGCAATGCGGGACTCGGCATCGGGCACTCCCTCGCCCATTCGCTTGGCGGCATGTTCGACGTGATGCACGGTCTGGTGCATCCGGTGTTGCTGCCGCATGTCATGCGGTTCAATCTTCCGGTCAGCGTGGAAAAGCTGGCGGCCATCGGGCGCATCGTCGTCGGGCCGCGTGTCGCCAGTGCCGAGTGCATCGCGCGGGCGGGCATCGAACGGTTGCACGAGTTCTTCTCCGCACTGGGGGTTCCGGTGCGTCTCGGGCAACTGCTGCCCGACAGGGGCGTGCTCGAGACCATCGCCCGGACGGCGCTCAATGATGCCTGCACTGTGACCAACCCGCGCGAGGCCACCTGCGAGAACCTGCTCGCCCTGTGCGAAGAGGCGTGGTGACATGACCCGTGAAACGAGCCTCGACGATCTTATCGGCATCGAGCACAGCAAGCTTGGCTTCTTTCAGGAGTTGCGGCAGAGCATCGTGCAACTGAAGGCCGCGCACCGTGAGTCCGAACGTAGCCGCCTTGAGAAGGAGGCCATCCTCGACGGTATCACCGACCTCATGATGATGCTCTCGAAGGATTTGCGCATCATCTCCGTGAACCATGTGTTCTACGACGTGACCGGGGTAAAGGCCCCGGAGGGGCGGTTCTGCTACGAGATATTCCGCGGGCAGGACCACCCTTGCCCGGAATGCCCGGCGCACCGGTCGTTCGTCACCGAGGAGGTCTGTTGCGAGACCTCGCATTTTCGCATCAACGGGCGCAAGTTCCAGTTCGAGATGGTGGCGTCGCCCATCAAGGACCCTGCCACGCACGACCGGCAGATTCTCATCTTCAAGCGAGACGTGACGCTCCAGAAGGAGTTTCAGGCCAAGTTCCATCAGGCCGAGAAGATGGCTACGGTGGGTATGCTCGCCGCAGGGGTGGCGCATGAGGTCAACAACCCGCTGACAGCCATCAACGGCTTCGCCGAGGGCATCCTGCGCCGGGTCAAACGGTTGCGCGGTTCCGTCGACCCTGACCTGCACGCCGACCTTACGGACTATGCGGGCACCATACTGGGCGAGTGTCGCCGTTGTCAGGAGATAGTCCACTCGCTGCTCACCTTCAGCAGGCCCCATTCGTCGGCGTTCTCGCCTGTGAACCTCAACGTGGTGGTGGATGACACCCTGAAACTGCTGCACAACCACCTGAAGCAACCCAAATATCGTCACGTGCGCATCGACACCCGCCTGTGCCCCACGGCACCCGTCATACTGGGGTGCGAGGCGCAGTTGAAACAGGTGATGCTGAACCTGCTGGTGAACGCACTCGATGCACTGGAGGCGGTTGCGCCATCGGCGGGCGACTCCGGAGATGACGCCCCGCCTGATGCCCACGGCGGAAAGACCGCGGTCATCACGGTGGCGCCCTTCAGGGACGAGCGTCATGCCGGGTTCACGGTGCGCGACACGGGCAGCGGCATTCCGCAGGAGCATCTCCATTCGCTGTTCGAACCGTTCTTCACCACCAAGCCCGTGGGGCGTGGCATCGGCATCGGGCTTTCGACGTGCTACACCATCGTCACGGAACACGGCGGCGACATCAGTGTGGAAAGCAAAGAGGGCGAAGGGTCCGTGTTCACCGTCACCTTGCCGCTTCCGAGGGAGTGACCGACGTGCGTACCAGTTATTCCGTGCTGGCAGTGGATGACGAACCATCCATCGGCAAGTTGCTGGAAAAGGAACTGTCGACGCCAGCGCGCGCCGTGCATGTGGCCGGTAGTGCCCGGCAGGCGCGTGAACGGTTGCGGCGCGCCACCTACGAGGTGGTGGTGCTGGACATCCGGCTGCCCGACGCCGACGGCATCGAGTTCATGGTGGAATTGCGCCAGCGCTATCCCGACATGGAGGTCATCCTCATCACCGGGCACGGCAACATCGACAATGCTGTGGAAGCCATGAAACTGGGTGCCTACGACTACATCACCAAGCCGTTCAACCTGACCGAGCTCGAAGTGGTGGTCGAGCGTGCCTATCAAAGGGCTTTTTTGCGCAATGAGAACAGAGCGTTGCGTCATGCGCACGACCGTGGGCGACCGGGTGTGACGCTTATCGGCAACTCACAGGTGATCAAGGAGGTGCGCTACCTCATCGAAAAGGTGGCACCGACCGATGTGCCTGTCCTCATCACCGGTGAAAGCGGCGCAGGCAAAGAGGTGGCGGCCCATGCCATCCAGTCGCTGGGCACTCGCGCAGACAAGCCGTTCATCATCAAGAACTGCGCCACGTTGCAGAAGGAGTTGGCCCGTAGCGAACTGTTCGGCCATGTCCGCGGTTCGTTCACGGGGGCACTGGAAAGCCGCGACGGGCTCATGGCCTTCGCCAACAAGGGAACGCTGTTCCTCGACGAGATAGGCGAATTGCCCATGGAGGTGCAGGCTTCGCTGTTGCGGGTGCTGGAGAACAAGACCTACCGCCGAGTGGGAGAGAAGGACCACCGCAGTTGCGACATCAGGCTCATCTTCGCCACCAACCGCACCCTCGCCGGAGAGGTCGAGGCTGGACGCTTCCACGAGGCCCTGTACCATCGCATCAACGTGTTCAATATCGAGATGCCCCCCCTGCGTGAGCGCAAGGAGGACATTCCCCTGCTGGCGGAGTTCTTTCTCGCCCGTCTCGGCAACGGGCGCGACGACCTGCGCATATCCGACAGGGCCATGTCGTGCCTGATGCAGTACGCATGGCCCGGCAACGTGCGTGAATTGCGCAACGTGCTTGAACGCAGCATCATCCTCGCCGAGAACAACCTCATCACCGAACATGCGTTACCGCGTGACCTCGCGGGATTTGCGGGTGGCGGTGGCGGGCAGTCCGGTGTTTCAGGTGTACCCGGTGCGTCCGGTGCCATGGGCGAGGCGCAGGGACCGTTGTCGCTTGAAGCCATGGAACGCGAGCACATCGCCCGTATCCTCGAATTCTACGATAACAACCGTTCGCTGGCTGCCACAGCACTGGGCATCAGCCGCAAGACGCTGTACCGCAAGATGCGGGAATACGACATCGGCTAGCCGTTGCGCCATGCCGTTTAAGGGCTGACGTCTCGTGCCCCGGTGGCGAGTGCAGGTGCGAAGCAGTCTTTTCCTGTGGCGATACGTCGATGCTGCCTGTCCAGTGACCGACGTTATTCCATGGAAGTGGCGTCTGCACAGTGGGCCGTCATGATCGAATCCTGCGTTCGATATGCGGAGATGAAGCCCGGTCAGATGCTGCCATGATGCGCATCTGACCGGGCCGCATGAACAGACGGGCGTAGCCTACAGGTCGAGCGCGTTTCTGCTGAAGGCGATGTCGAAGCCTTCAGCGTCCACGGTGGGCATACCGTCGTGCAGGGCTATGCGCATGTCGGCGTGGGCGTTGAGTCCCAGCGCACGTGTGGATTCGTCGGCGGAGTCCCGGTTGGCGAACTGCAGCCGGAGGTCGTAGGCGACCGCATAGCTGCCATCGGGCCGACTGGTGAGGGCGACGGTATTCATCTCGACGGTCTTGCGCCCCTGTGCTGAAAGCAGTTCCATGGTGCATTCGCGTAAAGCCGGTTGCGCCGCCATACTCGTGAACACGTCGGCAGCCATCGCCTGATGCAGTGCATAGGTGACCTTGCCAGCTTCCTCGATGCTCGGGAACGCATCGGCGAAGGCCCGCAGTTCACGTTCCATGGCCACAGGGTCGTTGGTGCCGGTGGCACCGTAGAGATGGCCATTGATCGCCATGCCGTTACGGAAGAAGTCCTTGAGGAACTGCGTCCCGAATCGGGGCAGATAGTCCGTCTGGAACTCCTGTGATGCTCCTGGCACAGTAACACCGCCGAAGTCGGAGGGACGCTCCATGGTCTTCTTCAGACCGTTGACAAGCCCGTCGCTCAATTTCGCCACGTCTACCTGCTGCGGTTCCGGCCAGCCGAGGCTGTGAACCCCTTGAGGCAGGGCTGCGCGTACCTGCGCCATACTCAACTGGCCCACACCGGGCACCTGTCTCGCAATAGCGAACTGTTGCGCGTCGATGCCCGCCATATGGGCGAGTACATCAAGCAACTGTACCGTTGCGGCGCGTTCGTTGCTGACCTGACGGTCGTTCGGGTCTCCGTGCCCAAGGGAGAAGCACAGGGCCGTGAAGTCACTCTCGGGAGCGGTGAGGCGTTCAAAGACGCTGCGTGGCGATTGTCCCTCAGGCATGTGCGCGAGTTTTGCGCCTATCGCGATGGCTGCGTTGCGGAGGCTGCCCACTTCATCGGCACCGTCTACGCCGGGGCGCAGATGCTTGGCGGCAGCGGCGTTGATGGCGAGGGGTAGATTCGAGATGGCCGTTTTCATCTCCTGCGGGCCAAGCTGTCCTGAGATAAGGCGGTCCATCGACTGCGCGACCTGGCCAATGCTGTCGCAGACCGCAGTGGTCAGGTTTGGGGGAAGCATGGCAGGGAAGGAGATGAGGACGTCCCGCGCAACAGCGCGCTGGTCGGCGGTAAGCGAAGGGTGGTTGTCGACGATGGCCAGAGAATCGAGAAACTCATGCACGACGCGGTTGGCGACGGCGGTGGCCTCTTCCTGCGTCGGGGGATGGGTGTTCTTGAACTTGAACTCGGAAGTGAAGCGCGCACCCATGCGGGACTGGAGTTTGTCGAGGTCTTCCGGTTTGAAATCGAAGTGCATGCCCCTGTCCTGCATGGCACTGCGCAGCATCGTGCATAGCGGGGCGTCAGCCGTGGAGTGGTCGGCCACGGATTGTAGCTTGACCTCCAGCGCGACGTTGAGTTTCTGCAGGCACAGAACGCGGCACGACTCTGTCAGCATGGCCCGGGCTTCTGCAAGACCGGGGCTGCGCAGGCCGTGGTTTTCACCCCACTGGCGGCATTTCGTGCGCAGTTCGCCAAGCAGTTGCTGTCTTTCCTCGGCCGTGGGCTGGGTGTCTCCCATGCCGAATCGGGTGGCCTTGGCAGAGAATATGTCATCGAATTCCTGCCCAAGCCGCTCTTGCAGACCCGTGATGTTGATATCGAGGTTGGCGGAAATGGGCAGTTCTTCGCGGGTAAGCTTGATGACCGTTGCCGTCACCATTGCCATGGTGCGCCCTGAGATGGGTTTGCCGTTTGCGCAGTGAGACGAGAGAAGCCTCTGGGCCACGTCAAGTTTGGCATCGTTCACGCCAGCATCACGTAGCTTTGCCACAAGGTTGCCGACCACTGCACGGTTGTTCTGTGCGGCATCACCTTTGCCGATGGACCGTAGCCAGTTGACGGCACGACCGAATGCACCGCGAGTGCCAGCCACGAGCGCATCACCGTCAGAGCGCACATGCTCCGCCCCGATGGTTTCGAACTGGTTTCGCAGTAGTCCAAGGGCTTGCAAATTGCCATTCATGGCAACCTCTCTTTGATGGATGGAGTGGACGCATTGTCAGAAGTGAAACATCGGCTGCGGGGTGGCACAGCCAGAACAGTGTCGCAATAGCGAAAGGCGTGCCACTTGCGAATCAGACCCGCAACGCCATCCCCTGCAATATAGCCGCATCGGTTGCGGGAGTCTCGGCACCTATGGCTTGCGTGGCTTGCCGCAGTCCCTCGCTGACATTCACATGGGTTTCAAGGAAGGCTTCAAAGGCCGTGAGGTCAAGCTGTTCGGTGCCAATAGCGTTGGCGAAGAGAAGCCCATGCTGTTGGCTGAGTCCCAGTATGCCAGCCCCGCTGATGGCGAGGCTGAGGTTCTGCTCGAGAGCATAGCGGCATAGCGCCATCGCCTGAACATCATCGTCGGGCATCAGGGTGATGACTGTGAAGGCATAAAGCCGTGCCTTGTCGCGGACAAGTTCCAGATTCACCACGATGTCGTCGAAGCTAAGCACGCAGGTGCCGTCTGCGTCGAGTGCGAATCCTGCAATGCCGGTGCGTTCTCCGAATTCTTCGATGATCTTCTCGATTGTGCTCATGGCCCTACCTCATGGTGTGATATCAGTGCATGTACTGCCCATACGCAGCCTGCCATGGCAAGGAACACGCCTTGACGTCCAGCAGACAGGTACAGAGTGTGTTTTGTCAGTGGTCATAACCGTATAGGTGCTCTTCCGTCAAAGACGAACATGCCATGTGACAGATCGCTGAAGCATATCAGAGTTGCATGAAAGATGCTGTGAATCAAAAATGACCATGGCAGACTATACAGCTGCGCATGGTCATTTTTGCTTGAATATACCTATTCTTTTTTGCGTAAGAAGAGGATGCAATTTGACGGTTGAATTGCATCTATGGATAGCTTGATTGAGTTCCTTGTTGTAAGCTGAAGACGTTATGACTTTATTGCGAGGTGTTATTCGTTAAGAGTGTCCTTGCTGATGATCAGAATGGACGTTTTGTAGTTCTTTGCACATATACTGAAAAAGGCCTGTATTTCTACAGGCCTAAATCATTCTGGCTCCCCGGGACGGACTTGAACCGCCAACCTAGTGATTAACAGTCACCCGCTCTGCCGATTGAGCCACCGGGGAATGTCGCCGACATGCGGCGAAGCAGCTGTTTATGGTGAAGTGTCCTGTTTGTCAAGCGTAGGTGGCGATTAAGTCGTAGAATCCTCTCAGTGTTTGCGCCGTTCTTGGGGGGCGGTGTACTCTGACCCGTGGGGCAAGCCTACGGAGTGAAGATGTTCCGGGCGGTCTGCCTTCATCCGTGTCTTAGCCGGGTAGGGCGCAACTGTCTGCGTGCCGTATCTTCGGCATCCCCGCCGTGCCATCCGATATCGGGCCGTGGGGCCGCCATGCCATGGCGACCGTCAGCGGTCGATGCGGAACTCCACGGGAATCTCCACCTCGCATGACACGTTGCGCCCCTGTCTGCCGCAGGGCTTGAAACGCCAGCGTTCCACCGTCTCCAGCGTGGTTTCGGCGAAGATGTCTGCCATGTCACCCCCGGCGATGCGGCTTTGCACCACCCGTCCCGAAGGGTCGAGAAGCAGGCGTACCATGACCACGCCTTCGGCACCCTTGTGCAGGGCCTCGCGGGGGTAGGGCGGACGCGGCGTGTACACGGCGCGAGGCCCACGGTCGTATCCGCCTGTGCCTGCCCCCGTGCCGCCAAGACCTTCTCCGCCTGTACCCGCGTGTGCCGTCGACCCGCCGCCTGTCCCGCCTCCAGTGCCATAGGCCATGCCTTTCTCCGGCCCACCGCTTCCGGGAGTCGTGCCTGTGCCGGGCACCCCTGCGTGTGCCGTGTTCGCCACTGCACTGTCACCCTCGTGTGACGACTCGGGCGCGGTGGTCGTGGACGTCGTTTGCGTCGGCTGCGTATCCACTGTCCGCTTCTCTTCGGCGCGAGGCACGGGGGCACGCTGTGCGACCTCACGGCGTGGAGTTTCCTTCTTTGGACGCGGCTTCGCTTCGACGCGGCGCTTGCGTGGGCTGACCGCCGTCGCTTCGTCGGGGCGCGGGCGCGTTGTCGGCGTCTGGGCGGCAGGAGGGCGGGCCGCAGGGGGGGGCTGTGTTGCCTGTGCAGCACGCGCGGGCTTGGATACAGGCATGCCCGGGCCGCCGAGAGAGAGTTCCATCAGCTGGCTACCGCCACCCACGCCATCACCTTCAAGCTTGCCGTCGCCACCGGACGCGAGGCCGAACAGGAGAAAGCCCACGAGGACGAGATGCTGTGCCACGGCAATGCCGGTGCCTCTGTCCCACCATCCGTTCATGACCCGGCCTCCTCCTCTTCCGCCATGACGTGCATCCTGGAGACGCCCGCCCCCCGTACGAGTCCCAGCACCCGCACGACCCTTCCGTAGGGGACGCCCGCATCGGCCCGCAGGAAGAGCGTCCGGCCCGGCGTGGTGACCCGTTCAGTGAGCAGCGAAGGGAGCGCATCGTCTGTGGTGTCGGTCTCATCCAGCATGAGTCGTCCATCGGCCCCTATGCTGAGGACGACGTGCGGCGTGTCTTCGGGCACGGCCTCCACCGTGGTGGTCTTGGGCAATTCCACGTCGAGGCCCGACTGCATCATGGGCGCGGTGACCATGAAGATGACCAGCAACACCAGCATCACGTCCACGAACGGCGTGACGTTGATTTCGGAGACGACACCGTCGTCATCAGGCGAGAGATGCATCACGCCCTTCCTTTCCGCCGCGCACGGCGTGCAATGGCACCTGCCCCGCTACGACCTTCTGTGACGCTGGTGCCGCCAAGCTTCCGGTCTCGATGGAGGGGCTGCACACGCTCGACCCCGCGGTCCCGCCCGTTCCGTTACCCCCGCTCACAGCAAGGGCTGCGTCTGTCGTGTCCGACGTGACGGGCTGTGCGGGCGTCAGGGATGCCGCGTCGTGCCTTCGTGCCGTGGCGGGGGCTTCGGCCCCGTCAGTGGCCGTTGGTTTTCCGTTTTCCGCAGCAGGCAGTGGGGCGGTTTCGAGCATGATGGTGTTGAGGGTGAGTCCCGCAAGGCTGATGAGCCGTGCCTGAACACGGCGCACGCGGGTCATGTGCAGGTTGTAGCCGATGGCCGCGGGAATGGCGACGCCAAGACCCACAGCCGTGGCGATGAGTGCTTCAGAGATGCCGGGTGCGACAGAGGCGATGGCCGCTGTCTTGGCCCCCGCCAGTTTGTGGAACGCATCCATGATGCCCCATACAGTGCCGAAGAGACCGATGAACGGGGCGGTGTTGGCAGTGGTGGCAAGCAGGGGCAGTTGCGAACCGAGGCGTCCTGTCTCTTCCGCGACGGCGTGGCGCATGGCCCGGCGCACGTTGTCGGCGATGACCTCAGCCGGGGCGCGGCGGGGCAGCAGCCGCATGTACTCTCGGTAGCCGGTACGCAGCAGATGCCACACGGTGTTGTCGGCATGGCCCTTGAAACGCGACATGGCCTCGGCGATGCCGTCACACGCTTCAAGCCGGTGTATGGCCCCGTCGAGACGTCCTTCGATGCTGCGGAAGAGCAGGGCCTTGCGGACGATGATGGACCAGCTGACCACGGACATGACCACCAGCACCGCCATGACCGCACGTGCCACAGGAGTGGCGTGGGAGTAGAGTTCGATGATTTCCATGAATCAGGCTCCTGCCGCGTCGGAACGCGGTCGTCTGTTTGATGGGGTGGCGGCGTCGTGTGCCGGTGTCATCTCCGCAAAGCGGGGACGTCCGACCATGAGGCCGGTAGGCTCGGCTGTCGCGGCGGACAGGCCGGAGGCAGATGCCGGTGCACAGCCGAGTGCAGCCTCGACCAGTGCCCTCGTGGTGGCGGTGGCAGGGGCGTCGAGTACCACGGGCGTGGGGCCGGCCTCGACCACATGCCCACGGTGGAGCACCATCACACGGTGGCAGAAGCTGCGCACCAGAGAAAGGTCGTGGGTGATGAAGAGGCAGGCCATGCCATGCCGGAGTTGCAGGTCGCGCAGCAGGGCCACCACCTGAAACTGAAGGGCGCGGTCGAGCGATGAGGTGGGTTCATCCAGCACGAGAACCTCGGGGCGCAGGGCCAGTGCCCGTGCGATGACCACCCGCTGGCATTGCCCCCCCGAGAGTTCGCCCGGGTAGCGTTGCATGAAGTCGTCGGAGAGTCCCACTTCATCAAGGGCGGCGAGCGTCTTGTCGTGCATGGCCTTGAGGCCCTGCCTTCCACGCAGGTCGGGGAAGTGGGTCGTCAGCCCCTCGGCGATGCTTTCGGCCACGGTCATGCGGGGGTTGAGTGCGGAGAAGGGGTCTTGAAAGACGGCCTGCACCTTGCGGCGCAGCGGGCGCAGGGCTTCTTCGTCCAGCGTGTCGAGTCGCTGACCGTCCAGCGTCACGCGGCCACGCGAGGCGATGAGCCGTAATACGGCGAGGGCCAGCGTACTCTTGCCGGAACCGCTTTCACCCACCACGCCGAGGCACTCCCCGCGCCGTAGCGTGAACGAGGCCGAGACGAGGGCGTCATGCCCGGTCTTGCGCAGACCGAAGAGACCCCTCTGGCGTGTGAAGGTCACTCCCATGTCGCGGGCTTCAAGCAGGGCGGGTTGAGTCGCCGTGGTCTCTGGCAGCGGGGCGGGCCCGGAGGGGCCTTCGGCCCCGAGAAGCGCGCGGGTCACCGGCGAGGCGGGGGCGGAGAAGATGCGCGTCGTCGGGGCACTCTCCACGATGCACCCGGCGTCCATGACATGGATGACATCGGCAAGGCTGCGGACCACGCCGAGGTCGTGGCTGACGATGAGGACGCCCATGCCGAGACGGTGCCTCAGGGTGTCGATGAGGCGCAGTATCTGGCTCTGCACCGTGGTGTCGAGGGCCGTGGTGGGTTCGTCGGCGATGAGCAGTGCCGGGTCGTTGGCCAGTGCCATGGCAAGGGCCACGCGTTGCCTCTGCCCGCCCGAAAGCTGGTGCGGGTAGCTGGCGAGTCGTGCCTCAGGTTCGTCGAGTCCCACCATGTCGAGCAGTTCAAGTGCCCGCGCCCGTGCACGGGGGCCGCGTATGCCCTTGTGGATGGCCAGCGGTTCAGCCACTTGCCGTTCTATGGTGTGCAGGGGGTTGAGGCTCGAAAGCGGGTCCTGGAAGACCATGCCGATGCGGTCGCCCCGCAGGGCACGCAGGGCGGATTCGGGAGCATGGGCCAGTTGCGCCCCCTCGAAGCGGATGTTGCCGTGGGTCAGGCGTGCGCCGGGAGGCAGCAGTCCGAGGACGGCCCTTGCCGTGAGCGATTTGCCCGAACCGCTGGCGCCCACCAGTGCGTGTATCTCTCCCCGGCGCATGGTGAGGCCCACACCGTGCAGGACGGCGCGGCCCGACGCGGCAGGGGGATGGGCACTCCCGCCGAAGGCGAGGTGCAGGTCTTCGATATGCAGAAGGTCGTGGGTCATGGTGGTCATCTCCGTGGGGAGGGGGCGGGGTTTGTCACCGAAGGGTCGAGCGCGTCGCGCACGCCTTCACCGATGAAGACGAGAAGCATCAGGGTGCCGCCAAGCAGCCCGAAGACCGAGCATCCTATCCACGGGGCGTGGAGGTTGGCGCGTCCCTGCGCCACCAGTTCACCGAGTGACGGATACCCCGGCGGCAGGCCGAAGCCGAGAAAGTCGAGCGACGTGAGTGCCACGATGGAACCGTTCAACTGAAAAGGCAGGAAGGTGACGACGGCGACCATGGCATTGGGCAGCACGTGGCGCAGCATGATGCGCCATTGGGGTACGCCAAGGGCGCGTGCCGCCCGCACGTGGTCGAGGTTGCGCCCTCGCAGGAACTCGGTGCGCACCGCGGGCACGAGGCGCATCCACCCGAAGAGCAGCATCACCCCGAGTAGTGTCCAGAACGTCATGCGGAACATGCTGCCCACCAGCATGAGCAGGTAGAGCACGGGAATACCCGACCATATCTCCAGTATCCTCTGGCCGAAGAGGTCGAGCCTTCCACCCCGGTAGCCCATGACCGCCCCGGCTGCGATGCCCGTCACCGACCCGGCAAGGGTGAGTGCCAGCCCGAACAGTACCGAAAGCCTGAAGCCGTACAGAAGCCGTGCGAGGATGTCGCGCCCCTGGTCGTCGGTGCCCAGCCAGTTGCCGCCACCGGGCGGGGCGGGCACGGCGGGGGCGTCGTAGTTGATGGTGGCGTCGGCGAAGCGCACCGGGGGCCAGAGTGCCCAGCCGTGGGCATCGATGTAGGCGGTGAGCAGCGGGTCGCGGAAATCGGCGGGGGTGTCGAATTCGCCGCCGAAGTCGCGTTCGGTGTAGTCGTGCAGCACCGGAGAGTGCAGCCTGCCATGCACCATCACCAGCAGGGGTCTGTCGTTGGCGATGATTTCGGCGCAGAGGCTCAGGCAGAACAGTGTGACGAAGAACACCAGCGACCACCACGCCCGCCCGTTGCGCCGAAAGGCGTTCCAGCGTCGTTGTGCGGTGGTCATGCCGCCCTCCTTTCGAAGTCGATGCGCGGGTCAACGGCCATGCAGAGCATGTCTCCGGCAAGGGATGCCGTCAGACCGATGAGCGTGAAGACATAGAGAGAGGCGAACATGACAGGGTAGTCGCGCTGCATGGCGGCTTCGAACCCCATGAGTCCGAGACCGTTGAGCGAGAAGATGGTCTCGATGAGCAGCGAACCGGTGAAGAACACCCGCACGAAGGCACCGGGAAGCCCGCTGATGACCAGCAGCATGGCGTTGCGGAAGACGTGCCGCCACAACACGGCCTTGCGCGTGAGGCCCTTGGCGAGGGCCGTCTCCACATAGGCCTTGCCGAGTTCGTCGAGAAAGGCGTTGCGCGTCAGGCTGGTCAGCCCCGCGAAGCCGCCCACGACCATGGCGGTCACGGGCAGCACCATGTGGTGCGCATAGTCGAGCACCCGTGCCCCGAAAGGCAGCGCGTCGTGCCCCGGCGACACCAGCCCCCGCAGCGGGAACCATTGCAGGTAGCTGCCCCCGGCGAAGAGCACGATGAGCAGCACCGCCAGCAGAAAGGCGGGGATGGCGTGTGCCGCGATGACGGCGATGCCGCTCATGGTGTCGAATCGGCTGCCGCGACGTAGCGCACGCGCCATGCCCAGCGGGATGGAGACGGCATAGATGACGAGGGTGCTCCAGAGTCCCAGCGACAGCGATACGGGCATGGCGTCACCTACGAGGTCGATGACGCTGCGCCCCTTGAAGAGGCTGTCGCCGAACCTGAACAGGGCGAAGTCGCCCAGCATGGTGACGTAGCGTTCGAGGATGGGGCGGTCGAAGCCGTACTGTCGGCGGATGGCCTCCACAGCCTGCGGGCTGAGTCCTGCCGCCCCCTTGTAGGCGGCTGTCCCGTCGTCGGCTGCGGGCTGCATGTCGCCGCCATCACCTGCGCCGATGCGTTCCATGTAGGCGGCGCCATCACCTTCGAGACGGGCGATATACTGTTCCACCGGGCCGCCGGGGGCCAGTTGCACCACGAAGAAGTTGATCGTGACGATGCCGAGAAGCGTGGGCAGCACCAGCAGCAGGCGGCGCAGCATGTAGCCCCATGCCCCGCCGTGGGATGACTGTCGGGCGCGCATCAGCGTGTCTCCGTTGCGGGTGTGCTGCGGGCCGCATCAGCCTGAGTACCGTCGCCCTGTGCCGGCTTGGCCGGAACACCCTTGGCCTGCGTGTCATCGCCGGATACGGCCCACCACGAGTGCAGGTCGATGCCCCCACGCGGGGTGAAGGCGGGGTGCGCCACGCGGGTCTTCCAGTAGGCCATGCGTTGCCTGTCGCTGTACCAGCCGGGGACGACGTAGTGCTCGTGCAGCAGCACCCGGTCGAGGGCGTGGACGGCGTCGCGCAGGGTGGCGGCGTCGCGTGCGGCGATGATGCGTTCGACCAGTGCGTCGACGGCGGTATCGCGCACGCCCGCGTAGTTGCGCGACCCCGGTGCGTCCGCTGCCGCCGTCGTCCAGAAGGCACGCTGTTCGTTACCGGGATTCGACGACTGGCGCATGGTGGCATGCACCATGTCGTAGTCGAAGGCACGCACCCGTGAGACGTACTGCGTCTGGTCGACCACCTGCACATCCATCTCCACGCCGAGGCGCGAGAGGTTGCGTCTGAAGGGCAGCACCACGCGTTCCAGACCTTTGGACGAGAGCAGCAGCGTGAACCTGAAGGGCCTGCCCGAGGCATCGACAAGGCGTCCGTCGCGCAGGTTCCAGCCCGCGTCGTGCATCAGGCGCAGGGCGTCGCGCAGGACGGGGCGGATGTCGCCGCTGCCGTCGTGCGTGGCGGGCAGAGGGGGGGGGCCGGAGAGCATGGCGGCCCTTTCGGGGGACACTTCGCGCAGCAGGGCGCGTTCGCCTTCGGTGGCGGTGCCGGTGGCTGCGAACGGAGAATTGGAGAAGAAGCTGTCGTAACGTCTGTAGGCGTCGTGGAAGAGGGCGCGGTTCGTCCATTCGAAGTCGAAGCACATGGCAAGGGCACGGCGGACGCGCACGTCGGCGAAGATGGCACGGCGCGTGTTGAAGACGAAGCCGCCCATGCCCTCGGGCCTGCCGTGGGGAATCTCCTCGCGGGTGATGCGCCCTTCGCGGACGGAGGGCACGTCGTACGAGGCGAACCAGTCCTTGATGGTGTTCTCGTTCCACAGGTCGAACTCTCCGGCGAGGAACGCCTGCCGTGCCACGGTGGTGTCGCGGTAGTAGTCGCAGCGGATGACGTCGAAATTGTAGCGGCCCCTGTTGATGGGAAGCTTCGCCCCCCACCATCCCGGAACGCGTTCGTAGGTGATGCCTGAACCGGGGCGTGCCTCGCGTACGCGGTACGGGCCGCTGCCCGGTGCGGCTTCGGCTTGCGGTGCGGTGAAGTCGCGCCCCTGCCACCAGTGACGGGGCAGCACGGGCAACTGGGCCACGATGTAGGGAAGTTCGGCGTTGTGGCGCGATGTGAAGTCGAAGCGCACGGTGCGGGCGTCCACCGCGGTCACGGTGCCGACCCCGGCGTAGTAGTCCCGGTAGAAGGGCGACCCGTGGCGGGTGAGCATCTCGAACGAGAAGACCACGTCGGCGGCGGTGACGGGGTGCCCGTCGGCGAAGCGTGCCGCGGGTGCGAGGTGGCAAACCAGATGCCCGCCGTCTGCGGACTCTTCGAAACTCTCGGCCAGCAGGCCGTAGATGACGCCGTCCTCACCGGGTACGGTCTCGCCCAGCGTCTCGTAGGTCAGCCCCAGTTGTGCGGCGGGGATGCCACGCATGATGAAGGGATGCAGGCTGTCGAAGCCGCCGATGACGCCAAGGCGCAATGTGCCTCCCTTGGGTGCCTCGGGGTTCACATGCGGCATGTGTGCGAAGCCCGTTGAGAGTGCGGGTACGGCCCCGGCAAGGGTGAGGGCATGTGTGCGGACACCCGCCATGGCGGGGGCGATGGCGGTGGCGAGACATAACATGAGGGCGGTGAGGCCGCTGAATACGTGGGCGCGAGGGTGCAGGCGCGGCAGGGCGGACATGAGGCAGTCTCCGGGGTGCCGCGCCCTTTCGGGCGCGGCACGGCTGTAAACATCAGAAGGTGTATTTGAATCCGGCGTAGTATTGCCGGCCCATGACATAGCCAGTGGACGAATCGACGTTGCTCTTCTGGTCGAAGAGGTTGCTCACCTCCATGGTGAGGGTGAGCACGTGGTCCTCATGACGCAGGGCGTCCCATTCCACGGCGGTGTCGACGGTGACGCTGTCGCTGAACGTGCGCGCTTCGTAGGCGTCGTAGCGAAGTCCGTCGGTGTCGGTGAAGGTGCCCGTACGCACGAGGTCGGTGCCCGGCCCCTTGTAGCGAAGCACGTTGAACCATCGCAGTGCGTCGTCATCCATGAACCGGGCGGTGTGGGTGAGGGTGCCCACCCACGGACGGTTGTAGTTGGAGGCGGGCAGGTTGCTGCGCGGTACGAGGGAACCTTCGAAGTAGACCTTCTCCCACTCGATGACCGACCCCGTGTCGCCGTTGAGGAACGAACTGTCGAAGTCGGTGCCGTCGCTCTTGGTGTTGGAACGGGTGATGCCGAGTTCAACGGTGTGGTCGCCCATGTGTTCGGTGTTGAAGTCGCGTTCCACCGTCCATGTCACGCCCCAGTAGTCCGTCTTGCCGCTGTTGTTCAGCGTGGTAGCGCCATTGGTGTCGAGAGTCGTGCGCAACTGGTCGCGGTGCTTGCGCGATTCGGCGCGCATCCCGAAGCGGGTGTCGAACGCCTTGAGGGTGACGCCCGCCATGAGTTCGTCGGAATAGGGGGTGTCGAGTTCGTCGAGGTCGTAGTTCTTGCCGCCGGTGGTCTTGTCGTAGACCCAGTCGCCAAGGTTGCCCCCGGTGAAGCTGCGCTTGTATCTGGCAAGACCGCTGTCCTTGCGCAGGGCGTAGGCGAGCATCTGCGAACCGTAGTAGCGGTTGGCACCGCCGATGAGGTGCACCACGTCGTCATCGAAGACGTCGAGGTCGGCCATGAAACGCCACGCCGGGTCGATGTTCCCGGTCAGGTCGTCATGCGAGACGCGCAGACCGGGCCGCAGCGTCAGGCGGCCTATTTCGATGGTGTCCTGCCCGAACCATGCGTAGCTGTTCATGGAGGCCGAGCGGCTGTAGGCATCCTCCACCGTCTTGTTCTGCGCGAACTGTTCCCCTGCGACGTTGCCCGGCCCGGCGGGTATCTTGTCGCGGTCGGCCTGACTGTTGGGGATGGAGGGGTTGTAGTAGGCGGTATAGCCAGTTGAGTCGGTCGAGGCGTCGGTATGCTGCACCTCGATGCCCGTCTGGAACACGTGCGAGAGGACGCCCGTGTGGACCGGGTCGAAGTCGAGGATGCTCTTCCATGACACATCGTCCTGCGACTGTTCATAGTCGCCCATGGAGCCTTCCATGGCGGAGGTGCCTTTGCCCCACGTGGCATAGGCACTATCGAAGCGCGACCCACCGATGGTCTTGTAGCGCAGCCATGTGCTTGCCACATCACCGGTTCCGTAGCGTGACAGTTCGCTACGCGAGAAGCCCAGCGTGTTCTTCCACGCCACGGGGCCGAAGTCGTAGGTCCCGTCAAGGGCGGTGAAGAAGCCGCCTCCGTCCACGGAGAAGTCGCTGTCGAGTCTGCTCGAGATGTACATCTCGCGCTGGTAGGGCGCGTAGCCCAGGGTGAACGACCCCTTGAACGGCCCGTCATCCATGAACGCCAGCTTGCTGATGAAGTTCTCGTTGGTACGGTACTGGTCCTTGGGCGAACCCCACGCCGTCTCCATGGGGATGACGGAGTGCTTCACGCTGTAGTTGAGGATGACCCCGAGTCGTTCAGTCAGCGGCCCTTCCGCGGCTACGGAACCGTCGTGCCGCTGGAATCGGTCCTGCTTGTCGACCTGTGTCGTCCCGCTTGGCATGTCGGGGGCGGTGATGTGCGCCCAGTTGTCGCGGGTGTGGCGATACTTGAGAAAGCCATGCACCCCGTCCATGCGCGGGTCGCGGATGTCGGCCTTGACCATGCCGCCCGTGAAGCCGCCGTATTCGGCGGGGATGTTGTTGTTGAAGAGGGTGACACCATCCAGCAGGTCGGTGTCGATATAGAACGACTGGGCTTCGCCCGTGGGTGCCACGCCGTCGGCCGTGCTTCTGTCTTCGCCCGAGGCGTCGATGCGGTTGGAGGTGGAGATGCCGCCGATGACGTAGCTGTTCTCATACGGGCGGCTGCCTGCGATGGAGACGCGCGGCGGGCGTATCTCGCCCCCTTGGGTCGATGAGTACGCGCCTTCATCGAACTGCACGTCCGAACGGGTGCGGAGTGCGTCGTTGATGGTGCGGCCCGGTGAGGGCAGGCTGTTGAGTTTTTCGCCGTCGATGACGGTCTTGCCCATCTGCTGCGTCTCGCCCGAGACGCGCAACGGGTCGAGTCTGTAGACCTCCGACGCCGATGTGGACGACGTGCCGGTTGCTGGGCCAGTCGCCGGGCCAGTCGCCGGGCCGGACGCGGGCGCAGTTGCGGGCGCGGGCAGTGTGGCGTTGGCCGCTCCGGGCTTGGTGGTGTTGGCCGATGGGGTCTTCGCAGCCTTGCCAGCCGACTCCGCCTGTGCGGGCGTTGCGGGCATGGTGGTCGGGGCGGCGACTGCCCCTTCCGGCATGGCGAGCAGGGCGCAGAGCGCCAGTGTTGCCATGTGTCTCATTCGATGCCTCCTCACGATATGGGATTTCATTCTCATTTGTTGCCGCTACAGCAGGAGGCGCAGCCCGTCTTCTTGAACCCGTTCAGTCTCTCGGGTCCATCGTCAGTGGGCGTGTTCTTGCCAAGGGTGAGGCTTTCACTCGGGGTCGCCAGCGGGCCGAAGACCAGCACCCCGGCAAGGCCCGGCAGTCCCGTCGCGGCGACGAAGAGTGTCTCGCCCCAGTGCAGACCTGTGCGAGTGCGCCTGCGCACCAGCACGAGGAGGGCGACCGATAGTGCGCAGCCCAGTGCGGCGAGAGGCAGCGATGCGGCGGGTTCCATGCGGAAGAGCACACGACCTTCTTCAGGGGCGAATTGTCGCAAGGCCAGCGGAGAAAGCTCCGACCCGGCAATCTGCGCGGCTTCGATGCGGCTTCTGGCCTCAGCGGGGAAGTACAGGTCGAAGGTGTGCACCGGGTTGTACTGTGCGTCTGTGGCGATGTAGCGCGTGGGCTGCGTGAGACGGTCGCGCAGGTCGGCGGAGGCGAGGGTGACATTGAGCGGGTCGCTACGCAGCACGGCGTAACTGCCTGCCGCGTCGAAGCCTTCCAGCGGCAGCCTCACCAGCGTGTCGTCGTAGGTGACGAGGTGTACGGCATCGCCGGTGACGATGGTGCCCACGAAGGCGCGGCGGGGGTGTTCCTCGACGGTGATGGCCTTCACTTCGCCGTCGATGGCGAGGCCCGTTGCCCTGCACCGGGGTTCGCCCTTGTGCATGGCGAGTCTGAACACGCGGCCTTCGGCGTCCACCAGCAGGCAGCCTTCGTCGAAGGGCTTGAGCGGGTTGGGGTTCGACCCGAGGCCGCGCAACGGGAAGCGCACGTCCGCTGTGCGCAGGGCTTCGGCGAATCTGGCGGTCTTGGCGGTGTCGAGGCTGCCGTCGGCGCAGCGGATGAAGTCGAGTCCGGTACCCGTGATGCGGAAGATGTCGGGCGGCAGCGAGAGGTGCGCCCCGGCGGGGGCTGCGTCCAGCAGCACATTGAGCGGCATCTTCGGCAGGTTCCACATGCGCGGCGAGAGTTGCACCGTCTGCAGGGCGTTGCGCGCATCCTGCGCCGTCACGGGCACTCCGGCAACGGTGGCGGGAAAGCGACCCTGCTTCTCAAGTTCGGCAAAATACAGGAAAGGCAGCCGTTCCTTGAAGGCCGGGGCTTCCAGCGGGTTGCCGGACTCGTCGGCATAGCCTGCGCCCGTGAAGGTGTCGGTGCGCACCATGAAGCGTTCTTCCACCGCGCTGTAGTAGGCGGTGGCCCTGACTTTTTCGGGGTTGGTGGCACGGCGGTACACATCGGGGATGAACCAGAAAAGCGACATGGCGGTGACCACCGCGCAGGCGAGGCGGGCGGGTGAGAGTGTCATGCTCCCTCCTTGAGGCGCAGCGCGGCGGCCTCCAGCGGCAGAATCCATGGCAGGGACGCCAGCGCGTACCAGCCGAGGCTGCCCGTCATGGCGTCGTAGCCGTAGGTCTTCAGCAACAGCAGTGCGTAGGCGAGACCGGCGCAGCCGATGACGCAACGGCGAATCATGCGGGTGTCAGCCAGTGCGGCGGCGGTGGCGAAGTAGGCCACATGCCCCGCCAGCAACGCGGGCAGTGCCGTGCGGACGATGGGCGCGGCAAGTTCGGCGGGCATTCCGTAAACGCAGAGGATGAGGGCGAAACCGCCCAGTGCCAGCCCGCCCGCCAGCGTGAGCAGCGCAAGGCCCACCGCCGCCGGGGCGTAGAGGGCCGTGCGATGGGGCACGGGCAGGTGCAGGGCGAGGCGCAGGCGTCTGCCCGCGCATTCGGGGCGATACTGTACGGCGGCAAGCCATACGCCCGCGAGGGGCAGAGTCAGTAGCAGGGTCTCGAAGAAGATGGTCTGTTTGAAGAGCAGCATGTTCCAGAGGTCGACAGGGCCGTGGTTGTTGCGGACGCCGCGCAGTTTGAGCCACGCATCGCCCAGTCCGAGAAGGATGGCGGCAGGGGCCAGCCATCCCGCGTAGCGGAGTTTGATCCATTCCTTGTAGAGAAGTGCGCGCAGCATGGGGGGCTTTCTCCTTGTCATGCGGGCAGACGGCGGGCCGTGGTGAGGGCTACGAAGGCGTCCTCGAAGGTGAGGGCCACGTCGGTGAGTGCATCGCAGGCGATGCCCAGCGATGCGAGATGTGAGCGCATCCTCTCCGGGGCGGCTGCGGCGAAGAGCGTCACGCCTTCCGCATCGTCGTCGGTGTCGAGGATGATGCCGTCGGGGACAAGGCGCAGGACGGCTTCGGAGAGTGGCAGCCGGTAGCGGCGGTAGGTCTCCATGAACAGGGCTCTGGTGCAGTCGGCTGCGACCCTGCCCCGTTGCAGCACGACCATCCTGTCCACGAGGCGGTCGAGTTCCTGCACAACATGGGAGGTGAGCAGTACGGTGGTGCCGCGTTCGCGGACGTAGGCGCGCAGCATGTCGATGAACTGCCTGCGATAGCCCACGTCCAGCCCCATGGAGTAGTCGTCCAGCAGCATGAGGCGCGGATTCTGGGCCATGATGAGTCCCAGCACCACCTGTGCCCGCTGACCGCATGACATGCGGCCAAGGCGTCTGCCCATGGGCAGGTCGAGGCGTTCCACCACTTCGCGCAGCACGCCACTGTCCCACCGGGGATAGAACGGCGCATGGAAGCGTTCGAGTTCGGCGATGGTCATGAAGTCGTACTGGATGAACCCCTCGTGCAGCAGGCCGATGTCAGCACGGACGGCAGGGGGCAGGGCATGGCTGGGTGCACCCAACACGCTGCATTGTCCGCCCGTGGGACGCAGGAATCCCATGAGGATGTTGATGGTGGTGCTCTTTCCCGCGCCGTTGCGGCCCAGAAGGCCGAACACCCCGCCCTCTTCCACTGTGAAGTCCAGCCCGTGCAGCACGGGGCGTTCGCCGTAGTCGTGGCGCAGGCCCCGGCATTCGATCATCGTCGTGCCGCTCATCGGGCTACTCCTTGGGCTGTTTCTTCGGTTGTGGTCCCGGCGGGTATCTTTCGGGAGACCGCAGCCTTGGAGGGTTTGCCGCCGGGCTTTGTCGCAGGTGCCTTGCCCGTGATGGCGAGTTCGGCACTTCTTGTGGCGAAGACGGCGCGTGCTTCCGCAGCGATGTCGGCATCGGTGACGGTGCCCAGTGCCTTGGCGAAGGCTTCGGCATGGCGGGCCGCCGGTCTGCCGCGCAGGACTTCGGCTTCGATGATGCGCTGCCAGTAGGTGTTCGAGTCGCGGGCCTTGGTGATGGCGTTGAGTACCGGTGCGCGCAGGCGCGCAGCCGTGCCGGGGGGCACTTCGCCCTTCGCCAGCCCTTGGGCCGCCTCGCGCACGGCCCGCCGTACCTTGTCGACCAGTGCCGCATCGGTGCGAATCGAGGCGACATAGGTGCCGAAGCCCCCGCGTTCCTGGTCATGGCGATAGCGCCCGGAGGGGGAGTATGAGGCGCCGATGGCCTCTCGCACCTCTTCGCGCAGCACTTCGTTGAGCCATGATGCTGTCAGGTGGCGGATGGCCAGCGCGCGCTGGTCTGATTCGTCCTCAAGGTCATGCCGCCACGCCACCACGAGGTGCGCTTTGCCATCGGGGTCGGCCACTTCGACGGTGCGCCGTGCCCCGGCGGGGAAGCGGATGGCCTCATGCGGTGCCTCGTGGGAGGCAGGCACGGGTGCTGGCATGGCGAAGAGATGGCGCACCCGTTCGATGAGACGTTCGGGGTCGAAGTCTCCCACTGCCACGATGGTGCGAGGAGGCGTGGACGTGCGGGCAAGGGCGAAGTCGCTCATGGCGTCGAGCGGCACACGGGCCACATCCCGGCCGTCAAGAGGTGCGGTGCGGCGGGCGTCGCCGTAGAGGAAGGCGCGAATGCGGTGAGGGGCAACGCCTTCGACGGTGTTCTCGCGTTCGTCCCTGCCTGCTTCAAGTCCCTCTATGGCCCGCGCCCGTCCTGCCTTCGTGGGGGTGGGGTCGGTGTATTGCGTCCACAGGGCGGCGGTGACGGCGTCGAGTTCCTCACCGGGGCCGCTGGCGTTGATGGTGAAGGCGTCGTCGCGGTAGTCCGTCTCCACCTTCACATGCCTCCAGCCGAGATGGTCGCGTGTGGCCTCGCGCGAGAGACGTCCCACTCCCTCTTCACGGAGGGTGCGTTCGGTGGCGCGTGCCACCGCGTAGGTCGCATCGTCCAGACCGTCCAGCCCGTCACCGTGGAACAGCGAAAGGCTGAAGCGTCCCTTCTCGTAGGGCGTGACGGCCATGTGCAGGGTGAGGCCGTTGTCGAGGCGTACGGTGCGAAGGGCCGGGCCTTCCGGCAACTGGCGCGAGGAGTCGTGCAACACGAGCGCGGGCAGGGTGGGTTCGGCAAGGTAGGGGAAGGCCGTAGCGACGCTGTCACGCGGTGCTTCGACAGCGTGTGCGGTACTCTCGGCCCACGCCTCGACAAGGCGCGCCGGGGCGTTCTCCACGCCTGCCATGCCGGAGAGGTGCAACATCCTGTTGCCTGTGTCCCAGCGGCGGCGGAATGCCTCTTCGACCTCGCCTCGGGTGAGGCTGGAGAGCATGTTCAGGTAGAGGTCGCAGGTCTGGTCTGTGGACTGGAACACCCTGTCGGCGTTGAAGCAGGCCACGGCCTCTGCGGCGATGTCGCTGTTGGTGCGATTGGCCTTCTCACGGCGCATGGTGGTGAAAAGCCCCTCGCACACGCGTCGCGCGTTCTCGAACTCGTCTTGCGTGAAGCCGTGTTCGAGGGCCCGGCGCAGTTCCGTCTCTGCGGTCGTCAGCGCGTTGCGCCAGTCTTCGCCACGGGCACGCATGGTGATGGTGGCGGTCTCGAACATCTCGAAACCGACGGGCATGGCCATATGACCGCCAAGGACGGGCGCACCGGGCGTGGAGGCGAGGCGCAGCAACCGCTTCTGGAACGCGCTGGTGGCGACGGCCTCTGCCAGTCTGCGGCGTTGCAGGCTCATGGAGTCGACCTCGGTTCGCGCCGTGTGCATGGCGGTGACGCTCACCGTCACGCCGCCTCCCGTCTCCGGGTCGTAGCTTGCGTGTACGCCTTCGTGCCTGACGTTGCCGGGCGCGGGCATGACCGGTGCGCCGGTGCGCGCCTTCACATCAGCGAAGTGACGTTCGACCATGGTCGCGAGGTCGGCGGGGGTGACGGCCCCCACAGCCACAAGCACCATGCGTTCGGGGCGGTACCATGTGTCGTAGAAGGCGCGCAGCGTCTCGGGGCGGGCATGGCGCACGACATCCTCGAGGCCGATGGTCTCGAAGGCGTAGCGGCTATCGGCATAGAGGACGTCTCGCAGGGCCTTGCCCGCGCGACTTCTGCGGTTATCCCGCGCCAGCTTCTCGGCGAGGATGACGCCGCGTTCCTTCTCGACCTCTTCAGGCAGGATGAGCAGCCCGTCGGCCACATCCCGCAGGATGAGCAACCCTTTTTCGATGGTCGCAGTGTCGGCGGTAGGCAGGTCGAGTTTGTAGACGGTCTCTGCCGTGCTGGTATGGGCGTTGGCGTCGGCCCCGAAGGCCATGCCGTTGTGCTGCAGAAAGGGGATGAGCGTGCCGGGTGCGAAATTGCGCGACCCGTTGAAGGCCATGTGTTCGACGAAGTGCGCCAGTCCGCGTTGTTCGTCAGTCTCCATGAGCGACCCAGCCTGTACGTCGAGATGCAGACTCACTCGTCCTTCCGGTTTGGCGTTGGGGACGATGACGTACCGCAACCCGTTTGCCAGCCGTCCGAAGCGTGCGCTGTCGTGTGGCAGGAGGCGTTCGTGGGGGGGCAGCGGGCGTTCATGCGGCCACCGGCCGTCATACCAGCCATAGGGAACGGCAGTGGATTCAGCGGGGGCGACCAGTGCAGGTGGTGCCGATGGCGCCCTGTCGCGCAGGCATCCACCTGTGAGGCAGAGAAGGGCGGCAAGGGCCGCCGTCCCGCCTGTACGCATCGAGGAGTGTTTCATGGACATGAGGTGTCACCTTGCAGGCTGCCCGCGTCGTGGGGTCTCGTGTCGCCTTCGGGCGTCGTCGAAGACCTCCCGGCGGGCGGGGGTTATGGTGGCGGGGCGAACCCCGGAAAACAGGACGACGTTGTCAGTCGTGGATGTCGTGAACGGGGGATGGGGGGCGACTGTCGTGAAGGCGGCAGACATACCCCACGGGGGCAGGCGGAACGTATGTAGGCACCCTGTTGCGCACGATGACCGGGGCCTTGCCGTAGTGTTCGTGGAAGGCGCGCGAGAACGAGGGCAGACTCTCGTAGCCGACGGCGTAGGCGGCATCCGTCACCGAGACCCCTTCTCGTTCGAGAAGGCGATAGGCCGCTTCTAGCCTGCGAAGCCGCAGGTATTCACGCATGGTGGTACCGTAGGTGGCCCTGAACCTGCGGGCCAGCGTCGCCCTGCTGGTGCGGCATATGCGGGCGAGGTCGTCGATGGGCGGAGGCGACGCGAGATGCGTGGCGAGGATGTGCGCGGCGCGATGTTCCGGGGGCATGTCTTCGTCTTCGCAGCGGGCGGTCTCCACGACGGAGGCCAAGAGGTCGAGGAGGCGGGCGGCCGCACGAGTGGGCGACATGCCATCATGGGCGCCCGTATGCCATGCCTGCAATGAAAGCAGCACCGAGGGGCTTGCCAGCACGGTGAGTACCGGCGGCATGTCGGCAAGGTCGGGGCACAGGGCCCTGTCTACGCCAAGTATCGAGATGGTGCGGGCGATGCCGCTGGAGAGGGTGATGCCTTCGCCATACGGTGCGGGACCACTGTGCAGGATGAGGCAGGTGAGCACCCCTTCCGTCCCCGGCTGGATGAGCAGGCCGTCATGTGCGGCGCGGGCTTCGACATGAAGAAGGCACATGCCCTGCCGGTCGAGGAGGGGGGTGATGTGAACCTCGGCGGTGCGCGATGCCCTTGCTTGCGGAGAGTGGAAGGCTGGCGTGGGAATGAGCGGCATGTGGTGTGGTCCTGCAGCGGAGGTGGTGCACGACGCTGTCGTGCGAGTGGTTACGTCGTTCGATGTTTGTGAATAATGAAAGTGAAAATCAAAGTCAAAATATCACACATGGGGATAACGTCTTATCCCGGAAGCGCAATCTGCGTATCGGAACGGCCGGACGTGAAGTGTCTTTTCGGGCGGTGGTGTACAGGGGGGCAGGATGCAAAGACCCCCCGAGGCCATGCCTTCAGGGGGATGCAGAGAGTGCAATGTGTCAGCCGTTGCCCGTGGCCGTCGAGAGGTGAGCGTATTCAGCTTGTGTGACGCATTCTCTCAACCTGAGAGTCCCCCCACAACCCCATGACGAGACTGCCGGGTGCTACGGGGGGAGTGTGGTGCAGAAAAAGAAAAAGGCCTGTATTACTACAGGCCTAGATCATCTGGCTCCCCGGGACGGACTTGAACCGCCAACCTAGTGATTAACAGTCACCCGCTCTGCCGATTGAGCCACCGGGGAAGGTGGCGCCTCATGGCGCGGAGCACTTGATACTCGGTCGGGGGGCGAGGGTCAAGAAAAAAGAGGGAGGGCGGGAGAAAAAGATAAAGGACGCAGGCTGGCGGGGCGTTTCTTGACGGGCGGGCGCAATTGGCATACCCCTTCCCAATTCGACACATGAGCGAATTTCCAAGACTACGGAGTGTCTGTCTTGAGTATCCAGGAACAGCCGAAGCGCAAGAAGGTCAAATTGCCCACGAAGTCGGCCCACGCCGACTATTTCATGCCGATGCTCGAAAGCCTCGAAGCCCGCGACGAGCTTAACGAGGTGGTGAAGAACCGCGTCGTGAAGACGTGCGAACTTCTCGACGCCGGAGTGTCGGCCTACCCGAACGGTTTCATCAAGAAGCACGACATCGCACCGGTACTTGCCGAGTACGAGGGGCTCGATGCTGATGAGCTCGAAACGGTGGACGCCGCCTTCACGATGGCGGGGCGCATCGTTTCGCACCGTTCGTTCGGCAAGGTGGCCTTCTTCCATATAATGGATCGCACGGGGCGCATGCAGTGCTATGCCGCGCGTGAGGAACTGGGCGAAGAAGCCTACAAGACCTTCAAGAAGCTCGACATCGGCGATATCGTCGGCGTGAGCGGAAGGCTCTTTCGCACCAAGACGGGCGAGCTCACGCTCTCCTGTACCGAGGTGCGCCTGCTGACCAAGTCCATCCGGCCCCTCCCCGAGAAGTATCACGGCCTCAAGGACGTGGAAATCCGCTATCGCCAGCGCTACGTCGACCTCATCGTCACGCCGCGGGCCCGCGACATCTTCCGCAAGCGCACGATCATCGTCCGTGAGTTCAGGCGCTTCCTCGAAGCCCGCGGTTTCATGGAAGTCGAGACGCCGATGATGCAGGCCATCCCCGGCGGCGCCACGGCAAAGCCGTTCGTCACCTTCCACAACGCGCTGGATATGCAGCTCTACATGCGCATCGCGCCCGAGCTCTATCTGAAACGCCTGCTCGTGGGCGGTTTCGAGAAGGTCTTCGAGATCAACCGCAACTTCCGCAACGAGGGCATATCCACCCAGCACAACCCTGAATTCACCATGTGTGAGTTCTACTGGGCCTATGCCACGTTCGAAGACCTGATGGACCTCACCGAGGAGCTGTTCTCGCACATCGCGCGCGAGGTCTGTGGCTCTTCGGTCATCACCTATCAGGGGCAGGAGGTCGACCTCACGCCCGGCAAGTGGGTGCGTCTGACCTTCCACGAGTCGCTTGAGAAGGTGGGTGGGCATTCCCCCGAGTTCTACAACGACTACGAGAAGGTTCGTGCCTACGTGCGTGAGCGTGGCGAGAAGGTGCTTCAGGGCGAGAAGCTGGGCAAGCTACAGGCCAAGCTGTTCGACCTCGACGTGGAACCCCGGCTCATCCAGCCCACGTTCATCTACCACTACCCGACCGACATCTCGCCCCTGTCGCGCAGGAACGAGCAGAACCCGGACGTCACCGACCGTTTCGAACTGTTCATCACCGGGCGCGAACTCGCCAACGCCTTCTCTGAATTGAACGACCCCGTCGACCAGCGCATGCGCTTCGAGGACCAGGTCAAGGAGAAGGAGGCTGGTGACGACGAGGCGCATTTCATGGACGAGGACTACCTGCGCGCGCTCGAATACGGTATGCCGCCCGCGGCTGGGCAGGGCGTGGGTATCGACCGCCTCGTCATGCTGCTGACCGACTCGCCCTCCATCCGCGAGGTCATCCTCTTTCCGCTGCTGAAGCCGGAGAGCTGAAAACCACATGTCCTTCGAGTTGTTCGTCGCCGGGCGATATCTATTCGCCCGGCGTAAGCAGGCGTTCATCTCCGTCATCTCCGCCATGTCCATCATCGGCGTAGGGCTGGGGGTGGCGTCGCTCATCGTCGTGCTTGGCGTCATGAACGGCTTCACCACAGACCTGCGCGACAAGATACTGGGTGCCAATGCCCATGTCATCGTCATGAGTTCAAAGCCCGCCGCCATGCGCGACGTCGGCGAGCTCATGGGGCGCGTGCAGGATGTGCGCGGCGTGAAGGGGGCAACCCCGTTCATCTACTCCGAGACCATGCTGTCCACGCCTCATGGCGTGAAAGGACTCGTGCTGCGCGGCATCGACCCGCAGACGGCACCGGGTGTGCTGTCCATCCTCTCGCGCATGACGCGGGGGGGGCTGCGCGACCTGCCGGCCGGGCCCGACGGTGCGCACGGCATCATCATCGGGCAGGAACTCGCCAACCGACTCGGCATCACCACCGGCAGCAGGGTGAACCTGCTGTCTCCCGACGGGCAGAAGACCACCACGGGTTTTGCCCCCCGCATCCGTCCCTTCCGGGTTGCCGGCATCTTCACCACCGGCATGTACGAGTATGATTCCTCGCTCGGATTCGTGACTCTCGACGCCGCACGCGACATCCTCGGACTGCCTGAAGGTCAGGTCTCGGGTATCGAGGTCGTTGTCGATGACGTCTACAAGGCCGACGTCATCGGCGAGGACGTGCTCAAGGCGTCGGGCGGCTACCCCTACTATGTCCGCAACTGGATGGAGATGAACGCCAACCTCTTCGCCGCGCTCAAGCTGGAGAAGACGGCCATGTTCGTCATCCTCGCCCTCATCGTGCTGGTGGGGTCGTTCTCCATCGTCACCACGCTGGTCATGCTGGTCATGGAGAAGACGCGCGACATCGCCATCCTCATGTCCATGGGGGCCACACGCAGCATGGTACGGCGTATATTCATGCTGCAGGGTACCATCATCGGGGCCATCGGCACTGCGCTCGGTTATGTGCTGGGGCTCTCCGTGTCGTGGGCGTTGCAGCGCTACCAGTTCATCAAGTTGCCGCAGGGTGTCTATTCCATCGACCACCTGCCCGTGCTGCTCCAGTGGTCGGACCTTGCCGCCGTGGGCGGCGCTGCCATGCTCCTCTGTTTTCTAGCCACCATCTACCCGGCGCGGCAGGCTGCGGCCCTCGAACCGGTCGAAGCGTTGCGGTACGAATGATGACGACACCATCCACACCGCTGTACCGCCTCGAAGGCGTAGGCAAGGAATACGACGGCCCCGGCGAGGAACTCGTCATCCTGAAGGGCCTCGACCTGACCATAGAGGCGGGCGAGTCCGTCGCCATCGTCGGCGCCTCCGGTTCCGGCAAGTCCACCCTCTTGCATCTGCTCGGTGCTCTTGATACTCCCACATGGGGAAAACTGCATTTTCTCGATCGTGACATGGGGGCCATGTCGCCGGAAGAGAAGGCCGCATTCCGCAACCGCGAGATCGGCTTCGTCTTTCAGTTCCACCACCTTCTGCCCGAGTTCAGCACGGTGGAGAACGTGGCGATGCAGGCCATCATCAGCGGCATGCCGCATGCGGAGGCCTACGGCCTTGCGCGCGAGGCCCTCGACAAGGTGGGACTTTCGGGCCGGGTCGAGCACAAGGTGACGACCCTTTCAGGCGGTGAGCGGCAGCGTGCGGCCATTGCACGCGCCATATTGCTGCGTCCCCGTGTCCTGCTCGCGGACGAACCCACCGGCAACCTCGACGAACGTACCGGCGATGTCGTCGGTAGAATGCTACTTGATCTCAACCGTGAACTCGGCATGACGCTGATCGTTGTCACCCATAACCGGGAACTGGCCGATCTGATGGGCAGGCGCCTCGAACTCAGAGCCGGAGAGCTTTATGACCAACACCGCCCGTAGGGGCCTCATTCTCGCGTTCCTGTTGCTCCTTCTTGTGCAGGTGGGCCTTGTGCAGGCAGCACCCGCCGTGCAGGAGACCACCATCATGGTGCTGCCCTTTCAGGTGAACGCGGGCAAGGACCTCGAGTACCTGAACGAAGACCTGCCCGAACTCGTGGCCCAGCGCCTTGTTGCGCGCGGGCTGCACGTGCTTCCCCAGTCGGACGTCAAGGCCATACTGCGCCGCCAGCGCGTGACCGAACTCGACATCGCCTCGGCGCGCAACCTCGCGGTCATGGCGCAGGCAGGGTACACGGTGTACGGCAGCTTCACCCAGCTGGGAGACAGCTTCAGCATAGACCTGCGCGTTGTCGATGCCCTCGGCGTCAAGCCCGCCAAACCCTTCTTCATCCAGAAGCAGGGCATCATCAACATCCTTCCCGCCGTCGACGAACTGGTCGACCGTGTGGCGGGCGAATTCACCAGCGGCAACGCCATCGCCGACGTGAAGGTGCGCGGCACCAAGGTGCTTGACCCCGACGTCGTGCTCATGCGCCTCTCCACCCGCAAGGGCGACCCCATCGACCCCGCCGCCATCAACAAGGAAATCAAGCGCATCTGGGATCTCGGCTATTTCAGTGACGTGCAGGCGAGTGTGGAGCAGGGCGGCGACGGAACGGTACTCGTGTACACCGTCACCGAGAAGCCGCGCATCGACAACATCGTCATCGAAGGCTCCGACAAGGTCGGTCACGACGATATCCTCGCTGCCATGAGCTCCAAGACGGGCTCGGTCCTCAACGACAAACTCCTCGCGCAGGACTTGCAGAAGGTCACGGAACTCTATCGCAAGGAAGGCTTCTACCTCGCCCATGTGACCCACCGCGTCGAGGCGCGTCAGGGGGCTGCCTCCGCCACGCTCGTGCTGAACGTGGAGGAAGGCAACAAGCTCTATATCAAGAAGGTCAAGATCGAGGGACTCAAGGAGCTTTCCGAGAGCGAAGTCAAGGACATCCTCGCGCTTTCCGAGCGTGGCATGTTCTCGTGGTTCACCGGCACGGGCGTCCTCAAGGACGAACTGCTTGAACGCGACTCTGCCGCCATCACCGCCTACTGCCTCAATCATGGCTATGTCGACGCGCTGGTCTCCGCCCCCAAGGTCGACTATGAGGAGGACGGCATCATCGTCTCCTTCGCAGTCAAGGAAGGACCCCGTTACAAGCTTGGCAAGATCGGCTTCGACGGCGAACTTATCGATACCGACGAGCGGCTTCTGAAGGTCGTCAAACTCGACGACCACAAGAAGGACAACCAGTACTTCGCCCTTGACGTGATGCAGACCGACGACAAGCTGCTCAGCGACTACTACGCCGACTACGGCTACGCCTTCGCCGAGATCAATTCGCGCACACAGAAGAGCGCCGAAGAGCATGTCATCGATGTGACCTACGTCATCCGCAAGCGTCAGAAGGTCTACATCAACCGCGTGCTTGTCGAAGGCAACCAGAAGACCCGTGACAACGTGGTGCTGCGCGAGATGCGCATTGCCGACGGCGACATGTTCGAAGGCGCCAAGCTGCGCCGTAGCAACGAGCGTCTGAACCGTACCCGCTACTTCTCGCAGGTGGACACCGAACTCGTGCCCACGCAGAAGGAGGACGAGGTCGACCTCAAGGTGAAGGTCAAGGAACAGAACACCGGTGCCCTGATAGGCGGTGTCGGCTATTCCACCTTCTATCAGTTCGGCGTCAGCGGCACGATCATGGAACGCAACCTGTTCGGCAAGGGCTACTATGCCTCGCTGCAGGCGTTCTTCTCGGGCAAGCGCAACTCCTTCATCGCCTCGTTCACCAACCCCCGCGTCAATGACGGCGACCTGAGCTTCGGCAACGACGCCTACATCTCGCGCGAGTACTTCGACGACTTCAGCAAGAACACCATTGGTGACACCATCCGCTTCGCCCTGCCTGTGGGCGAATACAGCACCGTGGGCTGGGGCTACCGCCTCGACCGTTACGAACTGTATGACATCGATGACGATGCCGCGAAGATCATCAAGGAGCGTGAGGGCGAGAACATATCCAGCGTCGCGCATGTCCGGTTCACCCGAGACACCACCGACAGCAAGGAGAAGCCCACCAAGGGTACCATCTTCAAGACCTTCAACGAGTTCGGTGGCGGGCCCATCGGCGGTGACGACGACTTCATCAAGCCTGTCGTCGAGTTTCAGGCCTATCACCAGCTTGCCCCCAACCACGTGCTCCATGGTCGCACCCGTGGTGGTGCCGTGCTGGAGAACGGGCAGGGCGACGTCCCCGTGTTCGAACGCTTCTACATCGGTGGCATCGACAGCATCCGCGGGTACAACTCGCGTGACATCTCGCCGCGTGACCCCGAATCGGGCGACCGCATCGGCGGCGACCGTATGGCCTTCGTCAACCTCGAATACATCTGGGTGTTCAAGCCCGACCTCGGCCTCGCGCTGGTGCCCTTCTTCGACATGGGCATCAACTATGACTCGTCCGCCGAATTCAACTGGGACGACGAGCTGAAGAAGTCCGTGGGTCTCGAGATGCGCTGGCGTTCGCCCATGGGCGACCTGCGGTTCGCCTATGGCTTCCCTCTCGACGAGGGACGCGACGGAGAACAGCATAGCGGTCGCTTCGAATTCTCGATGGGCCAGTTCTTCTAGCAGGATGTGAGAAAGGGGGGCGCGGTGTGAACCGCGCCCCCTTTCATTTGTCGCCCGTGGGGTCGGGACCGGAGTGAAGGGAGCAGACGGGCTGCCTTGGCGTGAACGACCTCCTGCCTTGTCCTCGCATCGTCGATGCTCTTCCGGTGGCGACGAGTCCAGCCCGCACCATGCCCACGAAAGCCGACGGCACCTACGCCGCCCAGATGGCAGACTGTCCCGTATTCCGGGGCGTGATTGAAGGCTGTGCGAAGCAGACCACGCCTCTGTCATTGACACGGGACAACGCCGCTTGCCGTCGCGTGCTTCATGGAGTAGTCTGGCGCGTCTGCGGCAGGGTAACGTTGTTGCCGCGCACACATCATCCCCTTTGCCTTCAACCCTACCGCGAGAAGAATGCATTCCATACGCCTTCCACTCATTGTCCTGCTGTTGTCTCTGGTGACCTTCCTCGGCATGGGCGGTAGCGCCTTGGCTGCCCGTGCGTCTACGCTCGAAGCGCGTTATGAGAACGCCAAGGAAGAGCTTGAGGCCCTCGAGAAGGACGCCCGGCGTGCGGGGCTGCGGCATGAGTGGGAGAAGGTCGAGCGACTCTTCGTCGGCATCCACAAGGATGCCAAGGGGTGGGCCAATGCGCCCGCTGCCCTCTACCGGGTTGCGCTCACGCGTGAGGGGCTTGCCAGACGTTCGATGAACCCTGCTGATTTCAAGGCGGCTGTCGACCGGTATGAAGAGGTGGCGCGTCGCTATCCCCGCAGCGCGCTTGCCGATGATGCGCTCTTCGCCGCGGCGAAGCTGTGCATGGAACGTCTCGATGATGCTTCTGCTGCGCGCAAGATTCTTGAACGCCAGCTTCGCGAATTCCCCAAGGGCGATATGGCGGACGCCGCCCGTGCGATGCTCTCCGGAGGCAAGTCCGAGGCACGCCAGCCTGCCGCCCCGGCGGCAAACGATACGACGTCAGGCTCCTCGAAAGATGGCGATGCCCTTGCCGTGTTGCGGCAGGTGTCGTGGAAAGTGTCCGGCAACGACGCCCAGGTGGTCATTGAGCTTGATCGTGAGGCACGCTGGTCGCATCAGTTCGTGCCCGGCGATGAGCGCACAGGTCGGGCTTCGCGTCTCATCATCGATGTCGACGGTGCACGGGCTGACGAGAAGGTCCGTCCCGGCGCACGCATATCCGGCAAGGTGCTCTCCCGTGTGAGGGTCGACCTCTCCGTCAAGGGCCGTACGCGTATCATCATCGATTATAGTGACGTGGAGCGGTACGATGTCGATGCCATCGCCGGTCGACCCTACCGTATCGTCGCCAAGGCAACACGCTCTACCAAGGGGCTGCCCGAAGGCACTTCCGCAGAGGCGGGGGTGTCGGTGCGCAAGCCGCAGGGCAAGCCCAAGGATATCGCAGAACAGCTGGGGCTTGGCGTCAAGACGATCATGATCGACGCGGGGCATGGCGGCAAGGACCCCGGGGCCATGGCCAACGGCATCGTCGAGCGGGAAGTGACGCTCGCCATGGCCAAACTGGTAGGTGAACGGTTGCGCGCGGCGGGTTTCAAGGTGCTCTACACGCGGCAGCGCGACGTGTTCATCCCGCTTGACGACCGTACCCAGATGGCCAACAACAGCAAGGCGGACCTTTTCGTCTCGCTGCACGTCAACGCCAATACAGACAGTTCCATCTCCGGGGTCGAGACCTACTACCTCGACCTCGCCAGCACCAGCAGCGCAGCCAAGGTCGCCTCGCGAGAGAACTCCGTGAGTGAGAAGAACCTGAGCGATCTCCAATATATCCTCACCGACCTCATGCTGAGCGCAAAGACACAAGAATCGCGTGATGTTGCGGGTATGGTGCAGAGCTCGATGACGAAGAGGCTCGCGTCGTACGGCGGTGCCCCGCACGGTAATGGCGTCCGCTCGGCTCCCTTCTATGTCCTGATGGGGGCACGGATGCCTGCGGTTCTCGTGGAAGTGGGATACTGCACCAACAAGGCCGAGGCCAGACTTCTGGCCAGCTCGAAATACAGGCGTGCGCTCGCTGATGCCATTGTCGACGGGCTGATGCGCTACAAACGGAAACTTGAAGGGTACGCATCGCGTTGATTAGCCGCTTGACGGGGTTCGGGCATGGCGCTATCTGACCGGAACCCCCGTGAAAGCGTGGCGTTTGCGCCTCGGGCGCGCTATGATGCATGTATGCGAAAAAGGCCCGCTGCCGGGCCGGTATCTATCCACCTCCCAAGGAGCGCTGTAATGCGTAAGATTCTTGTCTTTGCCGTGGCTGCCTTCCTCATGGCCGCATCCACCGCCATGGCCGCCGACCTCAAGGTCGGTATCGTCAACATGCAGAAGCTGGCCACCCAGTGCGAAGCCGCGCAGGAAGCCCAGAAGAAGATGAAGGCCACCTTCGGCCCGGAGAAGGACCAGCTCGACAAGCAGGCCGCCGACCTCAAGAAGCGCGCCGACGAGATGAAGGCCCAGTCCGCCGCGCTGTCCCCCGAAGCCAAGGAGGACAAGAAGGTCGAGTTCATCCGCCTGAAGCGCGACTTCGAGGACAAGGCCCGCGTGTTCGCCCGCAAGGTCGAAGCAGCCCAGATGCGTATCCGTCAGGACATGGCCGAGATGATCATGAAGGCCGCCAGCGACTACGCTGCCAAGAAGGGCTTCACCGTCATCCTCGACGGTGCCGCTGCCGGTGTCATCCACGCCGACAAGAGCCTCGACGTGACCGACGACATGCTCATCGAAGTCAACCGCGTCTGGCACGCTGGCAAGAAATAGCGGGTGCGAGATGGTCAGAAGACTCTCCGAGATCGCCGGGCTGCTGGGGCTTGAACTGCGCGGGGAAGACCGCGAGGTCTCCGGTGTGAACACGCTGGAGGCCGCAGGGCCCGACGAGATCAGTTTTCTGGCCAATCCGCGTTATATGGGGCAACTGTCCACCACGCGTGCCGGGGCCGTCATCGTCGCCGCCGAACACGCGCAGGATGTGGCCGTAGCCCTCGTGAGTGCGAATCCCTATTTCGATTTCGGTCGCACTCTGGCCCTCTTCGCACGCAAGCAGGGCAGTTTTGAAGGTGTCAGCGAACAGGCTGTCGTCCACCCCGAAGCCGTCGTCGGTGAAGGGTGCGCCGTCTATCCGCATGTATACATCGGTCCCCGTGCTCGCATCGGGGCGGGGACCGTTCTTTTTCCCGGTTGCTACATCGGCGAGGACTGCGTGGTGGGAGGGGGCTGCACCCTGTACCCCAACGTGGTGCTCATGGCCGGTGTCGAAATCGGCGACGATTGCATCCTCCATGCCGGTGTCGTGCTGGGGGCCGACGGGTTCGGCTTCGCCCGCACCGAGTTCGGTATCCAGAAGATTCCGCAGGTCGGCACCGTCCGCATCGGCAGCGACGTTGAAATCGGCGCCAATACGACCATCGACCGTTCCGTGCTTGGTGTGACCACCGTCGGAGACGGCACCAAGATCGACAACCTTGTCATGCTGGGCCACAATGTGGAGATGGGGCGCAACTGTCTCATCGTCTCGCAGGTGGGCATCTCCGGCAGCACCAAGGTGGGCGATGACGTGACCATGGCCGGGCAGGTGGGCGTGGCGGGGCACCTCTCCATCGGGAGCGGTGTGACCATCGGGCCCAAGTCGGGTGTCGCCAAGGACATCCCCGCAGGAGAGACCGTGGGCGGAGCGCCCGCCGTGGACAAGTCCACCTACATGCGTACGCTTACGGTCATGCCCAAGCTCCCCGACATGTACAAGAGGCTCGGCAAGCTCGAAAAGGAGCTCGCCGAACTCAAAAAGAGCCTTTCCGAGGAACAGTGATGATCGACCCGGCGCAGAGCATTCTTGATATCCGTCAGATACTGGGGCTGTTGCCCCACCGTTATCCCTTCCTGCTCGTCGACCGTGTGGTCGAATACGTTCCGGGCGACTACATCAAGGCCTACAAGAACGTCACCATGAACGAGCCCTTCTTTCAGGGGCATTTCCCCGGCGTGCCCGTCATGCCCGGTGTGCTCATCATGGAAGCGTTGGCACAGGCCGGTGGCATTCTCGTGGTCAAGAGCACCGACACAGCCGTCGAGGACAAGCTCTTTCTCTTCACGGGCATCGAGTCGGTGCGTTTCCGCAAGCCGGTCTACCCCGGCGACAAGCTGGAATTGCACTGCCGCCTGCTCAAGCACAAGCTCAAGCTGTGGAAGATGGAAGGGCGTGCCTACGTCGACGGCAAACTTGCCGCCGAAGCCGTGATGACCGCCGCCGTGACCAACAGGGAGGACATGTGATGTCTGCGCAGGTGCATCCTTCTGCGTTCGTCCATCCCTCGGCACAGCTTGGCGAAGGAGTCGTCATCGGCCCGTGCGCGGTCGTCGAAGAGGATGTGGTCATCGGTGACCGCACCCGGCTTGACGCTTTCGCTACCGTGAAGCGCTACACCCGGATGGGCAGCGACAACCATGTGCATTCCTACGCCTGTGTCGGCGGCGAACCGCAAGACCTCAAGTACGCCGGTGAAGTGTCGTGGCTGGAAATCGGCAACGGCAACAACATCCGCGAATTCTCGACCCTGCACAGGGGAACCGAAGGGGGCGGAGGCTGCACACGCATCGGCGACAACAACCTTTTCATGGCCTACACCCATGTGGCGCACGACTGCGTCGTGGGCAACAACGTGGTGATGTCCAACAACGCCACGCTGGCGGGGCATGTCACCGTCGGTGACTTCGTCATCATCTCGGGCCTTTCCGCCGTCCATCAGTTCACGCGCCTCGGGCAGCATTCCTTCGTGGCGGGCATGAGCGGTCTGCCGCAAGACCTGCCCCCCTTCATGCTTGCCGTGGGCAGCCGTGCCGCCGTGCACGGCCCCAACCTCGTGGGACTGCGTCGCATGCACGCCTCGCGCGAGCTTATCGCCGCCCTCAAGAACGCCTTCAGGCTGATATGGCTATCCGAGACCCCTCGTAAGGAAGCGCTGGAACAACTCGAATACGAGTTCGGCAACTTCCCCGAGATTCTCGACCTCGTAGCCTTCATCAGGGGCAGCGAGCGTGGCATCCTCTCTGCCAACCGAGGGCAGCAAGACGCGTAGGCACGGGCCAGAACGCAATGCAGAGGGGAAAGAGGCCGTGGCCCTTTCCCCTTTTTCATGCAGCATGTGTCATCGCCAGTGACCGGAACAGGGCATCTGCCCGATGACGTGATGGAATACAGAAGGCCGCCAGCTTCGACCGCATGTCCTGTGGGCATGGACGGTCGGTCGCCGGGGCGGGCAATACAAGGACGGCTACATGAGCGAGAGCATGGGCATCATCGCCGGGCGGGGGCAGTTCCCTGCGCTGGTGGCACGCGAGGCGCGCCGCGCCGGACTGCGTGTCGCCATATGCGGCTTTCACGGTCATACCGACCCCTCTCTGGCGGAGGCCTGCGATGCGTTCTCGCTCATCCATCTGGGACAGTTCGGGCGACTCTCGGAGTTCTTCCACGGGCAGGGCGCCTCGCGCCTCTGCTTCGCCGGGGCCATCGACAAGCCCCGCGCGCTCGACCTGAGACCCGACCTGCGAGCCGCACGCGTGCTCTTCAGGCTGCGCGGCAAGGGCGATGACGCCCTGTTGCGTGCCGTCATCGAAGAGCTCGAATCGGATGGTTTCAAGGTGATGCAGGCCGCGGAACTTGTGCCGGGACTGCGAGCCCCCGAGGGCGTGCTCACCCGGCGGCAGCCCGGTGACGAAGAGTGGGATGACATCCGCTTCGGCTGGCCAGTGGCCCGCACCATGGGCAGGCTCGACATCGGTCAGTGCATCGTGGTCAAGCGGGGTATCGTCATGGCTGTCGAAGGCCCCGAGGGCACAGACGCCGCCTTGCGTCGCGGCGGTGAACTCGGCGGGGCGGGATGCGTTGCCATCAAGCTCGTCAAGCCCGGTCAGGACGAACGTATCGACCTGCCCGCCCTTGGCACCGGCACCATCGGCGTACTGGCGGAGTACGGGTATTCATGTCTTGCCTTGCAGGCACACAAGACGTTGTTTTTCGACAGGGACGAGAGCCTCGCGCTGGCAGAGAGGCACGGCATCGCCATCGTGGCCTTGCCGGAGGACTTCATGGCGGCGGAAGCGGCCCGTCCCTGAACACCATCGCGGGCAGGACCCCGAAGGAGGAGCCATGCAGATAGCGAAACGCATGGATAACGTGCAGCGGTCCTATATCCGCGAGATTCTCAAGGTCACGGCGCGTCCCGACATCATCTCGTTCGCGGGCGGGTTGCCGCATCCCGATTCGTTCCCGGTGCAGGGCGTGGCAGAGGCCGCAGCCGCGGTACTGGCCGAAAGCGGAAGCGAGGCCCTGCAGTACAGCACCACCGAGGGCTACCTGCCCCTGCGCGAGTGGATTTCCGCCCGTTATGCACGGCAGGGCATCGAAGTGTCCCCCGATGAGATTCTGATCACCACCGGTTCGCAGCAGGCGCTCGACCTCGTGGCCAAGACCACCATCGACCGCGGCGCGCCCGTGGTCATCGAACGTCCGGGCTATCTCGGTGCCATCCAGTGTTTTTCGTTCTACGGCGCGCAATTCCGTACCGTAGACCTCACGCCCCTCGGCGTCGATGTCGAGGCCCTGCGCCGTGAGGCCAAGGGTGCCCGGCTGTTCTATGCCGTGCCAAGCTTCCAGAACCCTTCCGGCATCACCTACGATGAGCCGACCCGCCGCGAAGTGGCCGCCATCATGGCCGAGACGGGCTGTATGCTCGTCGAGGACAATCCCTATGGCGAACTGCGCTTCATGGGTACGCCGGTGGCGCCCATCCGCAAGTGGGCCGAGTCGCCTTCGGTGCTGCTCGGTTCGTTCTCCAAGGTGGTCTCGCCGGGGCTGCGCATCGGGTGGGCCTGTGCCCCTGCCGAACTCATGCGGCACATGGTCACCGCCAAGCAGGCAAGCGACCTGCATACCCCCATGTTCACGCAGCGTCTGCTGCATCGCTTCCTCGTGGACAACGACGTGGACGAGCACATCGCCTCGATTCGCAAACGCTACGGGGCGCAGCGCCAGTGCATGATGGACGCCATCCGCAAGCATTTCCCCGAATGCGTCACCGTGACGGAACCCGAGGGCGGCATGTTCCTGTGGTGCGGTCTGCCCGAAGGCGTGACCTCTGAGCATCTGTTCCACAAGGCCATCGAGCGCAAGGTGGCCTTCGTGCCCGGTTGTCCGTTCTATGTGGACGGCACCGACACCGGCTTCCGCCTCAACTTCTCCAACGCCAGTCAGGACGACATCGTCGAGGGCATCGCGCGCCTCGGCGCGTGCCTCACCGAAGAGCTTGCGCGTTAGCATGCCGTCCGGTGCATCGTCCCCGGTTTGCCGGGGCGGAAGGGTATCGTAGCATGATCAGGGCCGGGTTCATCCCGGCCCTTTGCCGTAGGCTGGTCGTGTCGCTGGTTCACCGGAAGCCGCAGGGCCGCGTCATGCCTCGGCGGTTCGAAGCCCGACACCTTACGGGGCATGACGAGGGACTGTTGTTGCCGCGCCCATTGTCGCAGACGGCGCCCGGCAGGACGTCTGTCTGATACAGGGCTACAAGACCTGCCTCGCAGGATATGGACGCAGGAAACCGACATGGCTATCCTTTATGATGCCATTGTCATCTGAGGAGGGACCCCATGTTTTCGACAGGTACGGTGTGGAAGAACGTCGCGGCAGTGCGGCAACGTGCGCCCATCATCCACAGCATCACCAACTTCGTGGTCATGAACACCACGGCCAATGCGCTGCTGGCCGCCGGTGCGTCGCCCATCATGGCCCATGCCCCCGAAGAGATGGCCGAGATGGCGGGCATCGCCTCGGCCCTCGTCCTGAACATCGGCACGCTCACGAAGCCGTGGGTGGAAAGCATGATGCTGGCGGGCATGGCCGCGCGCGAACGCAGGTTGCCTGTGGTACTCGACCCTGTGGGTGCGGGGGCCAGCAGTCTGCGCACGACCACGGCACTGGAGATACTGGAGAAGGTGCGTCCGGCCGTGGTGCGGGGCAACGGGTCGGAGATTCTCGCGCTGGCAGGGGCCGCCGGAGACACCCGAGGCGTGGACAGTGCACGCACCGCGCACGAGGCCGTCGACGGGGGGCGGGCACTGGCACGTCGCTATGGTGCCGTGGTCGTGGTCAGTGGTGCCGAGGACGTGGTGACCGATGGCGATGCGCTGTGGCTTGTGCGTGGTGGCAGTCCGCTGATGCCACGCGTGACGGGCATGGGCTGTACGGCGACCGTGCTGGTGGCGGCACATGTGGCTGTCGCCGCCGACGTGCTGGAAGGGGCCGTCACGGGTATGGCGGCCATGTCTGCCGCCGGGGCACTGGCCGCGCGCCGGTCGCAGGGGCCGGGTTCGTTCCAGGTGGCGTTTCTCGACGTCCTTCACTCCCTCGACCTCGTCACGGTGCGCGACGAGGTCGAAGTGGTGCGCGCATGACACGGGTGCGCAAGGCCGCGGTGGACTACGGGCTGTACCTCGTGACCGACGCCGGGCTGACCGACGCCCGCCTGCATGAGGTCGTGACCGCGGCCATCTCCGGCGGGGTCGGCATCGTGCAACTGCGCGAGAAGGCCACGCCCACGCGGGCTTTCGTCGACCGTGCCCGTGCGCTGGTGGCGTTGCTGCGTCCCCGCGGCATCCCCTTGCTCATCAACGACAGGGTCGATGTGGCTTTGGCTGCCGGCGCCGACGGGGTGCATGTGGGGCAGTCAGACATGCACGTTGGTGACGTGCGGGCGCTGATGGGGCCGGATGCCATCGTGGGCCTTTCAGTGGAGACCCCGGCGCAGGCGAAGGCAGCGGAACATGCCCCGGTGGACTATCTTGGCGTAAGCCCCGTCTTCGCCACGGCGACGAAGCCCGATGCCGCGCCCCCGTGGGGCGTTGCGGGGCTGTGCGGCCTGCGGCGCATGACACGTCACGTCCTTGTGGGGATAGGTGGCATCGGCCCGGTCAATGCCGCTGAAGTGCTGCATGCCGGGGCCGAGGGCATCGCCGTGGTCTCGGCCATATGCGGCGCAGCCGACCCGCTTGCGGCTACCCGTGCATTGCGCGCTGTGGTGGATGAGGTGCGGGTGCCTGTTCGCATCTGACAAAGGGCCTGAACATGGGGGCCGGGTATGGAGTCAGCTCCCTGTACGTCCGTGCCTTTCCCGACAAGCCTGCGCCTGCCTGCTGACATGGCATGAGACAGGCGGCGACCATGCCCCTTGCCATGCGCATCGCCCGGAGATTCCGGGGGGGCGGTGTCGTCTTCACCTCCCGCCTGTGCGTTCCGTATGCGGCGCGTGTGGCACGTAGTGCAGGGCCGAGGTCTCACGCGAAGGTGTAGTCCTCCGACTCCACGCACGACATGTCCACACCGCAGGCTTGCAACTCCGCCAGCACGGCACGGCGCATCTCCGCCGGGGCACACAGGTAGAACGACGCCGTTGCGGCGTGGGGTACGTGTCGTTGCACCACGTCACTGTCGATGTGACCTTTTTCGAAGGCCACGGCAGGGAACGCCGGGTCGCTGTTGAGGTCTGGGTTCGTCTCGCGGCTGAGGACATGGACGACGCGAAGGTTCAGGGCGCGGGTGAGGCCGGCAAGTTCGTCTGCGGCGAAGGCCCCGGCGAAGTTGCGGTTGGCCCAGAAGAGGGTGATGCGGTTGTCCGCACCCGTACGGGCGAAATGGCGCAACACGCTGAGGAACGGAGTGATGCCCATCCCCCCCGCGATGAGGACGATGTCTTCCTTGGCGGCGATGTCGCGGCAGAACACGCCATACGGCCCCGCGCATTTGATGGCGTCGCCGGGTCTGAGTCGAGGAATTCCTTGCGAAGTGAAATGGCCCCTGTGGCGCACGGTCAGTCGCACCCCCTGATGCGGTGCGCCGGAGAGCGTGAACGGGTGGGGCACACTCCAGCCGTCATCATCGAGGATGCGCAACGTGGCGAATTGCCCCGGCTGGAACGCCTTCAGGCGTTGTGCGCTGGCGGGTTCGATGACGATGGTCGTCGTTTCGGCGTCTTCGGCGATGATGGCGACGACGAAGGCTTCATCTGCCGGGATGTCGTGCGTCGCGCCGGACGTTTCGTCTGGCGTGTCATCGGGCTGCATGATGGGCGGGGTGTCGGACATGGCTGCTTCTCCTCGTATCCATAGTGGTCGAGGCGGGGGCTTCTGTCCAGTCCGGCAGTTCAATCTATACAACCTTCGTGCAGGGCGGCAGAAGGCTGTCCGGCTAGCCTTTCGGGCCGTGCCCCTGTTTCGGAGACAGCCCCAGCGCCTGCATTCGCGAACGCAGCGTGGTCGGCGGTATGCCAAGCAGTTCAGCGGCCCCCCCCACGCCATGCACGCGTCCTTCGGCGGCTTGCAGGGCGCGCCTGATATTGTCGCGCTGCATGGTGCGCCACTCCTCTTCGGTGACGATGGTCGTCGCGCCGGGTGCCGGGGCGGCGACAGACACCCTGTCGTCGTGCCGCAGCCCTTCGGGGGCGGGGAGTGCATCCATGCCGAGCGCTCCCTCTTCTGCCATGATGACGGCGCGTTCGATGACGTTCTGCATCTCGCGCACGTTTCCGGGCCACGGATAGGCTGAAAGGCGTGCCAGCGCTGCCGGGGTGAGGCGGGGGGTGGGCAGGCCGAGACGGCGGCTGGACTGGGCGATGAAGTGGCGCGCCAGCAGCGGAATGTCTCCCTGGCGGTCGCGCAGGGGCGGCAATTCCACCGGAAAGACGCTAAGGCGAAAGAACAGGTCCTGCCTGAACCTTCCGGCGTCCACCTCCTGCCGGAGGTCACGGTTGGTGGCGGCGATGATGCGTACGTCGACGCTGCGGGTCCTGTCTTCACCGACGCGTTCGAAGGTGCCCTCCTGCAGGACGCGCAGGAGTTTGCCCTGGAGTTCAAGCGGAATCTCGCCCACTTCGTCGAGGAACAGCGTGCCACCGTCGGCCATCTGGAAACGGCCTATGCGGTCGCGCACAGCCCCGGTGAAGGCCCCTTTGACGTGGCCGAAGAACTCGCTCTCGAACAGTTCGCGGGGGATGGCGGAACAGTTGACGCGCACAAGTGGGGCTGTGGAACGCTGACTGCGTCGGTGGATGGCTTCAGCCACAAGCTCCTTGCCTGTGCCCGATTCGCCCTGCACCAGCACTGTGGCGTCGGTAGGTGCCACCATGTCCACCTGCGCCAGAACGCGAAGCCATGCGGGGCAGTCGCCCACGATGGGCAGGTTGCCGTCTGCGCTTCCATGCTCGACCTGACGGCGCAACCGTTCGTTCTCGCGTTCGAGTTCACGGCGCAGGTGCAGAATCTCCTCGAAGGCGCGTGCATTGGTGATGGCGGCTGCCAGCGAGTCGGCATATATCTTGTGCATCTTGTAGTGAAGGGACAGCAGGTCGCCCAGCCTGTCCGTCATGGGGCGCTCGTAGAAGAGGGCGAGCAGTCCCACGAGTTCACCCTTGCACATCATGGGAAAGGCCGAATAGGCGGCGAACCCTTCGTCGACGGCCCATTCCGGGCGCGTCCATTCATCGGGGGACGCGACGACCAGAGGTTCGCCGCTCAACGCCACGGCCCCCAGAAGCGGTTCCTGCGGGGGGATGAGCGAGTAGTCGCCTGCCGTGTGCGTCCATGTGCGAGGATGCCTGTGTGTACGTCCCGCAAGGGTCATGAGGCGCATCACCCATCCCGCGCCGTCGTCGCCGGAGGCCTTCTCGGTGAACCATACGCCGCCACAGGCCACATGCGTGCCACGGTAGACGCGTGTGCTGAGTTGCAGCAGCCCTTCGACGGTGCGCTCTTGCGCCATGCTGAGCAACAGGTCGAAGAAGGGCGAGATGTCGAACTCGCGCAGTACATGCGGGGCGATGCGTGTGAATTTTCCGGGTTGGAGCATGGTTTCTCCGCGAAATTTCGTAACGATATATCGCTAATGACGACATGTCGTCAATGTCAAGATGTGGTGCGTTCTCCGTAAAGGCAGTGCTGAGGCCGTCTGCGTGTGCGGTGCTTCTTGGCACACCCCTTGCTTATAAGGCTGAAAGAACGGTTAACCGCTCTTTTCGGTGTGCAATCCGCGTGATCCCTCGCATGTGGATTGAAGATTCAGTCGCTTCATTCCGTAAGAACCCCGGCGCTCCCCTCGTCGGGGTTCTGCCGTTTTTTCGAACCGTGCTGTTATTCTAGGCATTTCTCGTACTCGAGTTTGCCGTGTGCCAACCCATGTACCGATTGCCTTATTCATGGGCGGCGGCGTGACCGTGGAAGCGGTGTTCAAATCCGACGTGCCTGTCCTGTAGCCTTGTCTGACAGCACCGGGTGCTGCCAGCTTCGGATGTACAGGGTTGCCTGCGCCGCGCATCCCGCCTCCTGCACCTCAATGTGCTTGCCGCCTTTACGCATTTGGCATAATGCCGTTACAATGTCATGAAGGAGGCACCGCATGAACCTGCGTCAGGCTGACCCCGATTCGGGCACGGCTCAAAGGTTGCTGCAGGAACAGGCACAGGAGGCCGTGGCTGCCCGTTTTTCGCTCGTGGGCGTGCGGCATCCACTGCTCAACCTGCTTGCCCGCCATGCCGTGGAAGACATGATGGTGCGGCAGCGCGACAATCTGCCCCCCCCGGGCGGCCCGCCACTGTTCACGCAAGTGGCTGCCCTCGATACCGCGGGGCTTCCCGATGTCGCCGATGACCCAGATGCCCCGCCCGTGCCACTTGATGTGGATCATCTGCGCATTCCTGCGCTTCCGCAACTTTTCATGGAACTTCAGAACGCGCTGGGGCAGCCGCATGTCTCGTATGAGCGGATAGCCGCCATCGTGAGCAAGGACCCGCGTCTCACCGCGTCGCTTCTCAAGCTGGTCAACAGCCCTCATTTCGGCTTCTCCACCCCCATCGAGACGGTGTCCCGTGCCGTGGCGGCTTCAGGCATACGCCGTGTCTCCGCATTGGCCCTCGGCACGTTCGTGCTGGGCCTCTACCGGGAACGCCCGCCTCTCGTGGTCGACATCCAGGGCTTCTGGCTGCATTCTGTCGGATGTGGCATCGCGGCGCGTCTTTTGGCGCAGCGCCTTGGGCGTAGCGACCCGGAACGGTTCTTCGTGGCGGGGTTGCTGCATGACATGGGCTGGCTTGCCCTGTGTTCGGCCGCGCCCGACAGGGCGGAACGCATCGTGCGGCGCATCCAGTCCACCGGTTGTTCCTGCGAAGAGGCCGAGCGCCTCGAACTTGGCACGACCCATGCCGAACTCGGCGCCACCGTGCTGAAGACGTGGAATCTCCCTGCGTTCCTCATCGACGTGGTGCGTTCCCACCATGCCCCTCTGGCTACCGTGGGTGACAATCCGCCGGTCGATGGGGCACTCGAAGTGCATATAGCCGACGCGGTGGTCAAGGGGATGGGTATCGGCGGGGCACTGGATGCGCGCATCGCCCCCCTCGACCTTGATGCCGTCGATACCCTCGGACTTTCGGGGCACGACATCGCAGCCATGACCAATGGTCTGGTCGAGCAGAGTCAGGCCCTCAGCCGCCTGCTGCAGGGCGACTAGCGACACCGCGAGGCGGGTGCGCTTCCCGCTGTCGTGACGTGGCCATTGGTCATGTTCTTGGGATGCGGCCTTTCCTGTTCCCGCATGGTATCTGTCTCCCGCCCGGTCTCTGGTCCCACAACTTCAAGCCCCCCGTGCGTTCCACACGGGGGGCTTTTCTGCGTCATATCCCGACGTCCATCACATGGTCGGGGCTCTTCGAGTCTTGCCCCTGCCGTCTTCCTTGGTGTGAGGCACCGCTGCTAGGGCTCTGTGGCGCGTCATGCGCCTCTGCTGTGCCCCTCCGGACGGGTCGCTAGATGAAGAACAGCCATGTGAGAAGAACGAAGCAGGGCACAAGGAAGGCGCACGACCACAGGATGTAGCCGAAGAAGCTGGGCATGGGCACGCCCTGTTCCTCTGCGATGGAACGCACCATGAAGTTTGGTGCGTTGCCGATGTAGGTGCACGCCCCCATGAACACCGCGCCCGCCGAGATGGCGGCGAGGGTCTCGGGGATGTCGTTCATCAGGTGCATGGCGTCGCCACCCGCCGTGTTGAAGAACACGAGGTAGGTGGGGGCGTTGTCGAGGAAGCTGGAAAGCAGACCGGTGAGCCAGAAGTACATGGCGTTGACCGGTTCACCGTTGGCGGTGACCATGTTGATGACAGATGCCAGCGCTCCCTTGTCCCCCGCCTTGAGGATGGCGATGGCGGGAATCATGCTCACGAAGATGCCGAGGAACAGCTTGGCCACCTCTTCGATGGGGGCCCATGTGAAGTCGTTCAGGCGGCGGCATTCCGTGCTGGTGAGCTTGAGCGAGAGGGCTGCCACAAGCAGGAGTCCGAGGTCGCGGGCGATGTTCTGGAGTTCGAGTTCGACTCCGTAGACGTTGAACATCACACCGGGCTTCCACAGACCGGACATGAGCACCAGCGCCACCACACCGCCGAGAAGCGGCAGGTTGACCATGCCGTCGAGTCCGAGTCTCTCTCCGGTGCCTGCGGTATCCTTCTCGGGCATGGGGCGCCCTTCACGGTTGAAGAGCACCGTATCGAGGACATAGAAGACCGCGATGAGGATGAGGGAGAGGATGACGGTCTTCATGAAGAGGTGCGAGGTCGTCCAGAAGAAGCTCACGCCCTTGAGGAAGCCGAGAAAGAGCGGCGGGTCGCCCAGCGGTGTCAGTGAACCGCCGATGTTCGCCACGAGGAAGATGAAGAACACCACGGAATGCACCCGGTAGCGGCGATGTTTGTTGGCACGCAGCAGCGGCCGGATGAGCAGCATGGCGGCACCGGTGGTTCCCATCCAGCTTGCCAGCAGCGTACCCACGGCGAGGATGCCGGTGTTGACCACGGGCGTACCCACCAGCGAACCTTTGAGGCGCACGCCGCCCGCCACGGTGAACAGCGAGAACAGCAGGATGATGAAGGGCACGTATTCCAGCAGGAAGGCGTGCAGCAGCTGGTATACCGTCAGGGAAAGGCCGAATTGCACGGCACAGGGGACGGCGAATGCCAGTGCCCAGAATGCCGAAACCTTGCCGAAATGGTGATGCCAGAAATGGGGGACGGTGAGCGGCATGACGGCGATGGAAAGCAGCATGCACGCGAAGGGGATGGTCCACAATACAGGTAGAGTGGCCCCGTCGAGGTCCAGATGACCACCGGCGGCAAGTGCCATGCCGGGGGTCAGGGCCATCAGCGAGGTCGCGATGGCCGCAAGGGGAAGAAAACGCATTTGGTTCCTCCTGCGGGAGATTAAAATAACATAATGGTCGACCAATGTAGCCGCAAAACCGACACCGATGCAAGGTGAATCGGCATCTATCGTGTCGGATATATCCTACCATGCATGGAAGGGGTGACAAAGCATGGCATGGCGGGTAAGGGATGTTCGCCGCCACGATGGCGGTAGTCCCCATGAAGAAGGAGGCCCGTCATGCCCCGTGACATCACGCCGGAACGCCTTGCCCGCCTCAGGAAGGTGCTTTCGTGGCGCCAGAAGGACCTGACGCTGGTTCTTGCCAATATCCACGACCCCCACAACGTTTCGGCCATCTACCGTAGCTGTGATGCCTTCGGCGTGGCACAGGTGCACCTGTACTACACCGATACGGCATTCCCCTCCCTCAGCGGCAAGACCTCGGCCTCGGCCCGCAAGTGGGTGGATACCGTCCGCCATCAGGACCGCGACAGCCTGATGTCCACACTGCGCGCCAGCGGTCATCAGGTGCTGGCCACCAGTTGCAGCCCGGTGGCGAAGCCCGTTGCGGACTACGACCTCACCCGGCCCACCGCCATCATCATGGGGAACGAGCACAGCGGCGTGTCGCAGGAGCTCGTGGATGTCGTCGATGGCGAAGTCTACATCCCCATGTACGGCATGATACAGAGCTTCAACGTGTCTGTCGCCGCCGCCATTCTCCTTTCTGAAGCGTCGCGGCAGCGCGTGGTGGCAGGCATGTACGCCAAGTCCACCTATACGGACGAAGAGTTCGAGGCGCGACTCGCACAGTGGATTGAGAAGTAGCCACTACGTTCGCGGGCGCACCCGCCGTGCCCGCATCGTATGAAAGCCCCCGGAGGATGGTTCCTTCGGGGGCTTGCCTGTTGTGGGGCCATGTCCGGCAGCCACGCCGCAAGCGGTGGCGGGCGGCTGGCGTGGGCACGGGGTGTTGCGACTCGTAAGTGACCAGTTCGTGACTCGTCGCCGGGGTCTGTCCCGCCCCTCTCCGGCATGGCATCGCATGCCGGTGGGGCTGTGCCCTGCGGTCGGCCCCGACGGGCGTATCAATCGTCAGCCGAGAGGCCGATGTCCGTGAGCCACCCCGTGTAAAGGGCCTCTACGGCAGGCTCACCTGCACGGCGTGCCCAGCGCACAAGGCCACGGGCGCGTGTCACCAGCGGTTCAGGGTCTTCGAGGATGCCGCCGATGTGTTGCATCTTCTCCGCGGCCTGTCGCGCCAGTTCGTCATTGCCAGACAGCGCCGCCGACCGGGCCAACTGCCTGAACCCGGGCAGCGTGGGGAAGAATCCCGCCTGAAGCAGCCGTACCCCTGCGCTTTCGGCGTGGCGTCCGGCCTCGTCGAGGATGGAGCACAGCATCTCGTACCCGCCATGCCAGAGCGGTTCGCCTTGCAGGGTTTCCCAGCAGCGTCCGGGGTCGAAGTCGGTGATATGCTCGCGCGTGAGTGCCGCTTCGCGGCCGGGCGGCAGGGTAAGGTAGGTGTCGAGCCACGGCGTGAGGGCGATGGCGAAACCGTCGCGCAGGGCATGCCGGTGCAGGTCGGGGCCGAAGCAGCCCGAACAGCGTCGGTTGAGCAGGGTGGCGTTGGCCGCGTCATGCTCCTTGCGCCCGGGAGTACGGCTTTCGTGGTGTGCCACGAGGCTTTCGGGCACCACGGCGAGACGCAGCCCCTGTTCCCGGATGCGGCAGCAGAGTTCGAGGTCTTCGCAGCCGTTCTTGTATCCTTCATGAAAGCCGCCGCATTGGCGGAAGAGGGCCGTGGGCAGCAGCATCGCTGCGCCGGTGATGGCCTGAAGGGTGCGCCGGGCGCGGACGGCGGGATGCGTGGCGGGAAAGTTCGCGTAGAGGTGTTCCGTCTGCAAGGTGGGCGCGAAGGCGATGCCGCAGTGTTGAACCCTGCCGCTGTCAGGGTAGACCAGCAGCGGCCCCGCAGCACCTGTTCTGGGTTCGTCGTCGAATTCGCGCAGGAGTGGCGGCAGCCAGCCGGGTGAGAGCACCGTGTCGTTGTTGAGCAGCAGCAGGTAGGTGCCCTGTGCTTTGGCGGCGCCAAGGTTGCACGCCACGGCGAAGCCCCTGTTGGTCTCAAGCCGTATGCGGCGGAATCTTGCACCGAAGAGGCCCTCGCCCGTGGGGGCGAGTGCTGTTGCCGTGGTGTCGTCGGAACCGTTGTCCACGACGATGACCTCCACGGCATTGCCGGGGGTGTGCGCCCGGATGCTGTCGAGGCAGGCGCACGTCAACTCCCAGAGGTTCCACACGGGGATGATGATGGAGACGAGAGGGGCTTTCATGGTCGGCTTCCAGTGCCGGCAAGGCGGCTGGCCTTGCGCAGCAGGTCCCGGCGCGCGGCCAGTGCCGAAGTCTCGCGGGCCTCGGCTGCACGCTGTGCGGGGTAGAGGTGTTCGAGTTTGATCCTGTTGCCGAAAATATGTGCGCTACGTGCCCTGTCCGCCGCCTGACGCAGGCTCGAATGCTGGACATGACGCACCCGCACGCCGCCTGCATACCACACTTCGCGTCCGGAGAGGACGGTACGCAGGTCATGTTCGAGGTCGTCGAACTGGCTTGGCGAGAAGCGTATGTCGAAGTGTCCGCACGCGTCGAGGGCGGCGCGGTCGAAAAGATGGCAGCAGCCGGAGACGGAGAGGCACGGACGGCTGTAGGCCGTGAGCAGGGTGTCTGTGCTCGCGCCCGCGTTGCCGTGGATGAACAGGTGCTCTTCGAGGTCTGCGAAGCTGCGCTGCCCCAATGCGGGTGGAAGGGCGAAGAAGTCGGCGCATTGCACGGCGTGGGGGGCGGCGGCGTCGGTGATGCGGCACCCCACGACAGCGGCGGAGGGATGCGCCACGGCGACGGAGAGCAGCCCGTCGAGCCAGCCGTGGTCGAGCAGCACGTCGTCGTCGAGGAAGACCACCCGGTCGTGGCGCTTGAGCGCATCCAGCGAGAGCAGCCAGTTGCGCGCGGCAGGCGCGCCGATGTTCACGGGCAGGTGCAGCTTGGTGAACGGGCTGCCCCACTGCCGGGCGATGGCGTCGAGCATGGTGTCCGTACCGTCGGTGGAACCGTTGTCGAGCACGAAGACCGGGGCGTCGCCCGTTCCCGATGCGCGCAACGAATCCAGTGTGGCGGCGAGGACATCACGCTTGTTCCACGAATAGAGCAGGATGGCAGGCGGCGGCGTGTCCTTGGGCGGGGCCGGGTGGGGCCGTTCAAGTTCGTGCAGTGCCAGAACGAGGTTGGGGTGCCACGGCATGGCCGTCCATACACGGCGAAGCAGGGCAGATGCTTCGGCCGTGTCGCCTTCTTCGGCAAGGAGGGCAGCACGGCGAACGATGGCCCAGTTCATGAACGGCGTATGCGTACCGTGTCGCGTGGCGTCGTGACCGCCGTATTCGGCACCGTTTGCGACGGCGACACCATCACGGCCTGACGGGGCGAAGGTCTCCAGCAGTGTGTGGGCTTCGCCGTGTGTTCCGTGCAGGACGGCGTAGGCGGTACGCAGACGGTGCGACAGCGCAGGGTGGCAACCGGGAAAGGCTGCCAGCAGCATGTCGAGGGTGGCTGCGGCATCCTCCGCCTGAGACGACATGCACCAAGCCACGCCGCGCCCAAGCCAGAAGGCACCGTGTGCGGGGTCGGCAAGACGCGGCAGTACGATGTCGCGTAGCGCGTTGCCGTCCGTGACGGAATGCAGGAGGGCGTGGTCGCCTGGTACGCGGCAGCGGCGGGCGACGTCCTGTGCCAGCGAAGCGGCAGGGGCGGCAAGCAGTCCGTCCTCTTCCAGCGCAGCCACAAGCCGAGACAGGCGCGGGTCGAGAGGGTCGGCCTCCCATGCGAAACGTGCCAGCTGCGCACCCACCCCGCAAAGGGCAGCGTCGCCGGTCTGAAGTGCCGTCGAGGCAAGCCGCCATGCGTTGTCCGCCCCCAGTGCGCCGCATTCCCACAGGGGAACGTGCGTGCAGCACAGGTCGACCAGCGCGGCGATGGAGGCGGAAGAGGGCGATGAAGACATACGGTTGCGGCTTGCGTGCGTGCGGGCTAGAGGTTGTCCTGTCCATGCAGGATGATGCCCGCAGTGTGGGGGTGTTCGCCCCATGATGTCAACCCGGCCCACGCCCGAAACGCCACGGAGTACCCTATGTTCAGCTTCTGGAATGAACTCCCCGACGACTTGCGCGTGCCGTTGCTCAAGGGCGGGGTGGGCAGGCTGCATCTGCTTTCCGTGGCGGAGGTCGCGTTGCAGAAGGCGGGCGGTGCGCCCCCCGACGCAGCGTTTCGGTTTTTGCGACTCGGGGGCGGGCTGATGCGGGCAGCGTGGGAGTCGGCACCCTTGGAGGGGCGCACGGCAAGGCAGATGCTGGTGTTGCATGGTGCCTACCCCTTCTTGCCGACGCAGGTGGCGCGTCTTGCCGCGCATCTGGCAGACCATGACACGCCGCCCGCCGATGCCGGGGCACTGTTGCAGGTGCTGCATTCGCGTGATGCCAAGGCCATCTGCCGCCACCTCGAAAGGATGCGCAGGCTTGAACCCCGCAACCTCTTCTGGACGCGGCAGGCGGCATTGATGGGACTTGCGGAGGGCTGCCTCGACTGGTTCGAGGGCTGGCTTGCCGGTGCGGAGGGGATTCCTGCCCCGTTGCTGGAGGCCATGCGTGCCGATGTTGCCTTCGCACGCGAGGCGTGGACGGACGCCGCCGCAGGCTACGCCCGTGCCTTCAGGGGGCTGCCGCTGGACGTGTGGCGGATACGCATGGGCGAGGCCTCGTACCGGGCGGGCGATGCCGGGGCTGCCCTCGCAGCATGGCAGGCGGCACTCCCGGACATGCCATGGCAGGTCAACCTGCTGCTGCGCTGTGATGATGTGGCACGCGGGCGCGACAGGCCCGGAGACCTCCCGGCGGGGCGAGGGGCTGTGCTTCTCTACAGCTGGAACAAGGCGGACTGCCTGCCGCAGACCCTGGCTGCGCTTGCCGGTTCAGACCTTGGCGATGCGCGGGTCATCGTGCTCGACAACGGTTCCACCGACGGCACGCAGGAGGTGCTGGCAGAGTACCGAGCGCGTCTTGGCGACAGGCTGCTGGTGGTGACGCTGCCGTGCAACGTCGGTGCGCCCGCTGCCCGTAACTGGCTGCTCACCCTGCCGGAGACCCGCAGCTGCGACTGGCTTGTCTTCCTTGACGACGACGCAGTTGTGCCCCCGGACTGGCTGCGTCTCTTCGGCGCCGCCATGACGGCGTACCCCGGCCACGGGGTGTACGGGTGCCGGGTGGTTGACCATGCCGTGCCCATGATGTTGCAGAGTGTCGACCTGCACCTCGACCCCGGGGGGCCTTCGGGTGAACCGGGCGGCCCGGTGCCGGTCTACGAACGGCGTTTCTCGGTGTCGGACATCCAGCATCAGGAACTGGATTTCGGGGTCTTCGGCTACATGCGGCCCTGCGTGTCGGTGACGGGCTGCTGTCACCTGTTCCGCCGGGAGGCCATCGACCGTTGCGGACACTTCGACGTGCGCTTCTCTCCCAGCCAGTACGACGACCTCGAACATGACATACGCCATGCCGTGGCGGGCGACCTGCCCGTCTATCAGGGGCACCTGCGGGTGCGGCACATGAAGCGGTCGGGGCGTGCGGCGCAGGCGGACGCCGTGCATCTCTCCAGCGCGTGGGCCAACCTGTACAAGTTGCAGATGCGCTACACGCCGGAGGACTTCGATGCCGTGCGCCAGCGTGAGCACGAGGCACTCCTCGCCGACGTGTTGCAACGCTGTTCCGGGTAGGGCGTGTGCTCTTCTAATCCTGTCAGGTCATTCAAGACGCTGCCCTGTATGGCTGGAGTCGGTCAGGCCTTCTGATGTCTGCGGAACGTGGGCGCGTCGTTCAGTGCGATTCCCTGTTCCGCCTGTAGGCGAGAACGTCGCGGATGTACGAGTGGATGATGGCGCAGCTGGCAAGGGAGAAGAGCACCATTCCCATGAGGTTGCCCGCCCTGAACGCGACGGTTGTGGCCCCAAGTGACGCCAGCCCGCACAAAAGACCGGCCGCTACATACCTCTTCTGGATATGTAGCGGCACGTTTTTTTCGAAGGCGAATTCGTGGGCAGACCACCTGAGCGTGTCTTCCTGTGCGAACGTGTAGGGCACGTACCGTCGCATCAACTGGTCTGCGGACCCATGGATAAAGGCGCCGGCGAGAAAACCGAGTGCCGAAGCTGCGACCAGTAGGACGTCCGTTCCGTCATATGCCATGCCTGCCTTCCTCCCTATGGGGGCTTCAGACGACCCTACCTGAAGACAGGCACTGGCGTAAAGACGGTGGGTTTACGATTCGGCTTGTGTCGTCTCTTCCCCTGCCGCGCCTGTCGTGTCTGGCGCCGTCGGCAACAGCGGTTCGATGACGGGCGTCACACCCGCCTCGGCAAGCCAGCGCACGAAGTGCTCACGGGCGCGGGCGCTGTAGAGCGGCTTGCGTTCGCGCTTCTTCACCTTGAGGCCCAGTTCGGGCATGAGGCCGAAGTTGGCGTTGGAGGGCTGGAAGTTCTTCACCGGGGTGCGCAGGTGCATGAGCAGGGCACCGAGGGCCGTCTGGGGCGGCGGGGTGGGGAGTTCGCGCCCCTGAATCCGCGCCGCCAGCACCATTCCGAGCCACATGCCGCAGGCTGCGGATTCGACGTAGCCCTCAACACCGGTAATCTGCCCGGCGAGAAAGACGCGCTTGTCGGCACGTAGCGAGAGGTCGTCTGCCAGCACACGCGGGGCGTTGACGTAGGTGTTGCGGTGGACGCTGCCGTGGCGCACGAACTCGGCCCCGGCAAGACCGGGTATCATGCGGAAGACCCGTTCCTGTTCGGCGTACTTGAGCTTGGTCTGGCAGCCGACGATGTTGAAGGCCGTCTTGTTACGGTTCTCGGCACGCAACTGGATGATGGCGTAGGGGCGGGTTCCGGTGCGCGGGTCGGTGAATCCCACGGGCTTGAAGGGGCCGAAGACCAGCGTGCGGGGGCCGCGTTCGGCCAGTGCTTCGATGGGCATGCACCCTTCGAAGTGCAACTCCTTCTCGAAATCGCGCGAGGGAACCTTCTCGGCTGCCAGCAGCGCTTCGTAGAAGGCGTCGTATTCGTCGCGGTTCATGGGGCAGTTGAGGTAGTCGCCCTCTTCGCCGGGTTCGCCGTAGCGCGAACCGCTGAAGACGATGGAAAGGTCGATGGATTCCGCGGCGATGATGGGGGCGATGGCGTCGTAGAAGTACAACTGCCCGCCGACCACGGCGGCGAGGCTGTCGCTGAGTCCCGCACTGGCAAGAGGCCCGGCTGCGATGACCACCACATCGGCGGACGCAAGGGCAGGGTCGTCCAGCGAGGCCACTTCGCGGCGTTCCAGCGTGATGCCGGGTTCCGCCTCGATGACGGCGGTGATGTGCCGCGCGAAGAGGTCGCGGTCGACGGCAAGGGCCTTCCCTGCCGGAACACGGGTGGCGTCGGCCGCTTCCATGACGATGCTGCCGAGTTCACGCATCTCCTGTTTCAGCAGCCCCACGCCGGAGGCGATGTCATCGGAACGCAGCGAGTTGGAGCACACAAGTTCCCCGAGGTCGGGGTTGGAGTGCGCAGGCGAGAAGGCGGCGGGCTTCATCTCGAAGAGAGTGACGCGAACGCCCGCGCGGGCGAGGCGCAGGGCGCACTCGCATCCTGCGAGGCCCGCACCGATGATGGCGGCGGTGGTGATGGTGGTCAAGCTGTCCTCCACGTGGGGTCGTTGGCCCGCAGAAGTAGGTCATCGCGGGCCGATAGGCAAGTGTGGTGCACGAGTGTGGTGCACGAGTGTGGCGCGCGCGGGTAGCGTACGAGTGCGTTGCGTCAGAGTGAGACGCACGGTCGGTATGTACGGGCTATGTCGGATGCTGTCGGTGCGTCTCGTCATGCCTCTGCCGGAGGCGTAGAGGAGCATATCGTTTCTGGGCGGCCTGTGTGTTCCGGTGTCGCAGGGCGCCTGTCCGTGCGCGGAAAGGCCGCCTCCTTGGCGGAGACGGCCTTCGTGTCTTGTGTGAACGGGCGAGGCGTGGTGTCGCCGCGCCCTAGACCCCCGCCCAGCGGATGAGGCCCAGCGAGTGCGGGTCGGCCAGCCGGGGATGCGTGGGGCACACACGCACGGTGAACCCGTAGCGGCCCGCCTCGGCCGGGGCCGTAGTGCCCCGGAAGACCTGCCAGCCGTCGTCGGTCTGTCCCACGTGCTGCATCGGGCTGAGTTCACGATGGGCGAAGCTGTTGTCCTGATTGAGATGTCCGGCGTAAATCTCGGCCCGGATGTGCCCGGGGTCGATGCCGTTCAGGAGTATCTCCGCTTCCACGGTGAGGGCGTCGCCCACGTGCAGGGTATCGGCCTGCTGTGCGCGGACGTTGCGTATCTGCAGCATGCTCCACTTGGTCATGATGTCCATGCGCCATTCGGAGAGTTCGCGTGCCGGGGCGAAGTCGCGCTGCGTCAGTTCATTGAAGTTGTGCAGGGCCGGGGCATAGGCGGTGCCGGCATAGTCCATGACCATGCGGTGCGAGTTGAAGGCCGGGGCCAGTTCACGCAGGGCAGCCTTCATGCGCCGTACCCATGTGCGCGGAATGCCGCCGTGCCCGCGGTCGTAGAAGTCGGGGATGATGTCGTTCTCGAGGATGTTGTAGAGCGTCTGCACCTCGACGAAGTCCTGATAGTCGGGGTCTTCGTATTCCTCTCCCTTGCCGATGGCCCAGCCGAGGCTGTTGTCGGGTCTGTATGCCTCGTCCCACCAGCCATCGAGTGTCGAAAACTGCATGACGCCGTTGAGCATGGCCTTCATGCCGCTGGTGCCGCAGGCCTCGAGCGGGCGGCGCGGGTTGTTGAGCCAGATGTCGCAGCCGGAGACGAGGTGCGAGGCCACCTCCATGTCGTAGTCTTCCAGAAAGACCATGCTCATGCGGCATTCGCGGCTGCGGCACAGCGCGATGAGCTCCTTCATGAGTTGTTTGCCTTCCTGGTCCTGCGGATGGGCCTTGCCCGCGAATATGAACTGCACCGGACGGTCGGTGCTGGTGACAAGGCGTATGAGCCTGTCACGTTCCTGCAACAGCAGGTTGGCGCGCTTGTAGGTGGCGAACCGCCGCGCGAAGCCGATGGTGAGGGCCTCGGGGTTCAGCACCTCTTCGGCCATCTGGATGTCCTGCCTGCGTGCCCCCTGTGCCGCCAGCTGCCTGTGCAGTCTCATGCGGGCGAAGTCGACGAGGCGGGCGCGCAGCCGCTCATGGGTGCGCCAGAGTTCCGCATCGGAGATGGTATCGACAAGGCTCCACGCGCGGCTGCTGTCGGGGTCTTCGCGCCAGTTCGAGCCAAGGTACCTGTCATAGAGCAGGCCGATGTCCGGGGCCACCCATGTGGGGGCGTGCACACCGTTGGTGAGGGCTCCTATGGGCACATCCTCGACGGGGAACTGGTTCCACACGCGCTTCCACATGTTGCGCGACACGCGCCCGTGCAGTTTGGAGACGCCATTGTTGAACCGTGACAGGCGCAGGGCCAGCACGGGCATGCAGAACGGTTCGCTGTCGTCATGCGGCACCTCGCGGCCCAGTGCCATGAACACCTTGAAGGCGAGCCCCATGTCGCTGGCGTACGGTTCGAAATAGCGGGCCATGAGGTCGGGGGCGAAACGGTCGTTCCCTGCGGGCACCGGGGTGTGGGTGGTGAAGATGGAACCCGCGGCGGCGACCTCGACGGCGGCCTCGAACGAGAGTCCGTGCTCCTTCATGAACAGGCGGACGCGCTCAAGACCGGCGAAGGCCGAGTGTCCTTCGTTCATGTGGATGACCTTGGGCGAGATGCCGAGCACCTGCAACGCCTTGATGCCGCCGATGCCGATGAGCATCTCCTGCCAGAGGCGCATCTCGTTGTTGCCACCGTACAGGCGTTCGGTGATTTGCCGGAAGTCCGGCGGGTTCTCGGCGATATTGGTGTCGAGCAGGTAAAGTGGCACACGCCCCACGTCCACGCGCCATATGCGGGCCTTGAGCGGGCGGTCGCCGATGTCGAGGTGCACCACGGCGGGCTGCCCGTCGGGGGTGAGGGCGGGGCGCATGGGCATCTGTTCGAAGTCGTAGTTGGGGTAGCGTTCCTGCTGCCAGCCGTCGGGCGTCATGTACTGCCGGAAGTAGCCCTGCTGGTAGGCGATGCCGATGGCGGCAAGGGGGACGTTGAGGTCGCTGGCCGACTTGAGGTGGTCGCCAGCGAGAATGCCGAGTCCGCCCGAATAGATGGGAAGGCAGAGCGAGATGCCGTATTCGAGGCTGAAGTAGACGACGCGGATGCCTTCGCCCCCTTCATCACCCTTGAGGGTGTATGCGGGACGCGAAAGATACTGCCGCTGCCGTGCCACGGCCTCACGCAGGCGGGACTTGTAGAGGGCGTCCTGTGCCAGCGTCTCAAGGGCCCTCTGCGGGACATGGTTCAGAAACCACACCGGGTTGCGGTAGCTCTCTATCCAGAGTTGCTGGTCGATTTGCGAGAAGAGTGCCGCAATCTCCTCGTTCCATGAGAACCAGAGGTTGTAGGCGAGTTCCCACAGACCTTCGAGACCTTCGGGGAGCTTCGGGACGACGCTGAACACCTTGAGTGGCTGCATGGACACGCCTCCTGTCGGCGATGATGGCGGAAAGGGGATGCTACGGGAATTGTCGGATACCGTCAGACGGCGGGCAATGATAATCGCGCTGCGGTTTTGACTTGCACCCCCGTCTGGCATAGGAACAGGTCTTCGTGCGCAGGCTTCGCAGATTCAACTAGTCTTTACACAGGAGCACCCCCGTGACAAGTCCGTGCCAAAATGTGCTCTCCCCCTCCATGCCGGGAGTACGGGTGCTCTATCTGCGCGACGCACGCGCCCTCTACACCGCCGACGCCGAATCCGGCAGCGGCCTCGCCTATGCCACCCCCGGTTCGGCCGGACTCGACCTGCGGGCCTGTTTCGACGCTGCCGAGGTGACGCTCCTTCCCGGTGAACGGTTCATGGTCCCTTCCGGGGTGGCTGTCGAACCGCTCGTGCAGGGCATGGCGGGTTTCGTCTATTCGCGCAGCGGCCTGGGTGCGCGCATGGGGCTCACCGTCAGTCAGGGCGTGGGCGTCATCGACCCCGACTATCGTGGCGAGATCATCGTCTCGCTGCTCAATACCTCGCGCGAACCCCGTCGACTCCGACGAGGCGAGCGCATGGCGCAGCTCGTGTTCCAGCCCTTCTGCCGCGTGGCTCTCGAAGAGGTCGCAAGCCTTGGAGAGACAGACCGCGGTGCAGGCGGCTTCGGACACACGGGCCGCATCTAGGCGCGTCCGCGACGGGCTGTGGCCCGTCCAGAAGGGACGCGACCCCGAGGACACGACAGGATGGCGGGTTTGCCCGCCGTGCATCGTGCCTGCGCCATGTCGCCTTTTCCGCATCGTCCGATGACCGCGCCACAACGCGAGAGGATGGCATCCCATGGTGCCGACCGCGCGGCGCGTATGAACCTCATAGTTCAGGAGTCTATGATGACCACTTCGTTCGAAGCACTCAAGAATCGTGAAGAATCGCTCCTCTGCCGCACCTATGGCAGATATCCCATCTCCGTGCAGCGGGCCGAGGGTTCGCGCATGTGGGACCATGAGGGGCGTGAATACATAGACCTGCTTTCAGGTATCGCTGTCACGAGTCTCGGCCACTGTCACCCTGAACTCGCCGAGGTCATGGCGCGGCAGGCACGCAAGCTGGTGCACGTGAGCAACCTCTTCTATCAGGAAGAGCAACTCGACCTTGCGGAGAAGCTCCTTTCCACCCTGCACTGCACCAAGGCGTTCTTCTGCAACTCCGGCGCGGAGGCCAACGAGGCGGCCATCAAGCTGGCACGTCGCTACATGCAGCGCGTGCGTGGCGTCGACGCCCATGAAGTGGTCACGCTCACCGGCGCGTTCCACGGGCGCACACTGGCAACGGTGGCTGCCACCGGGCAGGAGCGCTTTCAGGACGGTTTCGCACCCATGCCCGCCGGCTTCAGGCAGGCGGAGTGGGGCGACATCGACGCCTTGCGGGCCGCCATCACCCCCGCCACTGCGGGAGTGCTGGTCGAGATGGTGCAGGGCGAGGGCGGTGTGCGTCCCATGACGCAGGACTATGCCCGTGCCGTGGCCGACCTCTGCCGCGAGAAGGGCGTGCTGCTCATGGTGGACGAAATCCAGACCGGATTGTGCCGCACCGGTCGCTTCTGGGCGCATCAGCATTATGGTGTCGAACCCGACATCGTGACGTCGGCCAAGGCCCTTGCCAATGGACTGCCCATGGGGGCCATGATGACCACCGACGAGGTGGCGCAGGGCTTCGTGGCGGGCAGCCATGCCACGACCTTCGGGGCAGGGGCTCTGGTGTCGTCCGTGGCGGCGGCCACCCTTGACATCATGAAGCGCGACCGTCTCGATGAACGCGCAACCGCCGTGGGCGGTAGGGCCATGGAGCGTTTCCGGGCCATCGGCGCGAAGCTTCCGGGAACCATCGAGGAAGTGCGCGGTTATGGCCTGATGATAGGCATCGTGCTGACCTTCTCCGGCAAGGAGGTGTGGAAGGAACTGGTGGCACGCGGCTTCGTCTGCAACAACACGCAGGAGAAGGTATTGCGCCTCGTGCCCGCCCTGACCATCGACGAGGCAGACCTCACCGCCTTTGCCGACACCCTCGAAGACATCCTCGCACGCCGTTAGGCGACATCATATCGTGGTATAGTCAAACCGGGGCGACGCGAGTCGCCCCGGTTTGTGCTGCCGCCTGAAGGGCGGCGGGCAGCGAAAGGCACTCGCCCACGGCGGGATTCACTCCCGCCGTGGGCGAGTGCCTTTTTCATGGACTGGGTTACCTCTCATACCTATACCACCGTCGTTGGCCTATACCCATCCTTCCGCAACCTTCCAGATCTGGCCGAATCTGCCCGAAGCCATCACCGACACCGATGGTCGGCGCGATATGCCGCCTCCATCTGCCAACGCCTTCCGCAGAAGCACCCAGAAGCATTCAGGTGCAGCGGTATCATCCCCTAGCGGGCGCGATGAAGGCGGGCGGGCGTCAGTGAAAATAATGTCCGCAGGGGTGCCCCCGTCGTACAATCGGAACAGTCCCGTATAGGGCGTCATGCGTGTTTTCAAAATTGCAAAAGGGAGGGGGCTATGCTCGATGCTATCTCTTCGGGAGGAGGATGGAGTGCGGCGGTTGCCGGTAACCAGCAGTCTTCATGGATGCCTCTCGCTTCCGGCAAGGGTGCCGGCGGTGCAGGTGGCATGTCTGCGGTCGCCGCTTCCCCGGACTCGATGCCCATGGACAGGCAGACCATGGGGGCGATGGTGGTGACATCGACCCTTGACCGCCTGAACGGCCCTGTTCTCGCGGGTTCAGGTTCATCCGCCGCCATGGCGGAGGACTACAATTTCAACAAGAGCGTGCTCATGCCGTGGACGGGGAAAGGTACCTTTCTCGATATGAGCGTGTGAGGCGAATTGTCTTGTTTGTAAAATCAGTCAAGGTCGGAAGCGAGCGAGCCGCTGCTTCCGACCTTCGTATTTTTGTCGTTTTCACATGGTAAACCGGGTTGTTGTGTGACAGCTTCGGCCATGGTGCATATTTCGGCTGAAATGCGATTGATCGGCCTTGAATTACTTTTTTGTCACAACGCGCTATTGACACGGCGTCGCAGGCTCCGCTACAGCTTGGTTGTCATTACGAAAAAACGTCAGATGCTCCTGACTCCCGGCGATGGCGGCAAGGGTCGAGTGCCTCGATACGTGTGCACCCGTGCTTCTTGCGACGCCATCTCCTGCGTCGGGGGAAGCATACCCCCGGTTCGGAGCGCGGCCCCTTGCGCGCCGCCACCGCATCGACCAAGCCCACGGAAGTGACCATATGGCCATGATCGAGTTCCACGATGTCCACAAGTGGTATGGTGAATTCCACGTACTGCGAGGCATCACCCAGAAGGTCGAGAAGGGCGAGGTGCTCGTCATCTGCGGCCCGTCAGGTTCCGGCAAGAGTTCGTTCATCCGCTGTCTCAACAGGCTCGAACCCATCCAGAAGGGGCAGATACTGCTCGAGGGCAAGAGCATCCATGACAAGGACGTGGATGTGAACGACCTGCGCACCGAGGTGGGCATCGTCTTTCAGCAGTTCAATCTCTACCCGCATCTTTCCGTTCTCAAGAACGTCACCCTCGCGCCCATCAAGGTGCGCAAGATGCCTCGCGCCAAGGCCGAGGCCGTCGCCATGGAACTTCTCGAACGGGTTGGCATCCACGACCAGGCGGGCAAGTATCCGGTCGAACTCTCGGGCGGGCAGCAGCAGCGTGTCGCCATCGCGCGTGCGCTTGCCATGCAGCCCAAGGTGATGCTCTTCGACGAACCCACCTCCGCGCTCGACCCGGAAATGATCAACGAAGTGCTCAACTGCATGAAAGACCTCGCACGCGAAGGCATGACCATGCTCTGCGTCACGCACGAGATGGGCTTCGCCCGCGAGGTCGCCGACAGGGTCATCTTCATGGACGGCGGCAACGTCGTCGAAGAGGCCCCGCCGGACATCTTCTTCTCGAACCCGCAGCATGAGCGCACCAAGGCGTTCCTGCGCGAGATACTGTAGACGGAGCGGATTCACAGGGAGAGCTTCTCCCGCAACCCGTAGCAGAGAGGGAGCATCATGAAGCGTCTGTTGCTTTTGGCCCTGACCCTCGGTCTGGTTCTCACCGCAGCGGTGGCCCATGCCGGCAAGCTCGACGAGATCAAGCAGCGCGGCACGCTCGTGTGCGGCGTGAAAGACTCCGTCGTGCCCTTCGGTTTCATCGATGAGACGTCCAAGCAGCTTGTGGGCTTCGACGTCGACATCTGCCAGTTCATCGCCGACAGGGCAGGGGTGAAGCTGGAGGTCAAGACCGTGACCAGCGCCACCCGCATCCCCATGCTCACGCAGGGTTCGGTGGACCTCGTGGCTGCCACCATGACCCACAAGTTCGAGCGTGACGACGTGATCGACTTCTCCATCACCTACTTCGACGCAGGTCAGCGCCTGCTGGTGAAGAAGGGCGGTGGCATCAAGTCCGCGGCCGACCTCAAGGGCAAGAAGGTCGCCACCGTGAAGGGGTCGACCTCCGAGAAGAACATGAAGGCCGCCCAGCCCGACTGCGTGGTGGTGTCGTTCGACGAGTACCCGCAGGCGTTCCTCGCCCTCAAGCAGGGCAAGGCCGAAGCCGTCACCACCGACGAACCCATCCTCGTGGGCCTCAAGAATTCCGACCCCGAGCCTGACAAGTGGGACATCGTGGGCGACTTCATCGCCTCTGAACCTTACGGTCTCGGCCTGGTCGAGAACGATTCGAAGTTCCGCGACTTCGTGAACAAGAGCCTTGCGGAGATGTGGACAACCGGTGCCTACCAGAAGTCGTACGACAAGTGGTTCGGCAAGGACACCAAGTACTTCATCCCCCTCAAGTGGAAGATGGAAGTCTGGCCCTGAGGCATGACCGACCTTTCCCGGGGCGCGGGTCGACCGCGCCCCGGTTCAAGTGGATACCGCATTGCAGTACACGTTCGACTGGAATCTCGTTCTCTCGGGTGAGCGTCTCGACTGGATAGTGCAGGGGGTCATCACCACCTGCCAGCTTTCAGGCCTTTCACTCGTGCTCGCCATGCTGCTGGGTACGCTTATCGCCGTCATGCGCCTTTCCGGCGTACGGCCTTTCGTGTGGTTCAGCGTTGCCTTTACGGAGTTCTTCCGTAACACGCCGCTTCTGGTGCAGATATTCTTCTGGTACTTCGGTTCCGACGCCGTATTGCCCGACGCCGTGAACCAGTGGTTGTACAAGCAGAACTTCGAATTCGCGGCGGGGGTCATCTCGCTCACCGTCTATACCGCCGCGTTCATCGCCGAAGAGATACGTTCCGGTATCTTCTCCATTCCCCGCACGCAGCTTGAAGCCTCACGCGCATGCGGCCTGTCGTTCATGCAGGCCATGTCCTACGTCGTGCTGCCGCAGGCCTTTCGCATCATCGTGCCGCCGCTCATCTCGCAGGCGCTCAACCTGTTCAAGAACTCTTCGCTGTGCATGACCATCGGTGTCATGGAACTCACCTACATGGCCCGCCAGATAGAGTCGTACACGTTCCACGGCTTCGAGGCGTTCACCGTGAGCACGCTCATCTACCTGTGCATATCGCTCATGGTCTCGCTTCTCATCAACCTGTACAACACGCACTTCCTGCGGACGATCAAATACTAGGGGGTGCACCATGCAGTGGGATGTCGTCTGGAACAATATGAACTATCTGCTCGTCGGGTCGTACCCCGACGGGCCTCTCGGTGGCATGGCCATGAGCATCCTCCTCGCTATAGGGGGTATCTTCGGGGCCTTCTGGCTTGGTCTGGCCTTCGGCCTTATGCGCCTTTCGGAAAAATGGTGGGTGCGCGCCCCCGCCATCGTGTATGTCGAGGTCATACGCGGCATTCCGCTGCTCATGCTCATCTTCTGGTTCTATTTTCTCGCTCCCATCGCTCTTGGGCACACCCTGCCCGAGGCGGAGAGCGCCCTCATCGCCTTCATCGTGTTCACCGGCGCCTACATCGCGGAGATAGTGCGCGCTGGCGTGCTGGCCCTGCCCGCAGGACAGATGGAGGCCGCACGCGGTACGGGGCTTTCGAAGACGCAGGCCATGCTCTTCGTCATCCTGCCGCAGGCATTGCGCAACATGATTCCCTCGTTCGTGAACCAGTTCGTCAGTTTGACCAAAGACACCTCGCTGGCGTACATCATCGGCGTATCGGAACTGACCCGCACCGCGACGCAGGTGAACAACCGCACGCTCACGGCGCCGACTGAAATCTTTCTGACCATCGCCCTGATGTATTTCGTCATCTGCTGGGTGCTCACGGCCACGAGTCGACGGCTTGAAAAGCAGATGGCGCGGTATCAGGCGCGAACATGAGCCATGCCGCAACTACACAGACTTGACATCATCGTGCCCGAGGAAAGCGCAGAGCTCACCTCGGGCCTTCTTTCGCAGAAGGTCGCCTTCGGGTGGGAAGAGGAATCGCTGCCCACCGGAGAGGTGCGTCTGCGCGTCCACTGCGAGAACGCCCCTTTCATAGAAGCCCTCGTGGCCGACGTGCGGGCCTTCCTGCCCGACGCCCTGCTTGACCGTGAAGACGTCGAGGCCGCCGACTGGCTTGCCTCGTGGCGCGAGTTCTTCACACCCGTCCCCGTGGGCACGCACTTTCTGGTCATTCCCCCGTGGCTGCGCGACAGTGCCCCTCTCGAAGGGCGCATGCCCATCGTCATCGAACCCAAGACGGCGTTCGGTACCGGACACCATCCTACCACGGCCCTTTGCCTTGGCGTGGTGTCGCAACTGGCGGCGGAAGGTCGCATCCGCGCCGGAATGAGCTTTCTCGACCTCGGCACGGGGTCGGGTATTCTCGGCATCGGCTGCGCATTGCTCGGACTTTCCGGCACAGGCACCGACATCGACCCCCTCGCGGTGGAGAACGCCGATGAGAACCGCCACATCAACGGTGTGGCAGAGGCGTTCGACGTCATGGCGGGCAGCACCGAAGTCGTGCGCGGGCGCACCTTCGACGTGGTGCTGGCCAACATCCTCGCGCAGCCGCTGAAGGAACTTGCCGCCGACATCACGGCCCTCAAGGGTGACGCGGGCTGCCTCGTCCTCTCCGGGCTTCTCGAAGTGCAGGCCGACGGCGTCGAGGCCGCCTACAGGGCGCAGGGCCTCGGCCCGGCCCGACGCATCATCGATGGCGAGTGGGCCGCGCTGGTCTGGGAATAGCGTTCGTGGCGGGCGTGGGGGGAACTTCACGCCCGCCAGTCGTGTAGCCGCCCCTGCACCTCGCGGCGGCCCTGCGGCATACGTGGTATGCCTGCCGCCGGTCTTTCGGTCTTCACCCGTCCGGCAGTCCCGTCGTGAAGTGTCGGGCTGTCCGGTCCCATCTCCAGCACCTTGCCATGTATGCTCTTGTCGTCAGTCCTGTCAGTCCCGTCTGTTGCGATGCGCTGTCGTAACGGCTAGAGTCCCGTCATGCGAAGCGACAGGCAACGACTTCTCCTTGACATGTACGCGGCGATGTCTGCCCGCCTCGGCCCAAGCGGCTGGTGGCCCGGCGAGACTCCCCTTGAGGTGGCCATAGGGGCCGTGCTCACCCAGAATACGGCGTGGGGCAATGTGGAGAAGGCCATCGCCAACCTGCGTGATGCCGGTCTTCTCTCGGATGTGGGCGCGCTTCTCGCCGCTTCGCCCCAGTTGGTCGAGGCCTGCATCAGGCCTTCGGGCTATTTCCGCATGAAGACGACCCGTCTGCGTGACCTCATGCTCTTCTTCGACGAGGCCTGCGCGGGCGACCTCGACGCGCTTTCGGCGTCTGCCGGGGAGGACGGTGACGCCCTGCGTGAGCGCCTGCTGTCCGTGAAGGGCATCGGCCCGGAGACTGCCGACTCCATCCTGCTCTATGCCTTCGGGCATCCCTCCTTCGTGGTCGATGCGTACACGCGTCGCATCCTCTCGCGGCACGGCCTTCTGCCCGAGGATGTCCACTACGACGAGATGCGTGACTTCTTCATGGATGTTCTCGACCCCGACCCGGTGCTCTACAACGAATTCCACGCCCTCATCGTCCGGGTGGCCAAAGGGTGGTGCCACAAGTCCCGTCCCGACTGCGCGGCGTGCCCTCTCGGTCCCTTCATGGAAGGGTGCGCGTGCTAGGGGTGCGAGTGCTAGGGACGCGCGGCCTGATGGGGCACGGTCTGACCGTAGGCCATGCGGCCCCCTCGGCCCCGGTATGGCTGGCGTTGCTTCTTGTGGCACTGTGCTGCCTTGTCGTCACACCTGCCCATGCCGCCCCGTCCAGTGAGAAGGAATTACGCGAGGCCATCAGTGAAGAGCGTGCCCGTGAGAAGGCCCGTCGCGACAGCCTCGCCAGACTCTCTGCGCAAGAGCGTTCGCTCAACGCCAATCTTGCCGCCGCTGAAGACCGTATCGCCCTGCTGGAGAGCAAGGTGGCGAAGCAGGAGGCTGAACTCGCGCTGCTGGAGTCGGCTGTGGGTGATGTGCGTCAGGCACTGGAACGCCTCCAGAAGGATCGTGATGCGTCAGAGGCCGAACTCGCACGGCTCATGTCCATGCTCTGGCCCCTGCACGTGCGGCAGGAGGGTACCGGCGGGCGCGACATCGAGGACTGGCAGACCGCAGAACGCGAATATACGTGGACGCAGGAGATATACCGCAGCATAGAGACGCATCGTGCCGAGTTGCGTCACCAGCAGGAGGCCATCTCCGCCTCGCTTGAGAAGCGCGAGACCCTCATGGCCGAAGTGCGGACGCAGGTGGCCCGCATCAGCGCGGACAGGGACAGCCTCTTGCAGGACAAGTTGCGGTTCAGGCAGCAGTTGTCCGACGTGCGGCGCGAGAAGCAGGATGCCGAAGGTGAACTGCGCGACGTGCTGGCCCTCATACAGGAGTTCAACGTACGCCTTGAGCAGATGGCGGGGCGCGACATCTCCAAGATGAAGGGCAGACTGCCGTGGCCTGCGGAAGGGCGGGTGGTCCGCCGCTGGGCGCCGGAGGCCAACCCGCCGGTGCGCGGCGTGGGCATCGCCCTGCGCGAGGGCACGCCCGTGCGTGCGGTGGCGTGGGGCAAGGTGGTGCATAACGACGTGTTGCGCGGCTTCGGTCGTGTGGTCATTCTCATGCACGACAAGGCCTATTACACGCTCTACGCGTTCCTTGCCGACAGCCCCCTGCGGGTGGGACAGGAGGTGGGGGCGGGTGCGGCTGTGGGCGCCGCGGGCTTCTACCCCGGTGCCGACGGGCCCGGAGTCTATTTCGAATTGCGTTTTCATCAAAAAGCCATTAACCCTGATGGGTGGTTAACTAGGGCCAACTAGCGACGTTATCTGGCTTTCGGAGGATCATCGGTATGCGCGTTACGTTATGGGTGGTATCGCTGGGCCTGTGTGCCGCGGTCGCCTTTTCAGGTGGAGCAGTCTTCGCGACCACCGAAGAGTCCAAGTATGACGCGCTGAAGCGCTTCAGTCAGGTGCTCGACATCGTCGAGCGCTACTACGTGCGCGACGTGCCCCGCAAGGACCTCATGAACGGAGCGGTGAAGGGCATGTTGCAGGGGCTTGACCCCCACTCCACCTTCCTCTCCCCGGAAGAATTCAAGGAGATGCAGGAGACCACCTCTGGTGAGTTCTTCGGCATCGGCATCGAGATATCCAGCGAGAACGGGCAACTCACCGTTGTGTCGCCCATCGAGGACACTCCTGCGTTCAAGGCGGGACTCAAGGCGGGCGACCTCATTCTCGCCGTCGACGGGCAGCCCACGCAGGAGATGAGCACGCAGGAGGCCGTATCGCGCATTCGCGGGCCCAAGGGCAGCGAAGTGGAACTGCTCATCCTGCATCGCGAAGCCAAGGCCCCCAGCACGGTGAAAATCGTGCGCGACGCCATCCCCCTCGTCAGCGTCAAGTCGAAGCAGCTTGAGCAGGGGTACGTGTGGGTGCGCCTCACCCGCTTCAGCGAACGTACGACCAGCGACCTGCTGGAAGCACTGCGCGAGGCGAACAAGCGCGGGCCCGTCAAGGGCGTGGTGCTCGACCTGCGCAACAACCCCGGCGGTCTGCTTGACCAGGCCGTGAGCGTGTCCGACGTGTTCCTGCGTGACGGGGGCATCGTCTCCATCCGCGGGCGCGGCGACGACACGGGGCGTGAGTACAACGCCAAGGCGCAGTCCACCGACGTGACCGCGCCCATGGTGGTGCTCATCAACGCCGGGTCTGCCTCCGCTTCGGAGATCGTCGCCGGGGCCCTGCGCGACCAGAAGCGCGCGCTTCTGGTGGGTGAACGCAGCTTCGGCAAGGGGTCGGTGCAGAACGTCATCCCGCTTTCCGACGGCGCGGGACTCAAGCTCACGGTTGCACTGTACTACACGCCCAATGGCCGTTCCATTCAGGCCGAGGGCATCGACCCTGACATTGAGATTCCCTTCGAAGCCCCGCGTGAGGACGACGCCAAACCCATGCAGCGTTTCAACATGTTGCGGGAGAAGGATCTTTCGCGTCATCTGGAGAACGGTGCCGGGGGCAAGCAGGGCAAGAACGACCAGTCTGACGAGGTGCGTGACCTGCTTGAACGCGACAACCAGTTGCGCATGGCATTGCAGTTCGTGAAGCGGCTGCCCGCCTTGAAGGAAATACGCTAGAAGGCATACCGGAAGACGGTGTGCGAGACGCAGATACGGAGGGGCGCGGGTGACCGCGCCCTCCTTCCGTATGGGATACCATGGCCGCCAAACGCCCGCAGAAGAAAAGCAGCACAGCCAAGGGAGACGGCACGTCAGGCCGTTCACGCGGCAGTGGCACCAAGTCTGGCACCCGCAAGGGAAGCAAGACCCCCGCAGCTACAGAGAAGACCCTGACGCGACTTGTCATCGTCATCATGGGGGTGCTGTGCCTCGTCTTCACGGTCATGGCCGGGTACTGGCTGTGGCAGGGCGGGGCTGATGCCACACGGCCCGTACCCCCCTCGAAGACCGAACGTCAGAAGACCCCCGCGGCAACCTCTCCCGCGAGGCCGACGCCAGCGCAGCCTTCCGCCACAGCCGGGAAGGTGCAGTCGGGTGAAGCCTCAAGGACGACCGGTAAGGGCGTACACGCCGACGCGCAGTCTGATGCCTCGACACCGGGTGGGGACGCGGACAAGGCCGCGCCGTCCGTGCCCCGAAACGCCACTTCCGACGCCGTGGACGGTGAGGGCGCGGTGCGTGCCCCGGTCAACGCCGGGGCCTTGCCCTACGAGGAATCCCTCGACGCCCCGCTGGAAGAAGGGGTGAAGCAGGTCGACTACGCGCTGGTGCAGACGCTGGTGCGTCTCGGCATCGCGCGGGAGAGGCTGCGCATCGCGAGCGTCGAGACACGCAACGAACAGGGCGAAAGCTACCATTTCCAGCAGATGACACTGGGTGTCGGCGACGCCCCCGACCGTTTCGTCAAGGCGTTCGTCGAAGCTCTTTCCGTATGGGCCGAGCGTGCGCAGATGCGCAAGAAGGCCGATGACCTCATTGAGGTCTACGTGGGCGGGGTGCTCACGCATGAGATCACCCTTTCGTTGTATGAGTCGGTGGAAGAGCCCCGTCCCGGAACCCCGGTGGAAGGCGCGTTGCTTGCCATCGTCATCGATGACATAGGCGAGAGCATGGGGGCGGTGCGTGACCTGCTGAAGCTCGACTACCCCGTCACCTTCGCGGTGTGGCCCAGAAGCTCGCATGCGCGTGAGGCTGCGGAGGCGGCACACCGCGCCGGACGTGAGGTGATGATCCACCAGCCCATGGAACCGCTCAAGTATCCGTCGGTGAAGCCGGGGCCGGGTGCCATCTATGTACGGATGGGCAGTGACGAGATAGAGGCGACGCTGCGGGACAACCTCGCCCGGGTACCCCACGCCGTGGGCCTCAACAACCATATGGGGTCGCGTTTCACGCAGGACACCCGTGGCGTACGCGCCGTATGTGACGCGCTGGAGGGCAAGGGGCTCTTCGTGCTCGACAGCGTGACGCATTCCGGGTCGGTCTTCTATCGTGAGGCGCGCAAGGCAGGGTTGCCCGCCGGAAAGCGCAACGTGTTCCTTGATGTCATCCACGACAAGCGCAACATCATGTTCCAGCTCGACAAGGCGGCGCGCGTAGCCCATGAACAGGGCGTGGCTGTCGCCATCGGGCATCCTCTCGCCGAGACAGTGGCGGCACTCAAGGAGTGGCAGCGTACGCGCGACAAGTCGGTGCGTATCGTGACCATGCGTCAGCTGCTTGATGCGGAGACGACTGCGCGCCGATGACAGGTGCCGGAGAGACGGGCCATTCCCGGATGCTGTGCCGGGTGCTCATGCCAGAGGCCGATGCAGATGGCGATGCAGCTGTCGGGCGTTGTGGGCGACGCCGGACGCCGACGCCGGATGTGGCGGCCTGTGCGACATGACCTGCGCGTGAACGGCGGGTGTCCGGCGTGAGGTGTAGAGGCAAGCCACTGGCACTACGGTTTTGATCAGATGTTTCATGCCCTCCGGCGGTGTGCCGTCGCCGGATTCTCCCCCCTGCGGGTGGGGGGATAGCGAATCATGTCACCACAAGGCGACGGGTGCGCCGTTGAGGAGCGGAACACCTATACCGCTGATGTCGAGGACGTCGATGATGCCGTTGATGTCGGGCAAGCCGACTGACGTGCCGCGTCGACCGGGTCGCATGTGTGGTGATGTACGGGCGTCACGGGCGGGAATCCCGTTGCGCCCCTGTAACGCACAGGTGAATGGCACCTGTGTGCAACCCCTAGCGGACGACGCGTCCTGTTCCGTTGACGCGGGTCGTCCGAACTGCAAGTGGAGGTAGTACCGTGGTTGAACGTACATTTTCGATCATCAAGCCCGACGCCGTAGAGCGCAATCTGCAGGGCGAGGTCCTCGCCATGATCCAGGGCGCAGGGCTCAAGGTCGTCGCCATGAAGATGATCCATCTGACCAAGGCGCAGGCCGAAGGCTTCTATGCCGTGCACCGTGAGCGTCCCTTCTTCGATAGCCTGACCACCTACATGTGCTCCGGCCCGGTGGTCTGCTCGGTGCTCGAAGGCGAGAATGCCATCAGCCGGTATCGTGAAATCATGGGGGCCACCAACCCGGCCAATGCCGCGGAAGGTACCATCCGGAAGAAGTACGCCGTGAGCCTCGAGGCCAACTCGGTTCACGGTTCCGACGCCCCTGAAACCGCCGCGTTCGAGATCTCGTACTTCTTCAACGCGCTGGAGATCGTAGGCTAATGCAAACAACACTCGGCTGCATAGGTTGCGGCAACATGGGCTCCGCCATTCTGCGCGGGCTTTCCGGACGTGAAGGACTGCGTCTTGTCGGCTGCGACCCCACGGGCGCCAAGCTGGCTGCGCTTGCCGACGCGGGCGTCGAAGGGGTGGCTGACATCGCCGCCGCCGTGCGCGCTTCGGACATTGTTCTCGTGGCCGTGAAGCCGGGTCAGGTCGGCGCGGTGCTTGGTGCGGCCATGCCGGAACTCGATTCCGGCAAGGTCGTGGTCTCCATCGCCTCGGGCGTGTCCGTCGGCTCACTGCGTGAGATGAGCGGCGGGCGTTGTCCTGTGGTGCGCGTCATGCCCAACACCCCCGCCATGGTGGGGGCGGGCGTCTTCGCCCTGTGCTTCGAGGACGCGACCCTCGATGAGGTACGCCGCACTCTCGTGAAGGAGCTTTTCGAGGCGCTTGGCCGTGTGCTGGTGCTGCCTGAAGAGAAGTTCAACGCCTTCACGGCGGTCGTGGGCTGTGGCCCGGCCTATGTCTTCCATTTCATGGAAGCCGTGGTCGAGGCTGCGGTGACGCTGGGCTTTCCGCGTCATGAGGCGACGGACATGGTGGTCGACCTCTTCGCCGGTTCGGTGAAGCTGGCTGCCACATCAGGTACGCATCTCTCTCTGCTTCGCGAGGCCGTGTGTTCGCCAGCGGGCAACACCATCGCCGCCATGAACCAGTTCGACAGGGATGCCGTGCGCGGACGCATCATCGACGCCATCCTCGCCGCCTACAGGCGTGGGCAGGAGATGGAACGCTAGAGCGTCGGGTGCGGTGCATGTCCATGCGCCGTCCATGTGATTGAAAGAACGCCCTCCGTCGCAAGACGGAGGGCGTTCTCGCAGGCATGGCAATGGGTTCCGGTTGCATCGGCGTCAGGCCGCAAGAGGGCACGGCCCGATCATCTGTGGCCAAGGGCCGGGACGGGGTGTCTCCCTGCCGTCCCCTGCGGGGGACCCTGAATCCCTCCCGCAGTCAGCACCCAGCGCGTTACACAGGGGCGTTGAATCAGGCCATATGGGGATGTCTCGCCGCTGACCTGTCGCCGCCCGGTCTGTGGTGGCGGGCTGTCCCGTGTGTGAGGGGGCGTGCTACATGAACAGGTCGGCGTCGCTCGGTGTCCTGTCCCACTGTATCTTGCCGCGACTCTTCTTGAATTTGCGCAGCAGCACGTAGACCGCCCCGGCACCGCCGTCGGTAGGCTGTGCCGTGCAGAAGGCGAGCACCACCCGTTTGAACGGGTCGCGGGTAAGCCACGATTGCAGCTTCTCACGCAGGATGCCGAGGCCATCCGGCGAATTGCGACCACGTCCCGGAATGACCAGCACGGTACGCAGCCCCTTGAGATAGGCCCCGCGAAAGAAACCGACCAGCGACTGGTAAGCCTGCAAGGCGTTCAGCCCGTGCAGGTCAAGGTGCGCTTCGGGGCTGTATTGCCCGGCGCGAAGCTTGCCGATGGTCAACTCGTCCAGCCCCACCACATGCCCTTCGAGGTATTCTTCCGTGTACTCAAGGGCGAACTCGATGCGTCCCTCAAGGAAGTCCTGCACGGGGTCGCGTCCGGAGGTCGCCGCCTTGCCCGGTGTCACGGCGGGGGGCACTTCGCGCCCCTTGCCCGACAGGGGCGTGATGCCGCGCATGGCTGTGGCGAACGACATGTCATCGTCATCATCGCCGGATGTCGCGCGGGTGGGGTGTTGCGTCCCGTGGTCGCTGACGGCATGGCGTGAACGTTCACGCACGTCGAGGCGTCGCTGCGAGGTCTTCACGTCGGGATGGCTGGCAGGGCCTTGGATTGGCTGTCCATGCGGGGCTTCCGGCAGCAGGACGTCCGCATCCGCTTGCTGTGCATTCTCGCGAAGCGACTTGAACGCCGGGTGCTGCCCCAGTGCGAAACTGCCCTCATCTGCGGGCTGGATGCCAGCCTTGTCGCGCAGTGCGGCTTCCATGGCGGGCGTCGGACGACCATGGGCGTCACGGGCACGGGGCGTCCCCTCATGGCCGGTGGGTGTGGCCGGATTGACGGCGCCGGAAGCAGGCTGGGGGGCATGGGGCGTACCTGAAGCGCCGCCCTCTCTGTGTCCCTTGTTCGTCTTGCCGCCCTTGCCGGGTGAAGGTGCCTTGCCGGAAGGGGCATCAAGACGCTGTACGCCGCCCATGGCTGCGGCGAAGGCTTCGGATTCGTCGTCGGGGAGGGCGACCGAATGGCGTGCTGGTTCGGGTTTCTTTTCCGCAGAGGCGGTTCGCGCATCGCGAAACTGGCGTTTCTGGAGGGCGCGGAAGGGATTGGTGTCGTCTATCGGCGTATCGTGCTTGGACATGACAGGCTCCTGTAAGAGCGCGATTGTTCATCCGCCGGGGGGCGCATGTCAAGACGGCGCGTGCTGTGAGACGATGGCAGGGGGATGGTGAAGGGATGGCGGAAACGTACGCGCCCTGACGCACTCTGCACAGATGGACGGTCGTGCGCGTCATGGAGGCGTGGGTGCATACGTTGAAGCCGAGGGGGGCGCCGTAAGGCGCGGGGCCAGGCACGGAGGCGGGCACGGGGCCGGGTACGGGACCGGACGCAAAGGGCGGCCCGCCTGTGCGGGCCGCCCCGGGATGAGCGAGAAGAGACGGGTTATGCCTTGGCGGCGTCCAGCCCCAGCGCCGCGTCGATGACCGGACGCAGTGCCAGCGCGGTGGGGCGTTCGGGGTGATGCTTGATGTACACCCATCCCTCGTCACCGCTGCGGACGACCTGCGGGTCGAGGGGCAGCGCGGCGAGGAAAGGTACGGCCATCTCCTTGGCGAGGGCTTCGCCGCCGCCTTTGCCGAACAACTCTTCGATGTTGCCGCATTGCGAGCAGACGATGCCGCTCATGTTCTCCACGAGGCCGAGTACGGGAATGCCTATCTCGGCGCAGAAGCCGAGGGAACGGCGTACGTCGTCGATGGCCACGGCCTGCGGCGTGGTGACCACGAGGGCGTGGGCACCGGGGTTGAGCAGCTGTACGGCGGAGAGAGGTTCGTCACCCGTGCCGGGAGGGCAGTCGACGATGAGGTAGTCGAGGTCGCCCCATTCCACATCGCCGACGAGTTGCTGGATGAAGCCTATCTTGACCGGTCCGCGCCAGATGACGGCCTGTTGCCCGTTCGGCAGAAAGAAGCCCAGCGACATGACCTTGAGGTTGTCACCCCACATGACGGGCTTGATGAGGTCGCCCTCAACATCCACCTTCGACTGGTCGAGGCAGAGAAGGCGCGGGATGCTCGGGCCATGCACGTCGACGTCGAGCAGGCCCACGCGCTTGCCGGCAAGAGCGAGACCTGCGGCGAGGTTCGCCGCCACGGTGCTCTTGCCCACGCCGCCCTTGCCGGACATGACGACGATGCGGTGTCTGATGCGGGCGAGATTGTCCTTGAGCCGTTTCTGTGCGGCCATGGCCTCAAGGTCTTGGGCGCCGCTACCGCCGCAGCCGCCCTGCGCCGTGCTGGAGCAGCCGGAACATGCTTCACTCATGCCTTGGCCTCCGCTGCGGCGCGCTTGGCCTTGAGGGCCTCACGCAGCCAGTCGTACCACGGGGCCAACCCCTCGCCGCTGCGGCATGAAAGCTCGTAGATGGTGAGGTTCTGGTTCAGACGGGTGGAGAAGCGGCGTGCCCGTTCCACGTCGAAGTCGACGTAGGGCAGAAGGTCCACCTTGTTGAGCAGCATGACGGACGAAAGGTTGAAGAGCAGCGGATACTTCTCCGGCTTGTCGTCGCCTTCGGTGACGCTGAGCAGGGCCACCTTGTGGTCTTCGCCGCAGTCGAACTCCACCGGGCAGACGAGGTTGCCGACGTTCTCGATGAAGAGGATGTCGAGGTCTGCGAGGTCGAAGTTGCTGATGGCGTCGAGCACCATGTTGCTGTCGAGGTGGCAGCCGCCGTCGGTGTTGATCTGCACGGCACGGGCGCCCGTGGCGGCGACGCGGCGTGCGTCGTTGTCGGTCTGGAGGTCGCCCTCGACGACGGCCATGCGGAATTCGTCGCGCAGGTCGGTGAGAGTGCGTTCAAGCACCGAGGTCTTGCCCGCCCCGGGCGAACTGATGAGGTTGAGCACCAGCACGCCGTGGCGTGCGAAAAGCTTGCGGAGCTGGTCGGCCATCTTGTCGTTGGCCTCCAGCACGTTGCGAATCACCGGAATGTCCATGTCGGCTCCGTCATTCGGCTTCGATGTGTTCGACATAGAGGTCGCGCCCGGAAAGGACGGTGTGACCCACCTCCTCGCCACATGCGGGGCACGGGCTGAAGAGCAGTTCACGTCCCTCCGGCTCGAACTCCCTGCCGCAGCCCCCGCAGGCCAGACGCACCGGGTTCTGGACAAGCTCTATCCGTGCGCCCTCGAAATCCGTCCCGGTCGTGAGCACCTCGAAGGCGAATTCGAGGGCTTCGGGGACGAGATTGGCAAGAGCGCCGTACCGGACGCGCACGAGAAGCAGTTTTTCGACCTCGTGCTTGCCCAGTTCTTCCCTGACGATGTCAAGAAGGCTTGTGGCTACGGACATTTCATGCATGTGCCTTGGATACTGGAAAAGCCAGAGGGCGTCCACCCCGCCCGCCGTCTCCCCCGTCGTCTCACCTGTCGCCCCGTCCGTTCGATCCTCCCCCTGTCCCTCTGCCTCTTGTCCCCGCCCGCCAGACACCAAGGCCGCCTGCCATCCGCCCTGTCACACCTTCTGTTCCGTCACATTTCAGGGTGCGCAAGGAGCGCTCACCCGTTTGCAAGCGGTGGGAAAAGGGGTATGTCTCCGTTGCCGAACCTTGCAATGCAGGGCCGGGGAGGAGCGATGCACACCGGAGCTTTCATCGGCGTTCATGCCACGCGTCCGCGAGGCGGTGACGGTCGACTCAAGCGGTACTGGTTCGTATGGGATGACGGAGACCGTTATCTCGTCCAGCCGCTCGACGGTGCCTATCAGCCGGCTGGCGATGTCCGGCCTGTGAGCGCGGCCACCTTTCGCGATGATTTCGAGCCGCAACCGGGCATTCTCGCCGTTCCGCTGCGGGATTTCGAACCGCAGCCAGCCCGCGATGGCGTCCAGGGCGGTGACGCGGGGGAAGACGAACTCGAACATGAGTTGCGCGCCGGGTTCGCACTCGGTATGACGCGATTGCGCAACGGAGACCGCGAAGGGGCGCTTCGTCTCTTCGAGCATGTCCTTGCCACCGAAGAGGGTGTCGGGCCTGTCCATAAGCATCTGTTCACGGAGTTCGGCATCCATTTGCGTAAACGCAGGCTTCTGAAGACGGCCTGCGACTTTCACCGAAGGGTGCTTGCGCTGTCACCAGAGGACAGCCATGCGCATTTCAACGCCGCTCGCGCCTTGTACGAAGACGGAGACATCGACGCGGCGGTGAGGCATCTCAACCATTCACTCAACATATCGCCCGACCTTGAACCGGCATCGCTGTTCCTTGCCTATATAGAACGGCATCGTCCGGCGGGAGAGGGCGCAGGTTCCGGTGGCACGACGACCGGGACAACGCAGGAGACCAGACGCTGATGAACAAGAATATCGCCATGCTCATCGTCGCCGTGTTGCTGTTCGCCATGGCGCTCATTGCGGTCAACCAGTTCTCTTCCGGCGAGCCAGACCCCACGGCCCCCGCAGGGGTGACGGCGGGCCCTGAGGTCACCGGGCAGGTGACGGAACAAGCTGGCACTGTCGACGCCGGTAACGCCGCGACCGGGAACGGCACCATGCCCGGTGGCCTGATGCCCCTCGATAACGGCACGTTGCGTGAGCTTTCCCCGGCGGGTGAGGCTGGCGGTGCCGGAACGCTGGCAGACCCGCGTGGTCTTGCCGGTGTGCAGCCGGGCGAAGAGGAGGGCCCGCTGGTCGACCAGCCCGGTCTGAAGCCCGAAACGCACAAGGCTGCCAAGGCTGTGCCCAGTCAGCCTGCCCATGCCGCGAAGCCCGCGCAGAAGACGGAACACAAGCCTGCGCAGAAGGAGGCCGCTAAAGCCCCGGCCAAGGCTGAAGCCCCGAAGCCTGCCAAGACAGAAGCCGTCAAGGCCGCACCTGCCAAGGTCGAGCCCGCCAAGAAGCAGGCTGCTGCCCCGGCTGCCAAGACCGAAGCCGCACCTGCGCCCAAGGCCACCTCTGGCGGTCAGACCGCGAAGGCGAGCATCAAGTTCGAAGGCAGCACAGCCGTGCTGCATCTTGAAGGTGCTTCCGGCGCGCAGTACAAGTCGTTCGTCCTCAAGGAACCCGACCGTATGGTCGTCGACCTCGTCGGGGCGTGGACCGTCAACGTGCCCACCGTGCCTTCCAACAGGGTCATCAAGGCCGTTCGCGTGGGCAAGCCCGGAGAGAAGACGCGCATCGTCCTCGACCTCGACAAGGGGCCTGACGGGCATGAGGTCGTCAAGAAGGGCGGAGCCCTTGAAGTCCGCGTGAAGTAGTCTGAAGCAGCGGGGCGTGTCCCCGTTGATGATACAGAAAACCCCCGTCACGAATGCCGTGGCGGGGGTTCATCGTTGTTTCGTCAACAGCGTTGTCTAGGCGACGTCGAAGCCTATGCGTCGTATGGCATCCTTGACCTTCTCGATATCCACCGACGCGGTCTCCGTCCATGAAGCCTGTGCCTTTTCAAGGCTCACGTCCACGTCCTTGACGCCGGGGATGTCCGACAGGGCTTTGGTGACAGACATCTTACAATGATTGCAGGACATTCCCTGCACGTTGAGAGTGGGCATGTCGTTCCTCCTGATAATGATTATCTTGCCATGTACGCCAATGTGGCTATCTTGAAAAGGGTTTGTCATAGCCTCGCTAGTCGGGGCGGGCATTCTCTTTTCCCCGTGCGAAGGCAGGATAAGCGGCTTGTCCCGGTCGGGACTATGCTCGTCGGCAAGTCTTCGCAGCAGCGGAAGCAACGTAGAGATAGCCACCCTCTTGGACTGTGCAAGCACGGATGTCCGTTGCCGGACACTGCGCGCGCGATGCGACCGGGTGAACAGGAGGAGTCATGGATAGCCAGACCGATTCCGTGAGACACCGTAGCCGGATGCCGGTGCGGGGCATGACATGCGCCGTGTGCGCCGGACGCATCGAGAAGATGGTCGGCCGCATGGAAGGTGTGGAGACCGTGGCGGTGAATCTTGCCACGGAGGTCATGGATGTGACGTGGGATGACCGCACGGACCTCGACGCCATCGTCCGGCAGGTGTCCGCCCTCGGCTTCGAAGCCATGCCCCCGGACGCCGCCCCTGCGGGAGGGGGGAACGACCTGCGTTTCGCCGTTTCGGGCATGACCTGCGCCGTGTGTGCCGGACGCATCGAGAAGGTGGTGGGCACCATGGACGGGGTCGGGGCGGTGTCTGTGAACCTCGCTGCCGAGACCGCACAGGTGACGCCCCTGCCCGGTGTGGACGCCGGGTCGCTGGCGGCCTCCGTCGTAGAACGCATCAGCGGGCTTGGTTTCGGTGCCACCTTGCAGGAACAGGCAGCGGATGCGGCGTCGAGTGCGTCGCTGTGGGAAAGGCAGCGGCATGATGCCGACGCCAGGCTTGCCCGCATGAAGGCGCGTCTTGTCCCGGAATTCGGCTTCACCGTACCGCTTCTGCTGCTTTCGATGGGGCACATGATGGGGTTGCCCTTGCCCGGTTTCCTGCATCCCGCCCATTCTCCGCTGACGTTCGCCGTGGCCCAGCTTCTGCTCACGTTGCCCGTCATGTGGTCGGGGCGCGACTTCTACCGCATCGGTTTCGGCAACCTGCGTCGTCTGTCTCCCAACATGGACTCCCTTGTGGCGCTGGGCACGGGGGCAGCCTTCATCTACAGCCTGTGGAACACCGTGGAGATAGCCCTTGGCGTGGACGTGGCGCACCGGGTGATGGACCTCTACTATGAATCGGCGGCGGTGCTCATCACGCTGGTCTCGCTGGGCAAGTACTTCGAGATGCGCTCACGTGCGCGCACGTCAGAGGCCATCAAGTCGCTCATGGACCTCGCCCCGGAGACTGCGTTGCGTCTTGTGTCTGCTGACGGCGGGCCAGCTGTCGGGCACGAGGCCGGAGACGGCACGAACGTGGCTGTGCAGGAAGTTCCGGTGGCGGAGGTGCGTGCGGGCGACCTGTTGCAGGTGCGTCCGGGGGCTCGCATCCCCGTCGACGGCACGGTGGTGTCCGGCACATCCAGCGTGGACGAATCCATGCTCACGGGCGAAAGCCTGCCCGTCTCGAAGACGGGCGGAGACAGCGTGGCGGGTGGCACGATCAACCGTCTCGGTACCTTCGTCATGCGTGCAGAACGCGTGGGGGCCGATACCGTGCTGGCGCGCATCATCCGTCTCGTGGAGGAGGCACAGGGGTCGAAGGCCCCCATCGCCAACATCGCAGACAGGGTGAGCCTGTACTTCGTCCCGACGGTCATGGCCCTTGCTGTGCTGGCGGGGGTGGGGTGGTATACGGTGGGAGACGCCGATTTCACCTTCGCGCTGCGCATCTTCGTGGCGGTCATGGTCATCGCCTGCCCGTGCGCCATGGGGCTTGCCACGCCCACCTCCATCATGGTGGGCACGGGACGCGGGGCGCAGCTGGGCATTCTGGTGAAGAGCGGGGCCGCACTGGAGACAGCCGGTCGCGTCGACACCGTGGTCTTCGACAAGACGGGGACCCTCACGGAGGGCAAGCCGCGTCTTGTCCATGTGAGTGCCGTTGAAGACGGCCCGTGGCAGACTGACGTGTCCGCGTCGGGCGGGGACGGCACGCAAGGCGGCGCATCTGGCATGCGCCTCACGCAGCCGCTTGCACCGGATGTGGCCGAAGACACGCCTCGCCGGATGGTACTGCGGCTTGCGGCTTCGCTGGAGGCCGTATCCGAGCACCCGCTGGCGGAGGCCATCCTCGCCGGGGCTGCGGAGGCGGGCATCGCCCCGTGGCCGGTTGAGGCTTTCGAGGCCGTGCCGGGGCGTGGCGTGCGCGGGCGTGTGCGTACCGATGCCGGAGAGTCTGGCGTCCTTCTGGGCAACCATGCCTTCATGGCTGAAGCAGGTGTTGCGGGGCTGGATGCCCATGGCTTGCGGGAGATGCTCGATGCCCTCGCCGACGCGGGCGTCACGCCACTGCTGCTTGCCGCCGCCGGGGAGATGCGCGGCATCGTCGGTGTGGCAGACCCGCTGCGCGCCGAAGCGCGCGGAGTGCTGGAACGCCTGCGCCAGTGCGGTGTGCGCGCTGTCATGCTGACCGGCGACAACAGGCGCACGGCAGAGGCCATCGCCCGTCAGGCGGGCATGGATGAGGTCGTCGCCGAGGTCATGCCCGATGCCAAGGAACGCGAAGTGTCCCGGTTGCAGGGTGAGGGCCGCGTGGTGGCCATGGTGGGCGACGGTATCAACGACGCCCCGGCCCTTGCGAGGGCCGATGTGGGCATTGCCATGGGCACGGGTATCGACGTGGCGGTGGAGGCGGGAGACATCGTGCTCTTGCGTGGCGGGCTGACGAGTGTGCCCGTGGCCATGCAATTGAGCCGTGCCACCATGCGCAACATCCGCCAGAATCTCTTCTGGGCCTTCGGCTACAATGTGCTTGGCATCCCTGTCGCTGCGGGGCTGCTGTATGCCTTCGGCGGGCCGACGCTGTCGCCCATGCTTGCCGGTGCGGCCATGGCCCTGTCTTCGGTCTCAGTGGTCGGCAACGCCCTGCGGCTGCGGCTGTTCACGCCTGAACGCGGAGGCACTTGCTGATTCCCATACCCTGAATGCGTTCGGGGGGCACCTCATCGAGAGGTGCCCCCCGACGTTTCTGGAGGGGGTATGCTATTCTCGAACTGCCGTCGGGGTTCAGCGGCGGGGCCTGCTGCCACACCCCGAATCAGGGGCGTGGCCGGATCTGTCCGGGACAAATCCGGAGCGAATCCGGAAAGGTAGGTATGACAAGAGATTGCCGGATAGAGCGTCTAGTAGTCCTTGATGTAGACTTCGAGATTCTCGGCGGTATGGTTGCGGCTTACCCAGAAGGCAGATGCCCAGACCATGAGCGCCGTGGCCTGCGTATCGTCGAGACGTTTGAGTTTGGCTTCGAGGCTGGCCTTGCTGGCCCCGTGCTTGACGTGCAGCTGGGTCACCTCGCAGGCATCCATGACGCGCAGAAGCAGGTAGTCGAGTCGGGTGTGGTCGGGCAGCAGACGCATGTCGCGGTGCGCCTCGACGATGGTCTTGAGTTCAGGTCCCGAGAAGATGCCCTTGATAGCTGAGATGGCCCTGAAGAAGGTGTCGACAGCCCAAGGCAGGATGAACTCGGCCCCCGCACTCTTGGTTCTGAAGTAGTCCTTCAGCCATTTTTCCTGCTGTTCGTTGATGCGGGCTGCTACCTGCGGCATACTGCGTGGCCCCCTTGCTATCGCATGGTGGTGCCGCTGCCGTCGGGCTGCGGCTCTTCTCGCCGACGTTAGCCCATGGCTGTGCGTAATTCAAGAAAAAATCTAGAGAAATGCAGCGCGCCTAGAGCATGTGGTGTGCTGCAGATTCGGCATCCGCCCATCGTCCAGCGCACGGGCACGCTTGTCCGGCAGTCACGCATGGCACACCGGACTCTGTGGGCATGTTCAGGCGACAGCCCGTCCAGCAGGCTACAAGTGCACTTCGCCAGACAGACGCGTGCCGTCGGGGATGACAGCCTGTGCCTTTGCACTGTTACGGATGCGGACTTCTCCGTCGAGGGCTACGTCATCGCCGAAGCGGACGTCTCCGCGCACCTGCATGGCGGTGCAGCTGCGCATGGCGGGGGCGCCGTGCGGAAAGCGCTGCATGAGCCTGTCCCATGTGCCGTAATGCTTGGGGTCGAGGTCGATGCGGGGCAGGGGGCTGTCATGCGCCACGCGGCGATTGAGGTGGAAGTCCTCGCCGAGGCTGAAGCAGTCCGACCAGAGTAGCAGCAGGTCGTTGCAGCGTTTGACCGGCAGAAAGCGGCGGCGGGGGGTGACGATGGCTGTCGCACCCGGAAAGAGGGCGATGGCCGCCCCCATGGCCGTTTCCACCTGCCAGACGGGAGTGGATTCGGGGTCGCGGGGGTCGAGCGTCTTGGGATTGAGGATGAGGGGCAACCGCAACAGGCCGTAGCGTTCAACCCTGTCACGCAGTGCCGCGAGGTCGAGCCATATGTTGTTGGTATTGAAGAGTCCGTAGCGATGGATGTCCTGAAAGTGGGCCATGTCGTCGGCAGGGCACTGTGCCACCTCGCGCAGGACGAGACCGCCTTCCGGTGTGCGGGCAAGGTGCCCGCCCTTGCTGTCGGCGGGGGTGCGACGGGCGCATTCCATGAGAAAGGGGATGCGATGTGCCGCCATGTAGCCGAGAATGGCCGGGTCGAGTGATGCCCCTAGATTGTCGGCGTTGGCAACCAGCGCCCATCGGCGACCTTCGGAAAGCAGGGCGTCGAGCATGCCCGAGAGTACGAGGGCGGCGTAGATGTCGCCGTGCCCCGGAGGGTTCCACGCCATGTCGCCGGCTTCATGGCTTCGTACGGGAAGGAGTGTGGCGCGGTCGACCTTGGGGAAACGATGCTGCAGGAAGCAACGCGGCATGTGTTCGGGGGCCGCCATGCTTTCGAGGGCACGCAGGGTGTCGGCGTGCGTGGCGTAGCTGTTCATGAACAGCAGGGGCGATGCGCCGCCGTGGGCCTTGCGCTGATGTTCTGCCTGTCCGTGGATGATGTCGAGAAAACTCCTGTCGTGTCGTGCTGGCAGAAGCGACTTGGCGTGTGTCATGCCCATGCTGGTGCCGAGACCACCATTGAGCCTGATGCAGACGGCGCGGTGCATCAGCTTGCGGCCTTCGGGGGCATAGCGGGTCAGGCTGTCGAGATGGGTGAAATCCTCGACCTTGGCGGGCAGGATGTCATTCTCACCGATGAGTCCGGTATGGCTGGCCTCGATTTCGCCATGATAGCCGAGGAAGAGGTCGATGAGTTCGCCCGGCAGCCTCTCTTCACGCATGAGGCGACTGAACGACTCGCGCGCGGAATGTGTCGCATGTTCGGGGCGAGGTGACATGGGGGCGCTCGATTCCATAAATGGGCTTTGTTCACCGGTGGATGCGGTCATGGTGTCTCCTCGCGTGCTGCATGTCCGAGCCTTCAGCATAGCACATGCTGTATGCGCGTGCGAGGGGGAGTGCTTCAGCGGGCGTCTTTATCATCAAAATGTCGCATCTGGTGTCATGGTGTCGGTGAATGGCCTTGCCTTGTAGCGCATGGAGTGGCTCAGAGGCAACAGAAAAGCCAATGACTGCACAGGTTATGGCGGCCTGTACGGGTAGCATCGCCGTGCTGCCTCCATGCCGGATGGCTTCGGGTATGCGCGGGCATGTCGTGGCAGGCGCGCGGCCCCACACAGCAAGACGATAGACCGCTTGACGTATGCAGCGGGAAGGTGGGGCCGGTTATCGGGCCATACCCCTGTGCTTCAGGGTGTGAAAGGCCCCCATGCATGAGCATGGGGGCCTGTTATATCTCTGGTGGTGCTGGCGGCTAGAGATAGCCGTGAAGCGGCCCGCCGGGGGCTGCCAGCGCATCGACGCGACGTTCCACCTCGGGGTCGGTCTCCAGTGCCGGGGCATGGAACGACTTGAGGCGTGCGTCGACGATGAGGGGCCCGCGGCACCCCCAGTGCTTGCAGTGGGTCGACGCCCCCACACCGTAGAGGTCGGTGGCGGGGTCGGAGCGTGTGAAGGTCACCCACAGGAAGTTGTCCCAGTCGGCAGCCGTGAAGTCGGCGTCGTCCACGACAACGAACAGGGGGACGCCGGAGAGTCCGCGCACATCGTCAAGACTCTGTGCCAGCCGTTCCATGGCCGGGTCGTGTTCGTCACGACGGGCTGTATGCCGTGGGCCGCGCAACACGACGATGCCCTTGTGGAACAGGCGCGGGCTGCCGAAGCCGTCGGGCAGCGTCAGCGTCTCGGGCAGGGTGTCGGCGAGGTCGCGGCGGCGAGACCCTGCGGCGGCCCATACCACCTTCGACCCCTGATTGAGGCTGATGCCCGTGTAGTCGAGGGTGTCGATGGTGGTGCGGGTGATGAAGTGCAGGTCGCGCGAGAAGTCGGTGCGCTCGAGCATGTGCGTGAAGAAAGCCGGGATGTCGTGGGCCGACAGGTCATGGTCGTCTTCGCGTGCCCCGATGATGACGTATTTCGAGAGCGAGGTCTGGGTGTTGCCCAGCAATGCCATGCCGCATGTGATGAGTTCCTGCGGCTGGCGTTCCCCGGCGTAGGGCACATACCGTTCGCTGCCCACGGCCAGCAGAAGCGGATGCACGCCCGCTGCGTCCACGGCATGCACCTCGTGCACCCCGGCGAAGACCTGCGGTACCAGCGCAGCGGTGAGTTCGTGGATGAACTCGCCGAACACCGTGTCCTCCTGCGGAGGGCGCCCCACGGTGGTGAAGGGCCACACCGCGTCACGCCTGTGGTGGACGGCATCGACCCGCAGTACAGGAAAGTCGTGGGCGAGGCTGTAGTAGCCGAGGTGGTCACCGAAGGGCCCTTCCGGCTTCTGGTGGGGGGCGATGGTGCCCGAGATGCAGAAGTCGGCTTCTGCGAGAATGGGCAGACCGCCAGCGCGACGTATCATGGGGATGCGGAATCCGCCCAAGGCCCCGGCGAAGAGTACTTCGGCGATGCCTTCAGGCAGGGGCATGACGGCAGCGACGGTCATGGCTGGCGGCCCGCCCACGAAGATGTTGACGCGCAGCGGTTCGCCGCGACGTAGTGCCTCCGCGTGGTGATAGCCTATGCCGCGGTGTATCTGGTAGTGCAGCCCCACCTCGCGGTCGGGTTCGTAGTGGTCGCCCGTGAGCTGGACGCGGTACATGCCCATGTTGGAGTGCATGAAGCCGGGACGGTCGGGGCTTTCGGTGTACACCTGTGGCAGGGTGACGTAGCCGCCGCCATCCATGGGCCATGATACCAGCTGAGGCAGTTCGCGCACCGTGGTGCGGCATTCGAGCACCGGGCCGCGGCGTACCGTCCGGGGCATCATTCCCCACAGCGACCGCGGAACACCGAGATAGCGTTGCGGATGCCTGAAGAGGTCGAAGGGGTCTATCTTGAGGCGGAAGATGCCCTCCACGGCGCGCAGCGTATCGCGGAAGATGAAACGGATGCGGTCGCGGGTTCCGTAGAGGTTGGCGACCATGGGAAAGCGGCATCCCTTCACCCGCGTGAAAAGCATGGCGGGGGCCTTGGCGCGGAAGGCGCGCCGCTGGATGGCGGCCAGTTCGAGACGGGCGTCGACCTCGGTGTCGATGCGGATGAGATGCCCGTTGCGTTCGAGGTCGATGAGGCAACTCGAGAGATTTCTGTAGGTCACGTTGTTCTCCGGATGGGGCGCATCGTCAGGGATGCAGCACATAGCCCACGCCACGCATGGTGTGGAGCATGGGGCGTTCGAAGTTCCTGTCGAGGCGGCGGCGCAGGCGTGAGACCAGCACGTCTATCTGCCCCGGGCGCGGGGGTGCCTCGTAATCGAAGCACCACGGTCCGATGTCGGCCCGGTGCAGGACGCGACCGGGCTGACGCAGCAACCTTTCAAGCAGGTAGCGTTCCTGCGGGTGCAAGGCAAGTATGCCGTAGTCGCGTGTGACGCGTCCGGTGTCGAGGGCGAGGGTCAACTCTCCGGCTGCCAGTGTGTTCGGTCCCGCAAGAGGATGGCAGCCAGCCGCACGAAGCACGTCACAGAGTGCCCCAAGCGAGAAGGGCATCCGCAGCACGGGCGGTGCGTCGCGACCCTTGGGCGTTGGCGTGTCGCGGTCAAGCAGGAGTACGGCACACAGGTGCGGTACACGCCCGGGTTCTTCAGGGTCTGTCGTCAGCAGTGCCCCCCCTTCGATGGGGGCCGGGGCATCGGGCGCAATGCTGCGCACCCGCACCCCTTCAGGGGCGAGGCCCGTTCGCAGGAAGTCGATAAGAGGGGCGCTTTCGGCGCGGACGGTGAGCAGCATGATGATGCCCGAAGATATGCCAACGTCCGGGCCTTGTCGAGGGCGGGACATCCGCCACCCCGGTCATGGGCGACATGCCCGCAACGCGGCTGCGGGCCGACATCGCATGGATGCCGACCCGCAGGGGCAGTGAGGAGAAGGCTGTTGCGGCGCGCGGCTGCGCCACCGCCGGAAGACTAGTCGACCTTGTAGAAGGCGGAAGGGGCTGCGTTGCACACCGGGCACTTGCCGTCGTGCGGGCCTTCGTGGGTGTATCCGCATACGGAACAGACATAGTAGTCCACTTCCGGCAGGGCGGCGGGGTCGGCAAGGGCCTTCTTGTAAAGATTGGCATGCACTTCTTCCACTGCATTGGCCCAGCCGAAGTAGCGGCCGGGGACCTTTTCACCTTCGGCTTCGGCTTCAGTGATCATTTCGGGGTACATCTTGGTGAATTCGTAGGTCTCGCCCTCGATGGCGGACTTGAGGTTGTCGGCGGTGGAACCGATTTTGCCCGCATTGCGCAGGTGGGCGAGGGCGTGGATGGTCTCGGCTTCGGCGGCGGCACGGAACAGCTTGGCGACCTGCGGCAGGCCTTCCTTCTCAGCCTGACGGGCAAAGGCGAGGTACTTGCGGTTGGCCTGGGACTCACCGGCGAAAGCAGCCATCATGTTCTCATGGGTCTTGGACATTATGTTCTCCTTACTTGTTTTTTAATAACAGGAACGATTCCTATTTATGAAACAGACGGAGGTTTGTAAAGGCTTTTTTTGAAGTTTATTCGTCATAACAGCACATGTAGCGTAAAAGAGGAAGCCCGTGCGACACTTTGACCGGCATGTCTGGGTATGGTGTGTTCGCGTCAGCGGCGACGACGTTGTCGCTGAGATGCTGGCCGAGGCCTGCTGCCGGGCCTTTCCCGCACGTGAAGACGGAACGCGAAGTCTGGCGTCATGCGTTTCGCACGAGACTATGACTTCTCAGGCGTGTACTGCGGGACAGGGCGCCGTCGCCTTTCGGTCCATGCTTCGGGGAGGGGGCGGTCCCTGTCAGAACGCATTGCCCCCTGCGGAGGGATGATGTCTCCCTCCCGGTGCGGCCGTGGCGGGGGAGATGACAGGCCGAAGGCCTGCCACCCCGGCGTAGCATGCAGTCTCCCCTAGCCGTGTTCTGCCAGAGGCGGGACCCCGGCGCGGTGCATGACCCTCCTAGGACTCTCGCCACTGCCAACCACAGGGCGGTTGAACGACAAGGGCGCGACACCCGAGGATGCCGCGCCCTTTGCATATGTATGCCGAGGGGTCTAACCTCCGGTCTTCATCCTGTCGATGAGCCCGCGCAGGCTGTGCGTCTGTGCCGCGAGTTCTCCCACGGCCTGCGCCGACTGGTTCATGGCGCTCGACGTCTCGCCCGAGATGCGATTGATCTCGTCCACGCTGCGGCTTATCTCCTCGCTGGCTGCGGACTGCTCCTCGCTGGCTGCGGCGATGCTGCGAACCTGATCGGTGGCGACCTCCACAAGGCGGACGATCTCCTCAAGGGCGGTCCCGGACTGCCCTGCCAGTTCGGTGGCCTGATGGATGGTGGTCGTCGTGTTCTCCACGTGCTCCATGTTGCGTGCCGCACCCTGCTGGATGCCGCGGATGGCGTCACCCACCTCCTGCGTCGCAGCCATGGTCTTTTCGGCCAGTTTGCGCACCTCGTCGGCGACAACGGCGAAGCCGCGTCCGGCGTCGCCAGCCCGCGCCGCCTCTATGGCGGCATTGAGGGCCAACAGGTTGGTCTGGTCGGCGATGTCGCTGATCACGTTCATGATGCGGCCTATGCCTTCGGCCTGTTTGCCCAGTGCTGCCATATCCTCTTTGAGTGCCAGAGACACGGTCTGGACGGAACGGATGCTCGCCACGGCCTGCGTCACCACGTCGGAACCCGCTACGGCCTTGGCGCGCGCCTCTGCGGACGAGTCGGCAGCCTGTGAGGCGTTGCGCGCCACCTCAAGGACTGTGGCGTTCATCTCCTCCATGGCCGTGGCTGTCTCGGCCACGCGTTGCGACTGGACTTCCGCGCCACGGCTGGACTGCTCTATCTGTGCGGAGAGTTCTTCGCTGGCACTGCTCACGATCTCGACGACCTTGTCCAGCTGCTGTGCCGCGTGCATCATCCCTTCAGCCCTTGCGCGTTCCGCCGCCGTCTTGGCTGCGTTGGCCTCGTCGGTGGCGATGCGTGCAAGTCGCGCCTGTTCGGCGGCTTCGGCGGTCTGCGCTTCAGCCTCTGTAATCTTGTCTTTCATGGTCTGCACCATGCCACGCATGACATGGTAGACGCCGCCTTCCCTTTTCTGTTCCCGGAACCGGACGTCGAGGTTGCCGGAGGCGATTTCGCCCGCGACCTGTGCAAGGTAGCCCGGGTCTTCACCCAGCTGGTTCATGACGTTGCGGGTGAGCAACAGGCCCGACCCCACGGAGACCAGCAGACCGAGGGCGGTGAGCAGATACATGAGGGCCGTGGCCTTGTCAGCGAGGTCGGAGTTGTCCGTGGAGGTCTGTCTTGCCGCTGAGACCTTCGCCTGCACGAGCTTGTCAAGAAGCTCCTGATATCTGTGGGCAAGGTCGCGTCCTTCTCCATTGACGATGGATACGGCCTCATCGTGCTGGCCAGATTCCTGAAGCAGGAAGACCTTGTCCATCAGCGCCTGATAGGTCTGTCGGGTCTTCTCGAAGGTATCAAAGTCCCTGCGTTCGGATTCCGAGTCGAGAGCCTTCCCGAAAATGGCAAGGTCCTTGTCCAAGGTGCCGCGAAGGCCACGGATGGTCTCGCGTGCTTTTGCCCGTTCGGCCTCGGTCGGTGCGTTGAGGGCGTCGCGCATGTTGATACGGGTGCGCTGGAAGGCCACGGCAGCGTTGCCTATGGCGTCGAGGGGTACGGTCATGCGTTCGTAGAGTCTAGTATCTGCGACGTCGAGGGCATGAAGCCTGTTGATGCCGATCATGGCGATGGTGAGGGTGATACAAGAGCCCAAAAGAAAAGCCGTGAGGAGCTTGGTCCGCAGGCCGATGGTGCGAGTCGTGTTCATCTTTTCGATCCTGATACGTTAGTTGACTGGTTCCCGGAACAGAAGAGCAGCCTGTCTAGCATATCTCCCTGGGGTATGGCATGGGGGATAGCCCTCATTTTCAGAAAATAGTCAGCGAGTAATCGCTTTTTGAGGGCTGGTTATATCAGAATGGTTACAGGTTGTTGGACACATGTATCGGCATATTGTCGAGTAGAACGAAAAGAAGTGAGCCCCCCGTAGTGCACGGAGGGCTAGATTCTGGGCAGACAGATGCCGGGACAGGTATCGTGGCAGAGACGTAGGGGCGTTAGCCACCTTCAGCGTGAGAAGATTCGGTGAGGGGGGCGGAAGCATCATCCGCACCGGGATGTGCATCGGAAGTCGTGTCGACGTCAGGGACTGCGGCAGGGCGTGCCCCCGTAGCATGGACGGTGCGTTGCGGGTCTTCGTCGCGGCGGAAGGGGGTTCTGTCGCGCACGAAATCGAGGCCCACCCGTCCTCCTTCGAGGACGAGGTGCGCCCGGAAGCTCTTGCCCTGCCGGGATGTGAGGTCGAAGGCCTCCGCTGTGCGGCCCTTGGCGAGCAATTCTCGCACGATGTCCTCATCCATGGCCTTTCCGTGCATCTCCTTCCAGATGATGAACGGGCAGCGGGCGGCGGTGGAGTCACCCTCTGTCTTGCCCTTGGAGTCGCCCTTGCAGGCGAACCCGCGCGGCGTCTCCACGACGTCGCCACCGCACAGGGGGCAGCGCCCGTCCGGCGGGCGGCTGTTACGCGCGGCGATGTCGCGCAACAGGGGGCGGATGTCGCGGTTGCGGATGCGATGGACGCCGTGCCACACGCTTTCGCGGATGGAACGCATGAAGGCGGGGTAGCTGTCGGCCCCGGCTTCGATGTCCTTGAGGCGTTTTTCCCATTGCCCTGTGAGTTCGGGCGAGGCCACATCGGGCAGCAGGGTGGTGACGGTCTCCGCGACCTGCATGCCCCGGTCGGTGGCGACGAGTTTCTTGCCCTGCTTCGCCACATAGCCGCGGGCCACGAGGGTTTCGATGACCTGCGCCCGGGTCGCCGGAGTGCCGAGGCCCCTTTCCTTCATGGCCTGTCGCAACGCATCGTCCTCGACCAGCCGCCCTGCGGTTTCCATGGCGGCGAGTAGCGAGGCGTCGGTGAAATGTGCCGGGGCCTTGGTCTGGCGTTTGACTGGCCCCACATCGAGGGTGAGCAGCTTAGACCCCTTGCGGAGTTGGGGCAGGGGGGTGTCTTCGGCTGTGCGCCACGGTTCGACGACCATCCAGCCCTTGTCCTTGAAGACCTTGCCCTTGGCGATGAAGGGGTGTTCGCCCACCATGACGGTGACGGTGGACGTGCTGAACTTCGCCTCGGGGCAGAAGGCCGCGATGGTGCGGCGGCAGACCATGTCGTAGATGTTGCGTTCAGGTGCGGAAAGTTGCGTCAGATTGCCCTTGCGTGCCGTGGGGATGATGGCGTGGTGGTCGGTGACCTTGCGGTCGTCGACGCAGGCGAATCTGGCCTTGCCCGACTTGATGCGCCCTACGGCGAGCATGGTCTCTTCAGGGTAGAGGTGATGCACCGCACGCAAATGGTTGAGAATCTCGCCGAAGAGTTCCTTGGTGAGGTGGCGCGAGTCGGTACGCGGGTAGGTGATGAGTTTGCGCGTCTCGTACAGCGACTGGGCGTGGGTCAGCGTATCCTTGGCAGAGTAGCCGAAGCGGGTGTTGGCTTCACGCTGGAGAGTCGTCAGGTCGAAGGGCAGGGGGGGCTGTTGCGTTCCTGCGCGACCCTGTACGGATTCGACGATGCCCAGCTTTCCGGTGCATGCCGTGGCGATGGCGTCGGCTTCTTCGCCGCTGTCCACGCGCGTCTCCCGGCGGTCGGGGGGGCGGTGCCATACGCCACGGAACCTGTCGTCGTTTGCGGCGGCTTCGGGGGCGGCGATTTCAGCATCGGGGACATCCGACGCGACGGGAGTGTCCGGCGCGGATGTTGCTGGTGCGGCAGATGAGGCATCTGAAAGGGCGTCTGCTTGCGCGTCGGGCTTCGTTCCCTCGTCTGTCTGGGCCTCGGACTGTGTTGTCCTGTCACCGTCGGGTGCAGGAGGGGCATCGCCGGTGGCAGGGCCGGATTCCGCGAGGCAGGGCACGGTGCTGCGGGCTGCGGGAGACGTCATCGGCCTTGTGCCGGTCGACGTGCCAGCATCGAGGTTCTTGTCGAACGTCGCCTCCACGGTCCAGAAGTCCTGCGGGGTGAAGTGCTCGATGTCGCGGCGGCGGTCGGCCAGCAGGCACAGTACGGGGGTCTGGACGCGCCCCACGGAGACGAGGCCGCCAGATTTGACGGTGAACAGGCGCGAGAAGTTCATGCCCACAAGCCAGTCGGCTTCGGCGCGGGCGAAGGCGGCAAGGCCGAGGTTACGCTTCTCCTCGTCGGGCAGTAGCCTTGCGAGGCTCTTGCGCAGACCTTCCTCTGTCATGTCGCTGGCCCACAGGCGGCGCACCGGTTTGTCACATCCCGCCACGAGGTAGATACGCCGGAAGATGAGTTCGCCCTCGCGTCCGGCGTCGGTGGCGTTGACGATGCCGGTCACCCGGTCGTCCAGCAGCAGACGCTGGAGTACGGAAAACTGGTCTGCCGTTTCGGGCAGTACGCGCAACTGGAAGCGCGGGGGGAGCATGGGCAGTTGCTCGAGTGTCCAGCGTCCGGCCCATGCCTCGTCCTGTTCTTCGGGTTCCGCGATGCCCACAAGATGTCCGACGGCCCAGCTGACCAGATGGTCGGGGCCTTCAAGGTAGCCTGCACGGCGCCCCTGTGCGCCGACGAGGGGGGCGATTTCACGGGCCACGGAGGGCTTTTCGGCGATGATGAGCGTTTTGGACATGCTGTACTGCTGGACGTTTCGACGTGTTGTACGGGTGGCTGCGGGTTGACCGGGCGTGCGGGGGAGGCTAACGGCAGCCTTCATGAGTGCGCGTTACCCCATACCAGACCTCGCCCCCGGCGTCTTCCACCGTGAGGAGGAGACGATACGCCGTAGCCGCTTCATCGTCACGCTGGCACATGCCCCCGACACGGCTTCGGCCCATGCCTTCGTGCAGGCCATCCGGCGTGAACACCCGGATGCCACGCACAATTGCTGGGCCTTCGCGGCGGGCGCACCCGGTGCCACAGCCCGCGTAGGATTCAGCGATGACGGTGAACCGCACGGCACGGCGGGGCGGCCCATGCTGACCATGCTGCTGCATGGCGGAGTGGGTGAGGTGGCGGCGGTGGTGACACGATATTTCGGTGGGGTCAAGCTTGGTACCGGGGGCCTCGTCCGGGCGTATCAGGGCCTCGTGCGCATAGGTCTTGATACGTTGCCGCGGCGTGAGCGCATCATTCCCGTGCGTGTGGAGGTGGTCATCGACTATACGCAGGTGACGCTCTTCCAGCGGCTGCTGCCGACGTTCGAGGCGGTGACGGTGGCAGAACGTTTCGGTGTCGACGCCGTCTTCGAGGTCTCGCTGCCGCATGAACGTCTTGCCATGTTCGAGGCGGCACTGGTGGAGATGACCGGGGGGGCCGTGCTCACCTCTGTCCTTGATGCTGCCGCAGATGATGATCAGGAAAGGGCCTGCGGTCAGGGTGGGGCCACGCAGCCCGCCATCGCGCGGCATGAGGCTGGCGGGGACGATGACACGGCGGGCTAGCTGCCGCATGAGGGGCAAGTCTGATGCAGGGACATGAGGCCCCGGCCTGCGCCACATCCGGCGGATATGCCCTGAAATCCTGTTGATATGCTCTGACGGACAGCTTTGATGGTGTCTGCGACTGCTTCGCTCGCCAAGGCGTGCCCGCCGTCGGCCCCGGAGTGATATGCCCGTGTTCAGTAAACGCAAAGGGGAAGCCGAAGCTTCCCCTTTTGCATGTAAATCGCAGGAGCAGACCGTACTGTGCCTCTGGCGGCAGGCGACCTGTCGCGTCGCGCCAGCTACTTTTCGGGGCCGCGTGCTGCCGCGTCGTCGACGATCCATACAAGGTCGCCGGAGGGCGGACGCACGAAATGGGCGGGCAGTGAAGGTTCGGAGAGCAGGTTCAGGGCCTTGGAGAGCACGTCGTGCTTCTCTTCGCCCGTGACGAGGAAGAGACAGCACCGGGCGTTGTTGAGCACGGGCAGGGTGAGGGTGAGCCTGTCGGTCTTGAGCCTGCGGACGTACTGGTCGATGACAAGCCGTTCACATTCCTGAAGGCCGGGTTCGCCCGGAAAGAGCGAGGCGGTGTGCCCGTCGTCGCCCATGCCGAGGATGACACAGTCGAAGCGCGGGAATTCGCCCGGGCCGAGGTTGAAATGCTCGCGCAGGAGCTTCTCGTAGGCGAGGGCCGCATCCACGGGGTCGGCTTCGCCCTTCATGCGGTAGAAGCGCGTGGCGGGTACGTTGCCGAGCAGTTCACGGCGGGCCACGCCGTAGTTGCTCTGGGGATGCTCGGGGCCGACGCAGCGCTCGTCCACCCAGTATACGGCTATCTTCTCCCACGGCAGCCGTTCGGCCCAGTCGGAGCTTGAAAGCAGTCTGAAAAGCGGGATGGGGGTGGAGCCGCCAGAAAGGGCCAGATTGAACACGCCCCGTTCCGCGATGGCCTGTTCGCAGCAGTCGGCCAGCAGGTGGGCGGCGCGCTCTGCCATGGCGGCGGGGTTCTTGTGGATGTGCAGCGAGAGGTGGATGGAACGGCTGCGGAACATGGTTGGCTCCTTGCGGTGTCTCGTGTGATGTGCGCGTGATGGCGTGTGTTCGACATTGCCATACGTGCCTTGCGTTGGGAAGACACCTGTGCGAGTGGGGCCCGTTTCTGCGCAGCATGGGAACGGTTTTTCCGTTGCCGGCGGAAAGGGCAGGGCGCACACCTTCTGTGCGCCCTGCCGTCCATTGCCCGGATAGCTGCTCCGCGACCCCCTTGTGCTAGACCTTGAGGCCGGATTCTGGCGCAGGGGATTCTTCCTGCAATGATATCAACCTGTCCTGTGCCGAGGCTGCAAGGCGGCGCATCGTCTTGAGATACGCGATGAAGCCGGAAAGCACCTTCCCCATTTCGCCGGGTGCCGGGGCATCGAAGACCGGATAATGCTGGTAGACCACGAGCAGCCCCTGTTCCTCGTCGTAGCCGGGGCATGGTGCCGGGGTGTTCATGGGAACGAGGGCAAGGGCCAGAAGGTCGGGGGCAAGGGCAAAGAGCGTCCCCTCGTCCACAGGCCCCACGACCCCCGCAAGCACGAGGCAGGTACGTTGTTCGTCGCGGTAGATGGAGATGCCGTCGTCCTTATCCACGTCGAGGTTCACAAAACCGCCTTCATCGAAATCCAGCCCGGCGATGTCGAGGTCGCAGGCCAGTTGGGCAAGGGCACTCTGGAAGAGGGGGGCGTTATGCATAGTGTCTCCTGACAGAAAGCTGGTGGGAAGTCGTCAGTCGCGGTAGCTGAGAAAGCCGATATCGGCGTCGGGATTGGCCTGCAACAGGCGCATGGCATGCCGCATCTCGGAAAAGGTGATGGCTTCGCTGTATCCTTCCTCAAGTCTGGCCCTGCGTTGCGCCGTTCCTGCAAACGTCGCGCTGTCTGTTATCTTTTCTCCATCGAGGGTCTGCATCCAGAACTTCACTCCCTGTCCGCGTGTGGAGAAGAATTCAAGGCCTAGCTTGCTGGTTTGTCTGAAGAAGTGGGTCTGCATGGCGTTTGCGATGATTTCTCCGCACTGGGGCCGCATGGTGATGAGCCGGTCGAGGTGCTGGCCCCGTTCCGCCAGTGTGGGTTTTTCGAGGAGTGTCTTGACGTCTTCGACGAGTTCGCGCAGCAGCCTCTCTTTCGCGTCGGGGGTCATGTCGCGCAGTGTCTTGCCGAGGATTGGCGAGTTCTTGAGAAGGGCATCGCGTATTTCTCCGTCGAACCCGTGGGCAAGCAGCCGTGTATGCCGTGCGGGTGTCAGGCCGCAGGCTTCGGCCCCGTCATGAAGGTTCGGAAGGGCCTGCCGCAGGGTGTCAAGCCGGGCGAAAAGGTCGAGGTGGGCGGTGCCCGCCTCGATGCGTTCGGCAAGAAAGGTGCGCCATGCGGTGCCTTCATCGTCGCCGGGGTAGGTCTTTCGGGGCAACCCGCCGGCTGACAGCAGTCCCTCTCCGGGCGCTGTGCCCATGAGGTTGAATACCGCCGCCCGCATCACGGGCTGGTACATGATGCCCGTTCGCAGGTTGAGGGTGTCTACCATCTGCATCCGGGCGCGTTGCGGCGTGTCTCCGACCACGGACAGTGTGCCCCTTATGGGCTTTGCAACCTCGAAGCCGTAGGCTGCCTGTTGCCGCATGGCATCTATCTCGCCGGGAGACAGGGTACTCGTACTGCGTATGTCGATGTGTGAGAAACGGTCTGCAAACGCGTGTTCCTTGGCCTGCTGCATGACTTCCAATCGTGCTTCGGCGCCACGCGACGATTGCAGACGTTCCGTAAGCAGCCATTGCAGCTTCTCCGGGCGACGTGCCGAGAAGGTATGGCGTAGTCTGGCGAACACGTTGTCGGGTGTCACGGACAAGCCGTCATGGTGGAGGCTGACCCGGTATCTGGTCGTACCGACGGTCAACGTCCCCTGTCCTGACTGTTTCAGGTCGTGCTCGAAACTGCCGTCAAGGCGTGCGTATGAGGCTGCATCGCCAGCATGTCGTATCGTCGGGGGCATGGGGTCTCCTCGTGACCGCGCGTGGCGCGGGATGCGGGCTGAGAAGGGGGGGCTGACAACCCTCGGCGGCTTGCAGCACCTTCGTTTGACAGTATGCACATTATGGGCCGGGGCGTCACTCCCCGGTGCACGTCTCTGCTGTCGTCTGCCTCCCGGCTTCAGGCGTGCTGTCAGCTGTCAGGTACGCGAGCGAGAGCATGACGGCATAGTCCCCGGCCAACGTCGTTGCCAGGGCTGCAACGTCGTTGGCATGCTTCGCAGGGCGTAGGCATGCCGGTTGCCGACCATGCCGGTTGCATGCGTTCTTGCCCACGGCACAAAAAAGGCCACCCCGGAAGGTGGCCTGTCGAATGCATATGGCGGAGGGCTAGCCGATGGCTTCGCCCGATGCGAAACGGGGTTCGTGCAGCGGCAGGATGATGTCTGCCATGTCCTTCACCCGCAGCAGGATGTCGTAGCTTTCCTTGGGGTTGATGCAGGTTCCCGGAGGGATGACCTCCATCTCCATGGCCCGTATCTGCTTGGGCGGGTTGAGGTTCTCGTCGATGATGCAGAACCCGGTGATGGCGGCGCGGCCCTTGTCGGTATCCACCAGCACGGTGAGGCCGCCCTCTGTGTGGGCGGGCGTGTGCACAACGCGGATGCCGGGCACTATCTCCTGTTCAGCCCCACTCACCACGCGCAATTGTCCATTGTCCTCCACGTCGGCGATGTAGTCCTCCATGTAGCGGAAGTCGAGGGGGTGCGGGTCGTGGATGCTCTCGAGTTCCTTCTCGTGGACGTATATCTCCGCGTTGGGGCACTTGTAGTCGTTCTCGCAGTGGTCGTTGTGCAGGTGGGTGTGGATGATGATGTCGATGTCTTCGGGCTTGAGGCCGAAGCGCGCCAGCCCCTCTTCGAAGGTGTGGATATGCCCGCCGAGGGCCTTCTCGCGGTCTTCGGAGACGATGGGCTGCATTTCGCCGGTGTCGACGAGAATCTTCTTGTCGCCGCCTTCGATGTACCAGCAGTAGATGGGGATGGTGTAGGGCGTGCCGTAGTCGAGTTGATAGGTCATCATGCCCTTGTCGAACACCTTCGAACCCATGACGATGGGGTGGATTCTGTATTTCATGATGGGTCTCCCGTTGCCGGTTGCCGTTACGATGAAACCGGGGCCGTCATGCGGCGACACCGTCGTCCGGAAGGCAAGGTAATGCCGGATGGTGCCCTTGTCACCCCATAACCTTCCATTCAGGTAGGCTTTGTCCGGTTGGCATCTTCGGGCCTGCGCGCCTCGTGAAAGGCCCCCGGTCTGTCCGACCGGGGGCCTCATTGTGGCTACGACGTCCGACGACGGGTATCAGCGGTCTTCCTTGAGTTGGCGGATGATGTCCTGCAGGTCGGCTGCAAGGCGGGCCAGTTCGTTGACCGCCACCGCCGACTGCGACATGGCCTCTGCCATTTCGGAGGCGATGCGGTTCACCTCTTCGGTGCTGCGGTTGATCTCTTCCGAAGCCGCCGACTGTTCCTCGCTCGCCGTGGCGATGGAACGTACCTGGTCGGCCGTGGATTCGACGATGTTGACGATGCGCCCGAGGGCGTCGCCCGCCCGCGAGGCGAGGTCGGTGCTCTGGCTGATGACGCCGGAAGCCCGCGACATGCCGTCGATGTTGTTGCGTGTGCCGCGCTGGATGGCACCGATGGCGTCGCCGACCTCCTTGGTGGCGGTCATGGTCTTCTCGGCGAGTTTGCGTACTTCGTCGGCGACCACGGCGAAGCCCCTGCCAGCTTCGCCCGCGCGTGCCGCTTCGATGGCTGCGTTCAGTGCCAGCAGGTTCGTCTGGTCGGCGATGTCGGTGATGACGGTCATGATGTGCCCGATTCCCTCGGCCTGCTTGCCGAGGTCGTCGAGGCTGCCGCCCATCTCGGCGGCGAAGCGGTTCACCTCGCCGATGCTGCTCACCACGTCGCGTACGATACCGCCGCCGCCCTCAGCTTCCTTGCGGGCATGTTCGGCACTCTCGGCCGCGCGTGAGGCGTTACTGGCAACCTCCAGCACCGAGGCGTTCATCTCCTCCATGGCGGTGGCGGCTTCGGTGGTGCGGGCCCGCTGGATATCCGAGCCTCGCGTCGCCTCGCCAATCTGCGAGGCGAGTTCCTGCGAGGCGGAGGTTATCTGGTCGACGATGGATTCGAGCCTTCCGGCAGTCTGCATGATGCCTTCCCGCCGTGCCACTTCTCCTGCGCGTCGGGCCTCTTCCGCCTGCGTGAGTGCTTCGCCGGCCTTGCGGGCCTGTTCTTCGGCCTCTTGGGTCTTGGTCTCTGCCGTTGAGACGAGGTTGCCGAGTTGGGTGACCATGTCGTTGAGGCTACCGCGCAAGGTGAGCAGTTCGCCGCTGAAGTGCCGTTCGGATGGCAGGGCGTTGAAGTTGCCCCTCGCCACCTCGCCGGAGGCCTCGACCAGCATGCGGATGGGTTCTGCCACCGAGCGGGCGATGAACCATGCAACGGCGAGAAGGACCAGTGCGATGCCGAAGCCGATGCTCACGATGGTGAAGACCAGTGAGCGGGCCTTGCCGTAGACTTCGTCCGCATCGATGACCGAGACGAGCTTCCACCCGAGATAGCCGGTGACCACCGTGAAGATGCGGTCCTTGCCGTCGAGGGAGTCCTCGAACATGCCGCGCTTCATGCCCATGATGCGCGTGAACGCGGGGGTTCCCGTTTCGGTGATGTTCTTGAAGGCGAACTGCTCGTGCTTGGGATCGGAGATGATGATGCCGGTGTCCTCGACAAGCATGACATAGCCCGTCTGCCCAATATGCAAGGCACTTGTCACGCGAGTGAGGGTGGAGAGGTTGATGTCGATGCCGATGGCACCCACGACCCGGCGTTGCGCATCGAAGACCTTGGCGACGACGGAACTTACGGGAACGCGCGTGGTCGACATGTAGGCCTTGCTGATGATGGAGTCTTCACCGCTGCCTAGTGCTTCCTTGTACCACGGGCGCTTGCGGGGGTCGTACCCCGCAGGCAGGCTGTCCTCGGGGAACATGTTGAAGCCGCCTTCCGCCGTGCCGAGGAACACACCGTCATAGGCCGGGTTGCCCTTGGTCATGTGCATGAAGATGTCGAACAGCTTCTGTTCGTTGGGCTGCATGTCGGCACGGCGGATGCTGGGTGCTGACGTGGTGTTCACATAGCTTGTTATCTTGCCGGGGGCTTGTACGACCTCGTCGAGTTTGGCGAGGAACATGGCGTTATAGCGGGCTTCGTTGAGGAAGGCGGCGATGAAATCGTTGGTGCGGTCAAGCTGACCCAGTGACGATTCCTCGAAGGCGGCGACGGAATTCTTGCTCACCTGCAGCGACACCACCGTCGTGATGCTGCCGATGGCGACGACGATGGAAGCGAGGAACGCAAGCACGAGTTTTGTACGAATGGTCATATTCCCCCCCCGGTGTTGTCGTTCGCAAACACGATGTTCAACTTCACGTACTGTCGAGATATGTATGGGTGAGGAAAGGCTCTCCCCGATGGGCATGGTAATCTTTTATTCTAGTGTAGTACGTCATTCGAAGATTGCAATGAGTATTTTCGTTTACAATCGGGTGCCGTTGCGCTATGGGGGTGAATATATTGGTCTGCCGTCGGCGGGAGGACTCGCCCACGGCATTCGCTTTTACCGTCCTCATTCGGGTGTGACAGCATGATCGTTGCCTCGCTTGATCATTGGCGGCGCTATTGCGCCGGGCCTCTCTGGGAGAGGGCCTTCGGCTTTCTCGCCCATGCCGCTGCCGACATCACCGACGGACGGCACGTCATCCTCGGCGATGACCTCTACGCCAATGTCGCCACCTACGAACCTCGCGCCCTCGACGGTGCGCGCTACGAAGCCCACGAGTGCTACATCGATATCCAGTACGTCCTCGCAGGGGGAGAGTGGATGCATGTCGCTTCGCGTGCCCCCCTCGTTCCAGCCGGTCCATATGACGCCGCGGGTGATGTACGGTTCTACGCGCAAGGCGATGAAGCCTACGCCCGTGTTCCCCTGCTGCCCGGTACCTTCGCCGTGCTTTATCCGGAAGACGCCCATATGCCGGGCTTGCAAGGCCCTTATCAGGGAACTGTGCGCAAGATAGTTGTCAAGGTCAGGATGGCGGCATTGCCGCCCTTCCGTCACGCGGACTCATCCTCATAAGGAGGACACGCATGGACATGTTCGATCAGGCCCAGGAACTGGAGCGCCTCGACCGAGAGGCTGCCCTGCGTAAGGCCCGCGCTACGGCGGACAGTGAAGGCCCAGAGTGGATTGATGGTGTGGCGTGCTGCCGCGAGTGTGGAGAAGCCATACCTGAGGCGCGTCTCAAGGCATTGCCCGGCGCCGGGTTGTGCCGTGCCTGTCAGGAAGAGCGGGAGAAGGGGGCGAGGTAGGTTCCTCTTTCGTCTCAAGCCGGATTTTTGTGACATCAGAAGGGCCGCCTATGCGCAAGCATTGTCGGCCCTTCTGATATTGTCGTGTCTGCTGCCTCTATTGCACGAATCCCATGAGGTCGAGCAGCCAGAAACTGAGTGCGGCGATGAGGGCGGATGCGGGGATGGTGAGCACCCATGCCACCACGAGGTTGCCGGCGATACCCCAGCGCACTGCCGAAAGGCGCTTGGTGGAACCGACACCGAAGATGCAGGCGGTGATGGTATGGGTGGTGCTTATGGGCGCGCCGAAAGCCGAGGCACCGGTGATGACGAGGGCGGCGGAGGTCTCCGCTGCGAAGCCGTGCACCGGTTCGAGTTTGAAGATGCGGTGCCCCATGGTCTTGACGATCTTCCACCCCCCGAGGGCCGTACCGGCAGCCATGGCGGAAGCACAGATGAACTTGACCCAGAAGGGGACGTGGATGGTGTCTATCTCATGGAAGATGAACAGGGCGAGGGTGATGACCCCCATGGTCTTCTGGGCGTCGTTGAGGCCGTGGCTTGTGGCCATGAAGGCGGCGGAAAGAATCTGCAACCTGTGGAACGTGCTGCTCACACGCTGCCTGCTGACCTTCCACAGGCCAAGCGCCAGCAGTGACATGAAGAGAAAACCCACGGCGAAGCCCGCCAGCGGCGAGAGCACGAGGGGCAGAAGGATCTTCTTGGCGATGGAAGGACCGTTGAGTGTGCCGAAGCCGGAGTAGGCCACGGCAGCCCCCATGAGCCCGCCGATGAGCGCGTGTGACGACGACGAGGGGATGCCGAAGTACCACGTGATGAGGTTCCACGCGATGGCCCCGATGAGCGCCGCCAGTACAAGGGCCTGACAGCCCATGACCATGTCGGTGTTGACGATGCCCGAACCGAGCGTATGGGCCACCTCCTCGCCGAGGAACGCGCCGAAAAGGTTCAGGCCCGCAGCCATGATGACCGCGACCTTGGGCGAGATGACCTTGGTGGAGACCACGGTGGCAATGGCGTTAGCACAGTCGTGGGCGCCGTTGGTGAAGTCGAAGATGAGCGCCACGACGATGATGACGACCAGCAGCAGGGGTATCTCAAGCATTCTTGAGCACCACCTCTTCGAGCACGTCGGCGAGGTCTTCGACGCGCTCGACGGCCAGTTCAACGCGGTCGTACACCTGCGTCCACTTGATGATGTCGGTTATGCCCTTGAAGTCCACGATTTCGGCGTCCTGAAGCTCGGCAAGGCCGGTGCCGAGCAGCATCTCGCATTCGCCCTTGAGCGATTTGATCTGCTTGACGTGCCCTTCGACGCCTTCCTTGGCGCGCAGACATGCCAGCATCTTGCCGGTCTCGACGGCCATGGCCTTGAGGTTCTTCGCCATCTTCCGGGCCGGGAAGCGAATCTGGCCGAAACCATAGAGGCGTGCGCGGGTGGAGATGCCCTTGATGTAGTTGATGGAATCTTCCTGCGCGAGGTTGATGCGGTGGATGTCCTCGCGGTCGATGGGCGTGATGAACGTCTGGGAAAGCTGATGGGTTATCTCGCGGCAGAGTTTGTCGCCTTCCTCTTCGATGAGGTTCACGCGTTTGCACGCATCGGTGACATTGCCGAAGTCGTCGAGAATCTGGTCGAGGAGGTTGGCCGCCTCCTGAAGGATGTCGTTCTGGCGGGTGAGCAGTTCGAAGAATCTGATGTTCTTGGGGAACAGGCAGAATGCCATGCCTCTCTCCTGCTGTGGCGGGGCGAGCCGCGTTATTGGTTGTGCACATAAACAGCAACCGTGCCCCACAAGCGCCGGGCTATGGCTGCCTTTGTTGTGTCGCCTTATGCACGCTCAATGTTACAGAACAGTGACGAGAACGATTGTCGCCCATATTCGGTTTGTACATGATTACGCGCTGTATTCTATGATTTTTAGCGGAAGGATGGCATGACCCCATGCGATGACGGGGGCAAGGCATGGCAAGGAACATGCTTTTCCGTAACGTGATTGTGACTATTCTGCGGCGAAGCGCCGCATCCTGTTCAGGATGCATGGAGGGCGGCTTCAGGGCAGTACGGTCGGACGCTTGCCTGCCGCCTCGCGGGGAAGGGCAGATGGCACCGGGGCCGATGTCCGCGCCGAGGTACTCTCTGGCGTCTGGCCCGAAGCGTGGCCCGATGCTTGGCCCGCAGTCTGCCCGGATGATTGCCGTGACGCTTCGTCAGCGGCGGGGCTTGCGGTCAACGACCTGATGATGGCGGTGGCCCTGACCTTGCCCTGTGCTGCCTGTTCCGCGGTGATGCGGCTTCGCAGGTCGTCAAGGAACGGCGTTGCGTCATCATCTCCGGCCATGGACGCGACCATGTACCATGCGAGGGCTTCAGCCGGGTCTGACGGTCCGCCTTCCCCTTCTTCGAGCATGCTGGCGTACAGGGTCATGCACCGGGCGTTGCCGCCTTCCGCGCATTGACGGAAGAGGCCGCGCGCCTTGTCCATGTCACGCGTGACGCCGTCACCCTGATGGTACAGCACCCCGAGGTCGAGTTGTGCCACCGGGTCCCCCGCTGCTGCTCCCTTCTCGAAATAGCGAAGGGCCGCCTTCCTGTCCTGTGCGACGCCTTCCCCCTTGTGCAGTAGCAGGGCGATGATGGTCAGCGCCTCTGCATCGCCTTCGTCTGCGAAAGGTCTGAGAAGGGCGAAGGCCTGTTTCTGGTCTGCAGGAGTGCCTACACCGTAGTGGTAGTGCAGGCCAAGCCATAGCGCGGCACGCTTCACGCCGCGTTCGGCTGCGCGGTGGGTCCAGAGGAAGGCTTCCGTGTCGTTCCGTTCCACCCCGAGGCCTTGCCGGTAATAGTCGGCTACCATGGCTGCGGCTTCACCGTCGCCTGCGTCGGCGGCTTCGCGCAGCCAGCGCATTCCCTGCTCAAGGTCGCGGGCGGTACCCAGTCCGAGTGTGTACATGGTCCCGGCAAGCCTTTGTGCATCGGGCAATCCCTGTCGGGCGGCTTCGATGGCCAGTGCGAAGGCGCGCGCCGGGTCCTTGGCCGTGCCGTACCCTTCCAGCGAAAGACGGGCGAGCAGGTCTTGCGCGGGGGCGTATCCCGTCGTGGCATCCTGTTCGATGAGTTGCACAGCCTGCGTCGGGTCGGCCCCGTCGCCGCCGTCATCGAGAAGGCGCAAGGCGAGCGCGATGCGTTCTTTCGGTGTCTGGGGGGCGTCAAGGTCCTTGCCGTCCACAGTGGCGGGCGGGACGACGGGCTGTTCCACCGTAGCCATGTCGGGCCGGTCGGGGAGCGTGGGCGGGGTCCTGCGGGGGGGCTTGCAGCCGGTGGTGAGCAGCGTCATCGCGAAAAGACAGGTCACCAGCAGGCAGACCGCAGCCGGGGTGCCCCATCGCTGCTTCAACGTGTCAGGGCGATGGTGGGGCGGTATGCAGCCGCTGGACATGGACGCTACGGCGGGACGGGGTGTTTCGGCAATGGTGCGGGACATGGCAAGCCTCCGGCGCTCACCTAGCACGGGCTGCGACGGCGGTAAACCGGGCGACCCTGTCTGGGGGCAGGTGCGTCAGGCCGCTGTTTCCGAGACCGAAGATGGCACCCTCTCTGCGAAGGGAGCGTCGCCGGTAGCCTTCGAGAAGAGTGCCGCCGCGTCATGCAGTGCCGTGGGCTCACCGAAGACATAGGCAACGTCGCCGGGCAGCAGCGCCATGCTGCCATCGGGGGATGCCAGCGTCGTCTCCCCTCGCCGGATGGCGACGACAGTGACGCCATGGCGCTGCCGCAGGTCGCTTTCAAGGAGCGTACGTCCGGCGATGCTGGCCCCCGCTTCGACGGTGTAGGCTTCGACGGCGACTCCGGGCAGACCGCCCTCGAGTGCGGCAAGCGTCGACCCCGGAAGGTCGTGGCTGCGGAGCATGTCGTAGTTCTCGGCCCGGATGCGGTCGATGAAACCGTCGATGGTCTGCCGCGGGACGAGGTAGTGGGTGAGAACGCGGCTGAAGACTTCGATGGAGGTCTCGAACTCTTCCGGGACGACCTCGTTGGCGCCGAGGTCGCGCAGGGCGGTCACTTCGCCGAGGAAGCGGGTGCGCACCACGATGTGCAGGGCAGGGTTCAGGGCGCGGGCTGCCGCGGTGACGCCGCGAACGGCTGCGGGGTCGGAGATGACCACGGCAAGGATGCGGGCCTGCCGTACGCCGAGATGCTCGAGGACGAGCGGGTGGGTGGCGTCGCCGTGGTGGATGGGTTCCTTGCCGTGGTACCGCGCCACCGTGTCGGGGTTCATCTCGAGGATGGTGTAGGCGATACCAGCCTCTCGTGCCACCCGGGCTAGGTGTTTGCCGCCGACCCCGAAGCCGACCACGATGAGGTGGTCGTGCAGGGCCGCCCCGTGCGCTTCATCAAAGGTCTCGTGACTCTTGAGCAGCGTCGACACGTAGCGGGCGAAGCGGGGTGCCACGGCAAGCAGTCCGGGGGTGAGCGTCATGGTGATGATGCTCGCCGCAAGAAACATCTGGTAGGCATCTTTGCCGAGAAGCCCGTGCTCAAGCCCCGACCGGGCAAGGACGAACGAGAACTCACCTATCTGGGCCAGCGCCAGTGCGGCGATGATGCAGGTGCGTAGCGGGTAGCCCAGCAGCAGGATGGCGGGAGTGGCGATGGCGGCCTTGAGAACCACCAGTGCGGCGGCGACGGCGAGTACGGCACCGAGGTTGTCGAACAGGAAGCCCACATCGAGCAGCATCCCCACCGAGATGAAGAACAGGCTGGTGAACACGTCGCGGAAGGGGAGCACCCCTTCGATGACGCTGAGGCTGTATTCCGACTCTGCCAACAGCAGTCCGGCAAGAAAGGCCCCCAGCGAGAGGGAAAGGCCCATGGATGATGTGAGCAGGGCGACGGCGAGGCAAAGACCCAGCGTGGTGAGCAGCAGCAGTTCACGGCTGCGGGTGCGTACCACGCGCTCCATCAGGGGCGGGACCACATAACGCGCCAGAAGGACGAGACCGCCGAGAACGGCGACGGTGCGGCCCACCGAGAGGGCGAGCGACTTCGCGTCTGCCGTGATGGTTCCCGCCAGCAGCGGAATGGCCAGCATCATGGGGACGATGGCGATGTCCTGGAAGATGAGCACGGAAAGGGCGATGCGTCCTTGCGGACTCTCGGTCTGTGCGCGTTGCTGCAAGAGGCTCAGAACGATGGCGGTGGAAGAGAGGGCGGCGAGAAATCCGAACAGGATGCCTTCGGAGAGCGTCTGTCCGTGCAGCAGGGCTATGCCCGCGAAGACGGCTACCGTCAGACCCACCTGTGCAGTGCCGCCGATGAAGACGGGCTTGCGCAGGCGCGACAGCTCATCGCCGGAGAGTTCCATGCCGATGGTGAACATGAGCAGAACCACGCCAATCTCGGCCATGAGTTCGACCTCATGCACAGCGGAGACGAGCCCCAGTGCCGAAGGGCCGCACAACACACCCGTGATGAGGAAGCCGACGATGGCGGGCAGGCGCACCCGGTGGCAGACGAGCAGAACGCCTATCGAGAGACAGAAGAGGACGACGATGTCCGGCAGAAGGGGTAGCTGCATCGAGGGTTCCTTTGGCTTGGGATGTCAGAGCTTACCGTAAGTCTGTGGCGGGTACAATGTCGGCTTTCATGATGCATAAGGTATGTTCCATGTGTGCATATGCGCTATGTGCATGTGTTGTGCTGGACATGATGACGACATTGCTGTAGCATGTCCTCCACAATGGATGATTTTGCTCCTTTTCAAAGAAGCATGATTGTCCTTTCAAGTGCAGTTATTACATACGTTTTCAATCCAGGAGGATGTGCGACACATGGGCTTGGGCAGAGCAGCCTGCCCATGTGTGTGGTCTTTCATTCCGCACTATCGAGCGAATGATGCCATGCGTCGCGGTTGCAGCCTTGCGCCTTCCGCGTGCCCGTTTTGCGGGCGGCGTTCGCTGTCCTCCCTTCCGTTGTCGGGCCGGTGCCCGACGGGGTGTCTTCCACCCCGCGACATCCAACAGGAGGGAGCATGTCGAAACTTTCCATCAGGAACCTGACCAAGATCTTCGGTCCACACCCCGAGAAGGCCCTCGGTCTTCTCGAGCAGGGGCTCGGCAAGGAGGAAATCCACCGCCGCACAAGCCATGCCGTGGGTGTCGACCGTGCCTCCTTCGATGTGGAGGAGGGCGAGATCGTCGTGGTCATGGGTCTCTCCGGCAGCGGTAAATCCACATTGGTACGCTGCCTCAACCGCCTCATCGAACCCACGGCCGGAACCGTCACCGTCGACGGCCGGGACGTGACCTCCATGCCCGTCGACGAGTTGCGACGCCTTCGGCAACGCAGCTTCGGGATGGTCTTCCAGAACTTCGCCCTCTTCCCGCACCGCACTGTGCTGCAGAATGCCGCCTTCGGCCTAGAGGCCATGGGCGTGCCCCGTGCCGAACGCGAGCGTCAGGCCATGGTCTCGCTCGAAAGGGTGGGGCTCGCAGAGTGGGCCGCATCGCGTCCCGCGCAGCTGTCCGGGGGCATGCAACAGCGTGTGGGGCTTGCAAGGGCCCTCTCCCTCGACCCCGACATCCTGCTCATGGACGAGGCGTTCAGCGCGCTCGACCCACTCATCCGGCGTGACATGCAGGACGAACTGCTGCGGTTGCAGGACGACCTGCAGAAGACCATCGTGTTCATCAGTCATGACCTCGACGAGGCCCTCAAACTGGGTGACCGCATCGTGCTCATGCGCGACGGGGCGGTGGTGCAGATAGGCACGCCCGAGGACATCCTCACCAATCCTGCCGACGACTATGTCGCCCGCTTCGTGGGCGAGGCCGATGTGACCAAGGTGCTCACGGCTGGCAGCGTCATGAAGCGCTCCGAAGCCGTGGCGGTGCTCGGCATAGACGGCCCCCGCACCGCCCTGCGCAAGATGCGGCGTAACGCCATCGCAACGCTCTTCGTGCTGGACGAACGGCACAGGCTGGTGGGGCTCATCACCGCAGACGATGCGGCGCGCCTCGCCGCCGAGGGCGTACGCGAGCTTGGTTCCATCGTCAGACGTGACATCGCCACGGTTCCACCAGAAGCCCCGGCTACGGAACTCATATCCCTCATGGCAGACCTGCCGCATCCGCTGGCTGTCGTGGACGAACGTGGCAGGCTGGCTGGCGTCATCGTTCGCGGTCTGCTGCTGGGGGCGCTTGCCGAACGCGGAGGTGTCGCATGATGTCCGTCCAAATTCCACGCATCCCCCTCGGGGCATGGCTCGAAGCCTTCACCGACAACATGGTGGAGTGGTGCTCCGGCGCAACGCGTGCCTTCTCCACAGTGGCTGGCAATGGCATCGACATGCTCGAATCATTGCTCGGCTCCATTCCTCCGTGGGCCTTCATACCCGTGGTGGCGCTGCTGGCATGGCGTGCCACGCGCAAGCCGGGCATCGGTGCGTTCGCCCTGCTGGGCTTCGGGCTCATATGGAACCTCGGCCTGTGGGAGGCCACCATGAGCACCATAGCCCTCGTGCTCGTGGCCACGGCGCTGGCTGTGGTGACAGGCGTGCCCCTGGGCATCGCCGCGGCGGTCAACGTCACGGTGCGCAAGGTGCTCATGCCGGTGCTCGACCTCATGCAGACCATGCCCGCGTTCGTCTATCTCATTCCCGCCATCCCGTTCTTCGGTCTCGGCAAGGTGGCGGCGGTGTTCGCCACTGTGGTGTTCGCCATGCCCCCTGCCATTCGCTTCACGTGCCTCGGCATCCGGCAGGTCCCCGACGACCTCGTGGAATGCGCAGAGGCGTTCGGCACCAGTCGCTGGCAGCGGCTGGTCAAGCTGGAACTGCCGCTGGCAGCCCCCACCATCCTCGCTGGCGTGAACCAGACCATCATGCTGGCGCTCTCCATGGTCGTCATCGCAGCCATGATCGGTGCGCGCGGCCTTGGCGGCGAGGTGTGGAAGGCCATCCAGAGGCTCGAACTGGGCAGCGGCTTCGAGGCGGGCATCGGTATCGTCATCGTCGCCATATGCCTCGACCGGGTGCTCCAGCACATAGGGCGCCGCAGTTCCGTCGACAGGTAGCACCTCGTCAGGCCGCGCTGCGTTCTCATCGAGTCAGCGCGCCTGTCACCGATCACGGTGCGTGTGCCGGGGGCTTGCAGCCTCCGGTGCCGCACGCGGCGGTTCTCCCCGCCATTCCGTTCCCGTCCGGGGTCCCCGGCAAACCAGAGGAGAAACCATGAAAAAGATCATTCTGCTGGCAGTGGCGTTCCTTCTTGCCTTCACCGGTGCGGCACAGGCCGCCTCGAAGGACGCGAAGCCCGTGCGCATCGCCTATGTGGAATGGGATTGCGCCCGCGCCACGAGCAATCTCGTCAAGGCCGCCATCGAAGACAGGTTGCACCGCAAGGTCGAGCTTCTTCCGGTCAGTGCCGGTGCCATGTGGATGGCTGTGGCTTCGGGCGACGTGGACGCCACGGTCACGGCGTGGTTGCCCGTCACGCACGGCGACTACCTCAAACGTCTTGAAGGCAAGGTGCGCGACCTCGGCCCGCTGGTGGACGGTGCGCGCCTTGGCTGGGCGGTACCCGACTATGTGACGGTGAACTCCATCGCCGAACTCGACGCCGCTGCTGACCGTTTCGGCGGGCGCATCATCGGTATCGACCCCGGTGCCGGACTCATGCGTATGTCGGAGGATGCCATCAAGGCATACGGCCTCAAGAAGATGCAGCTTGTGGAGGGCAGTGGGGCGACCATGACGGCGGCCCTTGCCGACGCCATCCGCCGCAAGGAATGGATTGTGGTCACCGCGTGGTCGCCGCACTGGATGTTCGGACGCTGGCAACTGAAGTACCTTGACGACCCCAAGGGCGCCCTGGGCGGGATGGAATCCATCCACACGGTGGTACGCAAGGGGCTGGACAAGGACATGCCCGAGGTCTTCGCCTTTCTCGACCGCTTCGCCTATGCGGATACGGCCCAGTTGCAGACCCTCATGGCGTGGAACAACGAGGAAGGGGCCGACCCGCTGACCAACGCCCGTCGCTTCATGAAGGAGCACCCTGCGCTGGTGGACAGCTGGCTGGCGAAGTAGAGGCGCATTTTCAGGGCTGTGGGACTGAATGAGGCGTCCGCTTCACCTGCTGCCTTGCGAATCCAGAACCTCTGTAGGACAAGGGTGCACTATGCACCTGCCATGACAGGCATTCTCGTGATGACGACAGGCCCCCGGAACGACTGCGTTCCGGGGGCTTCATCGTGTGCGAGGCAGTGCCGTCTGCCCCTGTACTGAAGAGCGGGGCGTGTTCAGATGAGCCCTCTGCGTTCCATGCGCGAGAGGATGATGGCGGTCTTCTGCCGTATGTGGCGGGGAGGGTTGCGTGCCGACCACTTTCGGGGATTGGGCAGTACCACGGCTAGGCGGGCGGACTGTTCAGGTGACAGGTTCGCCGCCGCAACCCCGAAGTGCGCCCGTGCCGCCTCTTCGGCACCGAAGATGCCGTCGCCCCATTCGACGACGTTCAGATACAGTTCGATGATGCGCCGCTTTGAAAGGGCATCTTCGAGACGGACTGCGAGAATCGCCTCTTTCAGCTTGCGTGAGAGGCTGCGTTCCGTGCCGAGATAGAGGTTCTTCGCCAGCTGCTGGGTGATGGTGCTGCCCCCTGCGGCAAGGCGTCCCTTCTCGAGATTGCGGCGTAACGCGTCCTCCATGCCGTCCACGTCGAATCCTTCATGTCCCCAGAATTTGTCATCCTCGGCGATGGTCACGGCGCGGATGAGGTGCGGCGAGATGCGTTTGAGGGGAACCCATGTGCGGCGCACCCGGAATGTCTTGCCCACGTCTTCGGCTTCGCCACGACGTTGTTCGATGAGTGCCGTTGTCTGCGGCTGTGCTGTCACGAGGTCGTCCACATCGGGCCAGACCGCGTAGCGTAGCACATCCGCGGCAGCCAGAGTGACGATGGCGGCGAGGCAAAGCCAGAAGACCTTCATCAGGCTTCGTTTCGGCTGCGCGGGCTTGTGGCGTCGAGCGATGTTCTTTCTGTACATGTGTGATCGTCCATTTCCCGGCAGACTCGCGGAGAATGATCGTGCACCTCCGTCTTGGGCGGAGTGTCCGTCCTGTCTGCACCTCGAAGTCCACGGTGGGCCTTTGGCGTAGCCCAACGGGGCACGGTTGCCAAGTACCGTTGCGGTCTGGAGGCGCACAGGTCTGCGATGCGGACAGCGTGTCACATAATAACCGTATTGCGACTTTTGACGATGCCGCTACGATAGATGCCATGGGCTGTATTTTTAAAATGAACGTTTGATGAATGTGTGTTGTGAGTGAACGCGTGCAGGGGGCATACTGCGTATATGGCAGGTAGGGTATGCGGGTAGGGTATTGAAAAATCACCTCCTGTTAGTGCAAAACCCCATAAAGTTAACGGAATAATCGACGATTGGTAGATAAAGTATCTTCGGGAGGCTGGCAGTGGAAGTGCGCAAGGGTTTTTTCGACAGGCTCAACAATCGCGTGACGGTGCTTCTCGTCGGCTTGTTGCTTCTGGGATTCGGAGGTCTGGGCTGGTATGCGGTGAATGCCGTGACTTCCTACGCGGAGGCGTCCCGTCGTGAGGCGACCGAGACCCTGATGGGTGCGGTGGAGACGGCGACAGAGGTCTACATCCGCAATCTTCAGAAGTTGTGCGAGGGGCTGGCACGGCAGCGTGCCGTTGTCGTCGCCCTGCGTTCAGGGGTGGATGAGGGCGAGACGGCGCAACGCCGTTTCAAGGACTATCTTGCCACCTATCCGGAAATCTGGTCGGCTTACACCTTCGATACCGCAGGGGAAGCTGTTGCAGGTTTCAATGCCGCCAACAAGGACGAACGGGGCGAGAACAAGAAGAAGCATCCGGTCGTTGCACAGGTGCTGTCCGGTGCGAATGTCGCCATCGCGCGTGAGCTTTACAGCGTCGAGGGGGGACGGCTTGCCCTGCGCATCGCCGTGCCCGTGCGCGACCCCGAGAATGGCAAACTGCTGGGCGGGGTTCAGGTCTCGTTCAATTTCCATGAGTTCGAAAAGGAAGTCTTGAAGTCCGTAACGAACGGCGAGACGGGGTATCTCTTCCTCGTCGACGAGAAGGGGACCTTCCTCTCGCATCCCAATCCTGCGTTGGTCATGACAAGCGGAACAAGCCTTTCGTCCGTCTCGGAGATGTTGCGGCGCAAGAACGGCTTCATGCGATACGTCTCAGATGGCGAGGCCAAATTCGCCGCTTTCGCCACCGTCCCCCAGACCGGGTGGATACTGGCTGCCAACATCAACGAGTCAGAGGTGCTGGCTGCGGCGCGCAGCCTCGGCATGGTCATCATCGGCATCAGTGTCGTGGCGTCACTGGTGCTTGCGGGTGTCCTCGTCATGGTGCTGCGCAGGCTCGTCATTCTCCCGCTGGGGGCGTTGCAGCGCTACACGGGCGAGATTGCCGCCGGTGACTTCTCTACCGTGCCGCAGGGGAGGTTCAGTTGCGAATTCGCCGACCTCGCCGCCGATGTCGACCACATGAAGACAAAGATCAAGGCTGAACTCGGTTTCGCACAGGGCGTGCTGAAGGGCATACCCACGCCGTGCGGCATCGTCGGCCCCGACTTCACCATGACATGGGCCAACGAGCATATCCTCAAGCTGCTGGAGCGTACCGGAAAACCGCAGGACTACTACGGGATGCGTTCCGGCGAGTTCTACTGGCGCGACCCCAACCGGGAGACCCTCTCCGACAAGGCCATCAAGAGTCGCACCGACCTGCATGACGTGGCGGTATGGAACGCACCATCAGGGCGTGAAGTCCATCTCAACGTGGCGACGACACCCTTCTATGACATGGACGGCGAGTTGCTCGGTTCCATCGCGTTCTGGATGGACATCACCGACATCATCGAGAAGCAGCGCGAGGTCGAAGCGCAACATGCCCGCATCGCGGAGGCGGCACGTCGCGCCATGGACGTGTCGGCCCGTCTCTCCGCTGCCGCCGAAGAGCTTTCGGCGCAGATAGACGAGTCGAGTCGCGGCACCGAGGTGCAGAAGACGCGCATCAGCGAGACGGCTGCCGCCGTGGAGCAGATGAACGCCTCCATCCTTGAGGTGGCGCGGAACGCGGGCGAGGCCGTCACCAGTGCCGACACGGCCCGCGAGAGTGCAGAGAAGGGTGCCGGGGTGGTGCAGGACGCTGTGGCATCCATAGGTGCGTTGCGGGACAGGATGCACGAGATGGGTGTGAGTCTTGAGGAACTTGGTCGGCAGGCCGATGGTATCGGCACCATCGTGGACATGATTTCAGATGTGGCCGACCAGACCAACCTGCTGGCGCTCAATGCCGCCATCGAGGCGGCGCGGGCTGGCGAGGCGGGGCGTGGCTTCGCCGTCGTCGCCGACGAGGTGCGTAAACTCGCCGAGAAGACCATGGGCGCCACCAACGATGTGGGGAACGCCATCCGTGCCATACAGGGCGTGACCCGCAAGACGGTCGAACTCATGGGGCTGGCAGGTGGCGATGCAGAGACCTCTGTGGCACGCGCAGGCGATGCCGGGGCTTCGCTCAAGACCATCGTCCAGCTTTCGGTGGGCACGGCTGATCAGGTGCGCTCCATCGCCACGGCAGCTGAAGAGCAGTCGGCGGCGTCGGAGCAGATAGCCCGCGCCACGGAAGAGATCAACGTCATCTCCAGCGACACGGCAGAGGGCATGAGCCAGTCGGCGGCAGCCATCACCGAAGTGGCTGACATGGCGAGCGAGCTCGAACGTATCATTGAGGGCATGAAGTCCTGACAGGCTGCATGACAGATGTCGCGGCCCCCGCATTCTGCAAGGAATGCGGGGGCTTCTGTCATGTCTCGTTGCCGTGTGACTTTCGAAGTCCCCGTGCATGGCAAACCGCTGTGCACTGTGTATCCGTATGGATTAGCGAATGTTCCACGTGCTACGACCTGAAGGTGAATGTCGGGACGTCGAGTTGTCAGAAACATATACGTGGTGTATGAACAGGGCTTTGTGCGCATGAGAATGTGCTATAGGCAAAGCCGTGTGCAACGCACATGTGCCGCAAGTTCGCGTCGGATGGGAGACCATGACCGGCGCGATACGTTTTTTGGAGGCCGTTGCATAAAGGTATAGACGTTAGCGTATCAGCATCGTCCTTCTACCGTGGTTTCGTGTTGGCGGGGTCGCATGTCTCATGCGTCTCCCGCTTTGTTTTTACCTGAAGACGCCTGTGTGCCCGTACTGCCGGGCGGGGCGGACAGAGACGTCGAAGCAGTGACGTCAGGGAGCGTGACATGGTCGACCTTTCTCGCAAGAAGACGCAGGCCCTTCTACCCACGGACATCCTCTTCCAGACGCCGTACTGGGCGCAGGTGAAGACCCGTCTCGGCATGGAGTCGCACGCCTTCGACATCCGGTCTTCCGGGCCGTGGGGCGACGTGCTTGTGCTGTTGCGGCGGTTTGGCAGGCACCGCGTCGCCATCGTGCCGCAAGGCCCGGAGGTGGCCCCGCCCCATGAGGACTACGGTGTCTACCTTGAAAGCTTCTCCCTCGCGCTAGCGGAGGGGCTAGGCCCCGATGTGGCGTTCATCCGCTACGACCTGCCGTGGGTCTCGCCCTATGCGGACGAGATGCACGACGAGGGATGGAACGCCTTCCCCGAGGCACGCTTGCGCGAATTGCGCATGAACATGGGCACGCGACACTGGAATCTTCGCAAGTCGTTTCAGGATTTGACGGTGGCAAGTTCGCTGGTGGTGGACATCACCGGCGAGGAAGCGGCGGTGCTTGAGCGCATGAAGCCCAAGACGCGCTACAACATCGGGCTTGCCCGGCGCAAGGGCGTGGCCGTGCGCGAGGTCGGACGCGAGAGTCTGCCGCAGTTTCACGCCCTCTATCGGCAGACGGCCATACGGAACGGCTTCGAACCGTGCAGCATCACGCATTTCAGCGCCATGTTCCATGCGTTGTGCGACGGCGCGGGCAGTACTGAACTTCTGTTCCTGCTGGCGACGCACGGGACGGACATCCTTGCCGGATGCATCGTGGGGCTGGCCGGAAGAACGGCCAACTTCCTGTACGGGGCGTCGGGCAATGTCAAACGCAACCTCATGGCACCCTATCTCATGCACTGGACGGCCATGTGCCATGCCCGCGACCGGGGGTGCCACGACTACGAGATGGGTGCCGTCCCGCCCGGGCACGACCCGGCACACCCCTTCCACGGGTTATACCGCTTCAAGACCGGCTTCGGCGGACGGGTCGCGCTGCGAAGCGGGTCATGGGACTATCCGCTCGACCATGCGGCCTACCGCGACTTCTGCAATGCCGAAAGCCTGTACAGGACTGACGCCGCGCCCGGAAGGACGCAGTAGAGAGGCGATGCGTCTTCACGCATGAGGGGGCGACGCGTGTCGCCTGACTTCTTCACGGGATGGCAGGTTGCGTGGCGTTCCGTACCCATGAGATGACGAACGACCTAGTTGCGAACGCTCTGATGACGAACGTTCTTATGACGAACGCCCCGCCGGGTTTCCGGCGGGGCGTCTGCATTCTGTCGAGAGGCGAAGGCTACTGGTGTCTGCCGCGTGCCTCGGCAAGCGGGACCATGTGCAGGGCCTTGGTGGGGCATGCCTCCACGCAGGCGCAGCTGCTCTTGCCTTCCCGTGCGCGCCATTCGGAGCACAGGTCGCAGCGCACGGCCACTTCGCGGCCATGCATGGCCCCTGCCTCGTCCTCTTCGGGCAGGCCGATGAACGAGAGGCTGATGGCTCCGTACGGGCACGCCATGATGCACAGCCTGCACGCGGCGCAAAACTGGGCGCGCATGGTGACCACGCCATCATCCTGCACGAGGGCGCGGGTGGGGCAGACACGGGCGCAAGGGGCATCCTTGCACTGGCGGCACTGCACGGGCATCTTCACTTCGTCGGTCTTGACCACGTGGACGCGCGGAGCGAACACCGTACGCTTCTTCGCGGCCTCCTTGATGGTCAGGTTGTTGTGGGAGGCGATGCAGGCCAGTTCGCACTTGCGGCAGGCACGGCACTTTTCGGCCTCTGCCTGTATGACGAAGAGTTCCTCGTGGTTCATGCTGTTGCTCCTTCGGGTTGGGGCACTTCAAGACCGGCGATGGTCAGTTCGCGTCCACCTTCAAGGGTTATGTCATCGTTACCACATGTAGGGCAGGCGAAACAACGCCGATGCAGGTCGAATGTCGCGCCACAGGCGTGGCAGGTGCCGAGGGCGGGCACCGTCTCAAGGTCGAGCGAGGCTCCTTCTGCCACCGTGCCCTCGCTGTAAAGCTCGAAGCAGGCGGTGAGGGTGCGGGGTTCGACACCGGTGAGCAGCCCCACTCGCAGACGTACGCGCGCGATGCGCGTCACGTCGTGCCGTGCGGCCTCCTCCTCTACGATGCGCATGATGCCCGCCACGATGGATGCCTCGTGCATGGTCTCTCCTAACGCTCCGTGCAGGAGATGCAGGGGTCGATGCTGTTCACGATGAGCGGGATGTCGGCGACGTTGGCGTCGCGCATCATCACGCCGAGGGCGTCCCAGTTCATGTAGGACGGGACGCGCCACTTGAGCCGGTTGGGGATGTCGGTGCCGTCGGTGCGCAGGTAGTACATGAGCTCGCCGCGGGGGGCTTCGCTACGTGCCACCGACTGCCCGGCGGGTATCTCCGGCATGATGACCGTCATGGCCCCTTCGGGCAGGGTCGCCACGCACTGGCGGATGATGGAGATGGACTCGAACACCTCGCGCAGACGTACGAGGGCGCGGGCGCGCACGTCGCAGCCCTCTTCGGTGATCACATCGAACGAGAGTTGCGGGTAGGCGGCATAGGGCACGTCGCGGCGCACGTCGACGGCAAGGCCGGAACCTCGCGCCACGGGGCCCACCACGCCGAAGCGGCGTGCCTCGTCGGGGGGCAGTACGCCGATGCCGGTGGTGCGCCCTGTGACCATGGGGTCGGAGGCGTAGATGCGGTATATCTCGCGGGCGTTACGTTCCACCTTGTCGAGACCGGCAAGCAGCATGGCCAGCAGTTCGGCGTCCACGTCGTACTTCACGCCGCCGATGCAGTTGGCGGCGAGGTCCATGCGGTTGCCGTACACCGTCTCCTTGATGTCCTGCATGATCTCACGCACTTCCATCACATGCATGAACAGCGACTTGAAGCCGATGATGTGCGCGAGGATGGCGACGTTGAACAGGTGCGAGGCCGTGCGCTTTATCTCCTCCGCCACCACACGCAGATGGTCGGCGCGGGCGGGCACTTCGATGCCCGCGAGGTGCTCGACTGCCATGCAGTAGGTGAAGGGATGGCTGTTCGAGCACAGCGAGCACACGCGTTCGGTGAGCACGATGTTCTGGAACAGGTTGCGGCGCATGGCCAGCGCCTCCATGCCCCGGTGGACATGTCCGGCGGTGATTTCCACGTTGCGGACGATTTCGCCGTCGACATCCAGCTTGAAGTACATGGGCTCTTCAAGGGCCACATGCAGCGGGCCTACGGGCAGCGTCCATGTCTGCGTCGTGCTGTCGGGAGTGCTCATGCCTTGTCTCCGGGGCGCGCGGCGAGGATGCGTTCCCACAGGTTCTGCGTGGACGCGCCGTTGGTCATGGTCGAAAGGGGGATGATGGTGTTCATGATGCCCGCATCGAGCTTCTCGTCGAGGAACAGGCGGCGGGGGTTCGGGTGGCCCGGTACGGCGATGTCGTACATCTCCATGAACTCGCGCTCGTTCCAGTCGGCGTTGCGGAAGTGCGGGGTGATGGAGGGCACCGACGGGCATTCGGGGTCGAGGACCACCGTGACGGTCAGCGTCGTGCCGTGCACGTCGAAGTGGTAGGCTATCTCCTGACGGGGCACGCCGGGTTCGCGCACGGGGTCGTAGGCGGTGACGGTGGCAAGGCGCGCTCCACCTTCGGCCAGCAGGCGCGCCGCTTCAGGCAGGGTGTCGCGTTCGGCGAGGCGCAGCCAGCCGTAGGCGTTGCCGTGGGCATCACGCGTCCAGGTGAAGCCTTCCGCCTCTGCCAGCGCATCCAGTGCGGTGGCGAGGGGGGCGGTGAGGGCATTGTCGGGCATGGTGGTCATTGCTGTACTCCCGTGGCGGGCGTCTCGTCGCCCTTGACCGTGACGGCGGTGGCGTCACCTTCGCGGATGGCGGGTTCGTCGGCGTGGCCTGCGGGGGCTGCGGGCATGGCCGAGGCTTCGGGGATATGCACGTCCGCCCGGGCGGCGGCCAGCTGGCGGCACGAGGGGCAAAGGCGCATGAACGAGGCGAAGTCGAAGCCGCCGGGACCGTAGGCGCGGGCCGCCAGTTGCGGCGGCAGCGGGCGGATGTGCGCACCGCAGCCTTCGCACTGCATGAACGGAACGAACTGGCGTTCGCACCAGTCGTACTTCTGCGATTGCAGGTGGGCGTTGTGCCAGTCGTTACTGAGGGTGATGGCGCCGGTGGGGCAGTAGTGCCTGCAGAGGCCGCACAGGGCGCAGGTGTTGTGCCACACGGTGAAGTCGTAGCCGCTGCCGTCCTCGCGTTCGGCGATGTTGATGGCACCCCCGGCGCAGACGTGGTGGCAGATGGCGCAGCCCACGCACAGTGCCGGGTCGAGACGCACCTGACCGCGAAAGCGGGCGGGGGTGTGGGCCTCGGCAAAGGGGAAGGGGTCGGTTGAGGGACCCTTCAGCACGTTGCGGGCGAGAACCTTGAGGAATCCGAACATGTCAGCCTCCTATGCGTTCGAGCCACAGGTCGCGCGCCTTGACGACGCCTTCGATGATGGCCTGCGGACGGGGCGGACACCCCGGCACGTTGATGTCGATGGGGATGTAGCGGTCGAGCGGCCCCTCGATGGGGTAGCCGTCGCGGAAGACGCCGCCGCTGACGGGGCAGATGCCCACGGCCACGGTGATCTTCGGGGCGGGTATCTCGTCCCACACGCGCAGCACCTTGTCCTTCACGCGGGCGGTGAGGGGCCCGGTGATGAGCACGATGTCGGCATGGCGGGGGCTGCCGCAGTATTTGCAACCGAGCCGTTCCACGTCGTAGCGAGGAATGCACGCCGTGGTGGCAAGCTCCACGTCGCAGCCGTTACATGATCCGGCGTTGATGCGGTACAACCACGGGGAGCGTACGGCGAGCTTCTTGACCAGGTTCATTGCCGGGTCTCCCTAAAAGCCCAGCCACGCCAGGGCGAGACTCGCCATGGCCAGCGGGGTGGGCAGCTTGAGGTAGAAGGTGAACGCCTGATCGATGCGGAAACGGCCGGTGGCGGCCTTGACCAGTGTCAGCGACAGCAGCATGAGGCCCGCTCACTTGGCGGCGAACCACAGCACGTTGGGCACGATGCCGCCGGGGACGGTGCCGGGGAAGAACATCGCCACGCCAAGGCCCAGCACGACGACGGTCTTCAGGGCCGCGCCGAGATGGAAGAAGCCGAGAGCGGGGCCGGAGTATTCCAGCAGCGGGCCTTCGATGATCTCGGTCTCCGCTTCGGGGATGTCGAAGGGAGGCACACCGGCCGTTCCCGGCAGGAAGAGCAGGTAGGCCAGCAGCGCGGGCAGCATCACCGGGTCGAGTCCGAGCATCCCCGTGCTTGCCTGGTAGGCCACGACCGAGGCCAGCGAGAGTTCGGCCCCCACGCCCGTGGCGTGACCGACCTTGAGCGCCACCGCCAGCAGGACGGCCAGCAGCGGAATCTCGTAGGCCAGCATCATGGTCATCTCGCGCGAGAAGCCGATGGCCCCGAAAGGCGAGCTTGACGCCGACCCGCCCACCATGAGCGCGATGGCAGGCAGGGGCAGCAGGTAGAACAGCACCAGCATGTCACCCATGCCCGGCATGCCGTCATAGACGCCGGGAACGGGGATGAAGGCCGCGCACACCGCCATGCCCGTGAAGCCGATGAGCGGCGCGGCAAGGAAGAAGGTGCGGTTGGCCGTGGCCGGGATGAGCGTCTCCTTGGTGGTCAGCTTCACGAGGTCGATGAAGGGCTGCACGATGGGCGGCCCCACGCGGCGCTGCAAGCGGGCCTCGACCTTGCGGTCGAGTCCCTTGAGCAGAAGCCCCAGCGTCAGCGCGAACGCACCGCCCGGGAAGACGATCATATGGAAGAGGGCGACAAGGATGTCTTGCATGGTCTAGCGCTCCTTGGAGGCGGTCATGCCGCGCAGCAGGGCCACGGGCGCGCCGTAGATGCTGCCGGAGTTCATGCGGGCCACGTCACGGCCGAGGTCGACACCGCAGGTGTGCACCGTCGTCACCCGGCTGTCGCGGGTGAGCAGGCGCAGCATGCCCCAGCCGAAGGCTGCGGCCACGGTGGCGAGTACCGCAACCGCGGTGGCGTTCCATGCGCCTGCGCCGCTGGCGAGGCCCCACGGGGCGACTTCGGGCGCGGTCAGGCCGAGGGCCGTCAGCATGGTGGCGATGGGCGCAAGCAGCAGGCCGGGGAAGAAGCCGGTGACGACACAACCCGCAGCGAGGACGAGCATGGGCACCAGCATCACGCGCGGGGCCTCCTGCACGTGGTCGATGTCGGGCGAGGGCTGACCGAGGAAGGCGGCGTGCAGGTACTTGGCGAAGTACGCCAGCGTCAGCACACTTCCCACCAGCGAGAGGATGGCGAGCATCACTTCACCCTGCTGCATGAGGGCGTGGTAGATGATCCATTTCGAGGTGAAACCGTTGGTGGGGGGCACGCCCACGACGGAGAGTGCGCCGATGGCGAAGACGCCCAGCGTCACCGGCATCTTGCGGCCTATGCCGCCAAGCTGGTCGAGCGAGTGCTTGTGCGTCTGCAGGATGAGTGCGCCCGCCACGAGGAAGAGCAGGTCCTTGAACAGCACGTGGTTGGCGAGGTGCAGCAGGCCCCCTGCCATGCCCAGCGGCGTGCCGAGGGCGAAGGCCAGCACCATGTAGCCCAGCTGGCTCACGGTGGAGTAGATGAGCACCAGCTTGAGGTCGGATTGCAGGACGGCGAGAAGCGCCGCCATGACGATGGTGATGCCGCCGACCCACGCCACGACCTGCATGAGGCCGATGCCGTCGGTGAACCCGGCGGCCTGCACCAGCACTGCGCCGCCGCCAAGGGCCAGCAGCAGCTTGGCGAGGCCGAAGAGCGCGCTCTTGAGCAGGACGGAGGAGATGTAACCCGAGACCGGCGTGGGCGCGGTGGCGGGGTGCATCTGCACGTCGATGCGGAAGGGCAGTTGCGCCGCCTTCATGACGAGGCCCAGCACCATGAGGCCCACCGCGGTGGCGGAGAGTCCGACGGGCATGGAGGGCAGGGCAGCGTGTACGGCGTCGAAGGCCGGGCTGCCGGCGCCTGCGGTGAGCAGCACCACGCCGAGGAACATGAAGGCCGCCCCCAGCACGTTGAAGAAGAAGTACTTGAAGCCTTCGCGCAGTGCCTCCGGGAACTCCTCATGCACTATGACGCAGTAGAGACTCCACGAACTCATGATCTCCCAGAAGGTGAAGAAGCTGTACAGGTCGCGGCTTGCCGCCACACCCATGAGGCCCCCCACCATGAAGAGGAAGAACGTGTAGAACCGCCACTGGGTGTGGCTGTGTTCCATGTAGCCCACGGCGTAGACCATGTTGAGGCAGCCGATGACAGCGACTGTCAGCACGAAGCCGTACGAGAGCATGTCGAGGTCGCGCCCGGTGAAGGCGGCGACCACTGCGGCAACCAGCAGGACGAGGGCCGTGGCCCATCCGGCCAGCTTGCGGTCGTGACGCAACAGGGCGGGCAGTGCCGCGCCGAGCATGGTCAGCACCACATAGGGGGGCCAGCTTACGGTCAGCGAGGGCAGGGTCTGCGGAGCGAGGTTGCCTGCTGCCACCAGCATGTCGGCCACGGGGGTCACGAGGGCGAGTCCGTACTGCGGCGCGATGCCGAGGAACACGCAAAGGCCCGCCAGCACCAGCATGGGCAGGCGCATGGCCCACGGTGCTTCCTGCACCGGATGTCCCTTGCGGGGCATGAAGACCAGCACGCGGATGATGCGCATGTAGTACACGGCCCCGGCAAGGCTCGCCAGCAGAAGCGCGGCGGCGAGTTCGGGGTGCCCGGCCTGCACCGCGCCCTGAAGCATGAGGTACTTGCTGGCGAATCCGGCGAAGGGCGGCATGCCCATGATGGAGAGCACACCCACCATCATGCAGCCCGCCGTCCACGGCATCATGCGGCCCATGCCCGCGAGGTCTTCAAGCTTGCGACCCGCGCGCATGACCAGCGCACCTGCGCAGAGGAAGAGCAGGTTCTTCATGATGGCATGATTGAGCACGTGGGCGAGCGCGCCCGTGGTCGACAACCATGTGCCAAGGCCGATGATGGTGGCGATTTCGCCGATCTGGCCCATGGTGGAATAGGCGAGCAGGCGCTTGATGTCGTCCTGCCGCAAGGCCATGACTTCGCCGTAGGCCATGGTGAGCACGCCCAGCGTCGTCACCGCCGCGCCCATCCACGAGATGCCTGCGATGCCTTCGCCGGTCTGCAGCAGCACGGTCATGCCGCATATAGCGAACAGGACGCGGACGATGCCGTAGATGCCGGTCTTGGTCAGCAGGCCCGACAGCGGGCCGGAGATGGAGGACGGGGCCACGGGGTGGGCGTCGGGCAGCCAGCCGTGCACGGGCACGAAACCGGCCTTGACCGCGAAGCCTGCGAGGGTGAGCAGCAGGGCGGCCTTGAGCAGCATGGGGTCGAGTTGGCGCACGGCTGTGGTCACGGCGTCGAAGTCTGCCGAACCACCGTTGGTGAGCATGAGCAGCCCGGGAAGCATGAACATCGCACCCGCAGCGCACATGACGAAGTACTTCACACCGGCGCGGAAGGCGCGGGGGGTGCCTTCATGCACGACAAGGAAGTACGACGACCATGTCATCAGTTCCCAGAAGCCGTAGAAGCTGCCGAAAGAGCGTGTGGATACGAGGCCCATCAGCGACCCCGTCATGATCATGAGGAAGAAGTAGTAGCCGGAACTGTGGCGGGCGTGTGTGATGTACCCTACGGAGTAGGCCGTGACGGCGAGGCAGACGCCCCCGGTGATGACGGCGAAGAGCCGTGCGAGGGGGTCGAGTCCCGCGCCGTGCCATGCCAGCGCAAGGGCCGCAGCCGCAAGCACCACGGCGAGGATGCTGCGGAAGGGGCGTGCCACGCCACCAGCCGCCCAGACGCAAAAAGCCCCCGCGTAGGGGACGAGTGCCGCCGGGTGCCATCCGTCAGCCAGTGCGGGAAGCGATTCGGGGGCATGCCCGAGAAATGCTGCGGCACCCACCATGAGGGCGTGTCCCCCTATGCCGCATCCCGCTACAGCAAGCGCCACAGGGGCGAGGTGCAGGGGGAGGCGTTCGGGGGTGATGCCTGAGGCTTCCCACGGGCCGTGTTCAAGACAGACGGTCTGCGTGGCGACCACGGTGAGCCATGCCATGATGGCTGCCGACAGCGCCATGAGCAGGGGCAGCAGCAGCCCGCCCGACTGCACGGCGGCTGCCGTGACCAGCATTCTCCCTTCCGGCACGAGAAAAGGGGAGATGCCCAGTGCCGCGAACATACCGAAACCATAGAGCACGGCACTGGCGGGCATGGCTTCGCGTATGCCCCGCAGGGCGTCGGCTTCGGCAGAACCCGCCTTGGACATCAGCGGGCGCAGGGCACCGTAGGCAAGTAGCCGTGCAAGACACTGGAAGGCTGCGAAGAGGATGCCCCCCGTCGTCGCCGTGGCTGAACCGAGGCCGAAACCGATGAGCGCGATGCCCGCATCGGCCACAGCCCCGTAGCCGATGAGCGCGTCAAGGCGACGCCGCGCAGCGATGGCTGCCAGCGTGCCCCAGAATAGCAGCACTATGCCAGCCTGTACCATGAAGGGCAGGTCGAACAGAGTTGGTGCTGGTTGCATCCTAATCTCCCTGATGACGAAAGTCCCGATATCTTGATTGACCAAACAGTTGGTTGACCGACCATATTGCAACACGCGGGGTAATTCAAGGGGGTGTTTGTGAATCGATTCCCAATGTGGAGTGGCAGGGGAGGGCGACACTCTTTTTTGTCCTGAGGTAACAGGATGTTGAGAGAGATGATGCCGCCCGTGGATGGACTCGAAGAAACGCAAAAAAACGCAATGCGGTGGCAGTGCAAGGGGCGTGGTGAGTGCTTACGTGATGCAACAGGTGTTGTTTATATAATCAAACAATATATGTGGCGCTCGCACTGCGGATGTCGGCACTCACTACGGACGAGTGGCGCAATGACGAGGCGCGGTGGTCATGTCCTGCTGGCACGCTATGCTTCCATGACGCCGTGCGGCTGTGCGTTCGACTTGACGCAAGCCCGAGGGGACGTGTACTCGCCTTGCATTCCTTGATTGACCAAACAGAATGTGAGGCCGCTTCCCGCACTTGCGGGCATGTCACGCAACCCTTGTCACTCTTCGGGTATGATATGGATTCAATGCAACTTGTTCTCGCGCTGTCGCCGATAGTCTGGCTCATCTTCTCGCTCATCGTGCTCAAACTGCCCGCCTACAGGACATGCGCCCTGACGCTTGCCGCCACGGTCTGCATCGCCGTCTTCGGCCCTTGGCACATGGCCCCGCTTTCGGCAGGCACGGCAGCCCTCGAAGGGGCGGCCCTCGGCCTGTGGCCCATCATGGTCGTCATCGTCGCCGCCGTGTTCACCTATAATCTGGCGCAGCATACGGGCAGCATGAATGTCATCACACGTATGCTTTCCGGCATCACCACAGACAAGCGCCTTCTTGTCCTCATCGTCGCATGGGGCTTTGGCGGCTTTCTCGAAGGGGTTGCAGGCTATGGCACAGCAGTGGCCATCCCCGCCAGCATCCTTGCCGCCATGGGCTTTCAGCCCATGTTCGCCGCTGTCATCTGTCTCGTGGCCAACACCGTGCCCACGGCCTTCGGCGCCATCGGCATTCCCATCGTCACCATGGCCAGCGTCACCGGGCTGCCCGTAGAGACCATCAGCTACTACACCGCGTTGCAGCTTTCGGTGTTCATCATCCTCATCACCTTCCTGCTGGTCATCCTCACGGCAGGTTTCAAGGGCATCCGCGGGGTGTTCTGGGCCACGCTCGTCTCCGGGGTCGCCTTCGCGCTGCCGCAGCTTTACACCGCCAAGTACATGGGGGCGGAACTGCCCTGCCTCATCGGCAGCGTGTGCAGCATGGTCGCCACCATCGTCTGGGCGCGCATCTTCCACCGCGACACCGCCGCTGTAGAAACCGAGCCCCTGCCCACCGCGGACAAGGTCAAGGCATGGCTGCCCTATATCTTCGTCTTCAGCTTCATCATCCTGTGCAGCAACCTCTTTCCGCTCATCAAGGACACACTGGGGGCGGTGAAGACCACCGTCGTCATCCACGGTGACACGCCGTTCACCTTCAAATGGCTGGCGACACCCGGTTCGCTCATCATCATCGCCACCTACCTTGGCGGCATGATTCAGGGCGTCCGTTTCGGAGAGATAACCGGGGTGCTCGTGAAGACGGCCCGCAAGCTCGCCTTCTCGGCAGTGACGGTGGTCTCCATCGTCGCCCTTGCCAAGGTCATGGCATCCAGCGGCATGATCAACACCCTCGCTGTGGCCGTGGCGGATGCCACCAGCAGCTACTTCCCGCTCATAGCCCCGCTGCTTGGTGCGCTGGGAACCTTCGTGACGGGTAGCGACACATCCTCCAATGTCCTTTTCGGGCAATTGCAGATGGAGGTCGCGAACCGCATCAGCATCGACCGGGCATGGATCGTGGCTGCTTCGGCGGCAGGTGCCACGGCTGGCAAGATGATCTCGCCCCAGTCCATCGCCGTTGCCACGGCTGCCACCGGCCTTGTCGGTTCCGAAGGGCGCATCATGAACCGCACGCTGGCCGTGTGCGTGGGCTACGTGCTCATTCTCGGGACGCTGGTCTACGTGGCCATTCCGTACCTGCACATGCTGCAGGGGTGATGCTGCAAGGCGCACGCCGCAGCACGCGGAGACAACAAAGGGCCGTCCTTCGGGGCGGCCCTTTTCGTATGGCGAGAGGTCGCCTTGGATGTGTCTCTTTCCGTAGGTCGATACCCGTCGTGGCCTTGCAACGCGTCTACGGCGTCGAGAGGCGGCCTTCATCTGTTTCGGCCTACGCCGCCAAGGGCTTGGTGGTGGAGGTGCATGGGGCGTTGACGGAAGAGGCTGAATCAGACTGAGACGCCATCACCTGCGGTCAGGGTATGTCCCCCATGGTGGGCATCGTCATACGAAGGAGGAAGGGCAAAGGGGCGAGGGCCGATTCTCGTGGGCGGGTCACGTGGTAGGGGGTATGTGGTCGGGTGCTGTCGTGAGAGGGCGCCTGGTGGCCCTGCGGAGAAGCTGGAACGGCGAAGAAGGGGTCACCAGCGGCGGGCGGCCTGCTGTAGCATGGTGCGCACCACGAAAAGCGCGCCAAGCAGCATGGCCCCCACGAGGGGTTCCTCTCGCGTGGCGAAGGCCAGCCAGAAGGCGATGAACACGGCAAGCAGCATGTACCTGTCCCATGGTTCCCATGTGCCGCGTTCGAAATCGAGGAGGGCGGCAGGGCGGGCAAGGTATGTCACACCCGCGGTAAGAAGCACGACGGCGAAGACGCCAGCCCCGCGAATATCGGCGAGCAGTTTCGGCAGACCCGGCGTACCGCAGTAGAGGCCGAGTGCCCCGAGGATGATGGCGGCATTGACGCCGAGGAGCAGCCTGTCGAGCAATACCCTGCGCCAGACGAGGATGCCGATGCAGACGACAGCCGTGAGTGCTGCAAGGCCATAGGGAAGCTGCCACCCGCCGGGGGCCGTCGCCCCTTCGAGCCTCCACGACAGGGCGAACACCTGTAGCGGCAACAGTTCCAGCAACACTCGAAGCCATTTGTACACGCGGCACATCCTCCTTGGTAGCCACTTCCACGAGGGGGGGACGGATAAGGCGGCTTCACTAGCACAGGATGCCGCAGGCATCAAATCTGCCCTGCGGGGTGACCGACAGACAGAGATGCAGGGAGGCAGGTGGCGGGACAGGCAACGACAGGCCGGTCACGGGGCTGCTGCGGGCAATGCCATGAAAGGGGCGGACCCTATCCTACGAGGGCTGCCATCTCTTGCCGATGGGGCCTCGCGACGGGGTCTCTGGGGCGTGGCGGCATCTGCGCCGGGCGCTCTCTGGCGGTCGGACATCATGACGGGCACGGCTGCCGATGTCGTAGCCCTGCGTGGTCAGCCTTGGCGACGTTTGAGGAGCAGCGACCGCAGCAGCCTTCTTGCTGGCGAGAATGCCCGGGGCGCGTCTTCCGGGGCATCGGCCATATCCGTCCGGTCGGCTGTTCCGGACTCTTCTTGGCGTCCCGCCTTTGCTGTCCTGCCTGTATGCGTTCCCGGACGAGGCCCACGCGTGACATCGCCCCGGCCGTCGGTCGATTCGGGCCTCTCCTCAATGCGGGTGATGCCGGGTAACGGGCCTATGCGCTCCCATGTCGCGTCGTCGGCCTCGGAGGGGACGCTGGGTGCGGGCCCGGCTTCGGCATCGTGAAGAGGCACGGCCCTGTAGGCGGCCTGCGAGACATCACGACGCCCTGAGGGCCGCCGCACGACCGGACGGGCCGATTGTGGCGACGGTGTCGTCGAATCCGTCGTGGTCACATGGACAGGGGGTTCCATGCCGGAATCCGAACCCGCCGGTCGTGATGCCGACTGTCTTGGCAGCAGGCGTGCCGCATCATTCGCTGCCGGCTTCGTCGCATCTTGTGCAGGGGCAGTCCGTTCCGGGCCTGCTGCGGCGTGCGTGGTCTCGTCCGTGTGCTTGCGGGAGCCTTTGCCACGCATTCCCTGCCGCACCGCATCCGCAGCGCGGCGCGCCTTGTCCGTGAGTCCGGAGGTGAGGCCGCTCATCGCCGCCTTCATCACCTTGCGGACGAGTCCGCCCGACATGCGGACAAGCAGTGCCGAGGCCTCGCGGTAGGGGTTGGGGCGTTCGGGCATTCCCGGCAACGGCGGCGAGAGCAGGTTGCGCGTGACGATGCCGACCCGCAGGGCCAGCAGGGCGTTGGCGGAACCATCGACGAGCGAGGCGGTCAGCACCGTGCCGACACCGGATATGCCGGGTACGGATGTCATGGGCGATGCGGCGAGAAGCGGCGTGAGCAGGGCGTGGATGTGGTCTTCGAGTCCTGCATCCTCCAGTGCCCCGGCGGCGAGGGCCGTGCCGGCGACGTTGAGGTACAGGCGAACCAGCGCCCGCGGGTGCGGGCGGCTGTCGTAGAGGGCCGAGATGCGCCAGACGAGGCGGGCCAGCAGTACGAGGACGATGAGGGTGTCCAGTCTGCCGTTGCGGGCGATGGCCGTGGTGAGAAAGATGCGTGATGCCGTGCGTCTGGTCTCGCGCAGGGCGGCGGCATCGAGGTGTGAGAGCAGGTCTTCAAGGGAGTGGGGAACGCCGTCGGCAGAGGCGGCAGGCACCTCTTCACCACGCAGGTGGGGGTTGGTGCGCAACCGTGTCTCAAGGGCACGTCTGTAGTCGGCGAGGGCTTCAGGCGTGTCGTCCTTTGGCAGTTCAAGCTGGCGGGGCCGCATGAGATAGGTCGCCGCCAGCCAGCCCAGTGCCGCAAGCATGGCCCCCATACCCGTCCAGAATACGATGTCGCCGAAAAACGGGTGGATACGCCCAGCCATGTCAGCAAGTGTGAGCACCTGTCCGCCGATGAAGATGAACACACTTGCACAAAGTGCGATGGCAAGCGCAATGGCAATGCGTGCGGGCGTGGTGGACATGCTTCGTCTCCTGTTCGAGGGCGCGTTGGATGGGGCGGGATGGATGCTGTTGTGGCGTATCTTTCCGGAAAGGTGCGACAGGCATGCGTCATCGTCAAGTGTGCATGTACGGCATGGTGGTCAGGAATATCATTACGTACCCTTCTCTGTGGTAGTACTCTTGGCCCATGTCGCATCACATCCATCCGGGGGATGATGCCCCCCACCCTTCGAACGATCGCAGTCCCGACGCCACGTCCGCCATGCTGAAGGCTCAGGGGCCTTCACTCATGGTGCGTCTGAGGATTCTCACGGTCGTGGCGAACATCATCGTCATCCTGCTCGGGGCGATGACCTTCCGTGAGGCATGGCGCAATACGCTCTCGAACATGGAAGTCGCGTCGACCAACATAACGGTGACGTTGGCTGAACGCATCGGCGGCTACCTCGACACGCTCGATGTGGGGTTGCTGGGACTCGCCGGGGAGACCCGGCGCCATGAGGGGGACAACGCAAGGCAGGCACTGCCCGACGTGTTCAGCCGGTTCATCGATCATCTGCCCCTTGTGGACAACCTGCTCTATGCGGACGCCTCGGGTGAGGTCGTGCTCGACTGCAACGGGCTGTTACAGCAGCGGGTGCATATCGGAGATCGTGTCTATTTCAGGAACCTGCGTGCAGGGGCGACTCGCATGGAGGTCTCGGAACCCATCGAGGGGCGCCTGAGTGGCAAGAGGGTCATCAGTGTTGCACGTCGGGTCACCGATGGTGACGGCGTCTTCATGGGGGTGGTGCTGGCTACCATTCCGCTGGAGCGGTTCAGCCAACTGTTTCAGGGCATAGACATCGGCCCCAATGGTCACATCTCGTTCTTGCGCCAGGGCTTCATCATGCTCACCCGTGTGCCGCCCCTGCCGCCGGAGATGGATGTCACACCGGGAAGATTCGGAGCACAGCCGGTGCGGGAAGCCATTCAGGGAGGCAGTGAGGCGGGTGTGGTGCGAACAGTGTCCCATGTGGGGGGGCTTGAGAAGATATTCTCGTATCGCAAGGTGGGGCACCATCCGTTCTGGGTGGTCGTGGGACTGGCGCTTGATGACGCCATACAGCCGTGGTTCCGCAATGCCGCCTATGTGGCCGTCATCGTCGTCGCGTTTGTGGTCTTCACGGCGTTGTCGTCGCGCTCCCTGCGGCGTGCCCTCCAGCAGGAGGTGGCGGCCCGCAATGCGGTGGAACGGGCACGCAATGAACTGGAGACGCGTGTCGCTGAACGAACGGCCCTGCTTGAGGACTCCAATCTCCATCTGCGTGAGGCCAAGGAGAAGGCCGATAACGCGAACGCGGCCAAGAGCGCGTTCCTCGCCAACATGAGCCATGAGATCCGCACGCCGCTCAATGGCCTTCTCGGTATGCTCGACCTGCTCGAGGCCACGGGCCTTGATGCCGGTCAGGCCGAATATCTCGGCATGGCGAGACGTTCCGGGCGCAGGCTCACCGACCTTTTGGGCGACATCCTCGATCTTTCGCGCATCGAGGCGGGCAAACTCGTGCTTGCCGAACAGCCGTTCACACTTTCCGATGTCCTTGCATCCATTCGTGAGACCTTCGCACCCCTCTCCCGCGAGAAGGGACTCCCGCTTGAGTTCGCCCTCGATGCGGTCCCGGGGCCCTTTCTGGGCGATGCCGTGCGGGTGCGCCAGATACTGCTCAACCTTGTGGGCAATGCCATGAAGTTCACCAACAGGGGGCAGATGAAACTCGAGGTGAAGACCCTTTTGCCCATGCCCGATGGGCGGGCGCGCATCCTGTTCATGGTGCACGACTCCGGCTGCGGTATCCCGGAAGAACAGGTGGGGTCCATCTGCGAGCCCTTCACGCAGGTCGAGGCCCCGCTCACCAAGCGGTATCAGGGAGTAGGACTCGGTCTGGCCATAACGCGCACGCTGGTACATGCGTATGACGGTACGCTCACGGTCGATTCGCAGGTCGGCGTCGGTACTTCGGTGTATCTCACCCTCTGTCTGCCACTGGCGGCAGGCGACGCCAAGGCCGCCGCGCCCGAGGTGAACCCGCCGCAGGAGGACCCGCAGGGGCTTCGGGTGCTCGTGGTAGAGGACGACCCCGTGAACCTGTTCACAGTGCGCGCCATGCTCGAAAGAATGGGACACACCGTGAGGACGGCCACTGACGGCGAACAGGCACTGGCCGTGCTTGTAGGCGCGCCGTTCGACTGTGTGCTCATGGACATCCAGATGCCCCAGATGGACGGGATGACCGCCGTGGGGCTGTTGCGTGCCTCGCACTGTGCCAATGCCGATGTTCCGGTCGTGGCGCTCACGGCGTACGTGATGAACGGAGACCGGGAGCGTTTTCTCGATGCCAGCATGGATGCCTATCTCGCCAAACCCATTTCCATGCATGCCCTTGGCGAAGTGCTGCGTCATATCCCTCTGCTGCGTGCGAGAAGGACGGGTGTGACGGACGGCGGGTAGAGAGTGTTCCCGGTGAGGGTGAGCAGGGCGCGGTGTGGATGGGGCGTCAGGCGCACCTTTGCACGGCAAAGGGTCTGAAAGACATGCGATGAGCCCCCCGCAGGATGTTCCTGCGGGGGGCTGCCTGTCCGGGATGTGTCTACGATAGCGTGGTCTTACTTCGAGGCGGCTTCGGCCGCGGCCTTCACCCCAGAGGTGTTGCCCTTGAAGAAGACAGGGATGTCGCAGCTGCCGAGGATGCTCGAGCGGATCGTCATCTCAGGCAACTGGGCCCATACGGACTTGTTGGAGTAGTAGAAGAAGAAGCCCATCACTACCCACGCGACCATGCACCAGCGGGATGCTTCACTGATGTAGGCGGGCGAACCGGGCACCAGCAGCAGGACGATGCACATGACGGAAGTGAGCGTGCCGATGTTGCAGCAGAGGATGCTGAGGCTCTTGTTGCCGACGCCGGGAGTACCCAGAAGCACGCGGCGGGCGGCAAGGCAGGTGAAGAGGTAGCCGATGCCGGTTCCCACCGAGCTCATGTCCACGATCCATACCACCACGGAACGACCGGCGAAGGGAGTCAGCAGTACGATGGCGATGGTGAAGAGGATGGCCTTGTAGGGAGTGCGGTACTTGGGGTGGATGTCGCCGAACCAAGAAGGCAGGATGCGGCCGCGAGCCATGCTGAGCAGCAGGCGCGAGGTGGCGATGTAGAAGCCGTTGATGCCGGTGCAGACGGCGCCGAGAACGGCGCAGGCCAGCACGATGGCGCCGAACTTGCCGAAGGCCATGGTGGCGGCGTCGCCGGTGGCCCATGCTGTGCCGCCGCTGGCGCGCAGGGCTTCCATCTTGGCGAGCATTTCGGGGTAGGGCATCACGATGGCCACGGAAAGGGCCACGAGGCTGTACAGGATGACGCCCATGAAGATGGCGAGGATCATGATCCTGCGGGAGCGCGCGGGGTCGAAGGCGAACTCCTCAGCGGCCTGCGGCACGGTGTCGAAGCCCACGAAGAGGAAGGGCGAGATGGCGAAGATGATCAGCACGCAGGAAAGCGGCGTGCGATGTTCGGCGAACATGGGCATGAGGTTGCTCATGTGGGCCGATTCAAGGGAGGCGGTGCCCGCAAAGAGCGCCACGATGCCGATGGTCAGCATGTAGGCGAGAACGACCTGCAACTTGCCCGCGAAGCTCACGCCGCGATAGTTCATCCAGCCGAAGGCGAGGGTGCCGAAGGTCATCAGCATCACTTCACCCGTGTACACCTGCCACCCGGCGATGGAGTACAACGGGCCGAACTCGAAGACCCCCGGGAAGAGGAACCTGAAGATGAGCGCAAGGGCCGCGATGTCGATGCAGACGATGGCGATGTAGCCCAGAACGAGCGCCCAGCCGCAGATGAAGGCCGCTGTCGGGCCGAAGCCGACATAGGCATAGGCGAATGCGCCACCTGCAACAGGTACGTACTTGACCATGTAGCTGTAACAGACAGCCACGAAGCTGAGAAGGAAGGCACCGATGAGGAAGCCTGTGAGCGTCCCTACGGGGCCAGCCTGCGGCAGGAACATGTCGCCGGGCAGCACGAAGCAGCCCCAGCCGACGATGGAGCCCAGAGCGAGGGCCCACACCTGCATCGGGGACAGGGTTTTTTCAAGTTCAAACTGTTCGGACATGATGAACCTCACAAAGGGTTGCTGAAGAGGATGTTCCCGGCTCGACGGTCGTTAGCCGCAGCCCCACGCGGGAACATCAACCGGAGACAAGGAACCGCGTGATGAGCCCGGAACAGCAACAAGCGTACCAGCGATGTGAAGTCCTTCACATGTCTCCATTGGGGCACAATGATTAATGAATGTCATTGTTATTAATAGTTTCTATTAGCGTGAGAAAGAAAACTTACTATTCAGGTAGAAAATGGGCATCAAGTGAAGTTTTCTTTGTGTGCGGCGGCTGTCCGCACACATGCCGTGCCTTGCTGGGGCCTTTGTCAAATTGGTGTGTTGTTTCAGGTGAATAAAGAGATCATCTTTCTCTTGATGGGCCGCTGGGGTTCCGACATGCCCTGCGGCAAGGCGTTACGGGGCCATTCCGGCTTCGTCATGGCAAGCGGCATCAGCTTTGCACATGCGCACACTCGTGAACCTTTTCCCGAGGATGCGTCATGCAGCAGTCAGCCCCTTCTTCGTCGTCGTATCTCGCCGTGTTGCTCGTCCTCTGTGCCGAGGTGCTCATCTATTGCAGCGCCAGCTGGGCGAAGCATCTCTTTCCTGTCGTAGGTGCCGAGGGCGTCACCACGTACAGGCTCTTTTTCTCTGCCGCCGTACTCGCGCTGGTTTCGCGTCCCTGGCAGAAGCCCATTCCGCGCGATGAGTGGAGGCCCCACCTGCTGTTCGGCGTCGGGCTGGGGGGCATGTTCCTCTTTTCCTATGCTGCCATCCGGTATGTTCCGCTTGGCATATCCGTGGGCGTGCAGATGTTGGGGCCTCTGGTCATCGCCCTTGCCGCGTCGCGCCGTCCGCGGGACTTCGCATGGGTGGGCCTTGCCGCAGCGGGCATCTGGCTGCTGTTGCGCCCCGACGCCGTCGGGCTGGTGGACATGCGCGGCGTCGCCCTTGCCGGGGCGGCGGCGGGGTGCTGGGCCATGTACATCTGGTTCGGCAAGGCGGCCTGTGCCCGAGACTGCTGCGCGGCACTGGCGCTTGCCATGTTCACAGGGGGGGTGGCGACCCTGCCCCTGTCGCTCGTCACCGTGGGGGGCGCACTGCTCGAATCGTCTTCACTGCTCTTCGGGCTGCTGCTGGCCCTCTCTTCCGCAGCCGTACCCTGCCTTCTCGAGATGCAGGCACTACGGCGCATCACGCCGAAAGTCTACGGTACGCTCATGAGTCTTGCCCCGGCTGTGGCGGCCCTCATGGGCTGCTTCTGGCTGGACGAGCAATTGTCCGCGGGGCAGTGGGGCGGTATAGCCTCCGTCGTCGCAGCCTCGGCAGGCATGACCCTTGCCGCCGAGTAGCGTGAAAGCTGCCGTGCGGCGTATGGCAACCTCTTTTCGTATATATCCAAGGAGACCATGACCATGACGACTGATCGCCGTGAGGCCCTTGTAGAGGACATTGTGCAGGCCGAACTCGCCATGTTCCTCGCCGTCCGTAACCGGGGGGGCGTTTCACCCTGTCAGGAGTTGCCGGGAACGTTCCGCATCATGCGTGAGATGACCCACGGGGTTCTGGCGTTGCCGTTTCTCGAAGCCTATCGTGACGACCTGCGCAAGGCCGCAGAGGCGGGCCGCAATCTCATGACCGAAAAGTACGCACTCATGGAGGGCCTTCTGCAGACGAAGGCCCAAGACCCGCGCATCGAGGACATCGTCGCCGTCGAATCAACATGGCGGGCAGAGGTCGCCGCGCAGCACCCCGACATCATCGGGGCGGACGGGGAGGAGGGCTTCCGCCGCTACCTCGGTTGCGAGTTGCAGACCTATTCCCCTGAAGCACTCACGGCCTATGCTGACTGCGTGGACTCGGCACGGCATGCGGGACGCAACCTCGTGCTTGAACGCTACGACCTGCTCATGCGGAAGCTTGGGCGTGCCCCCTTGCAGCCCGGTGCGCCGGATAGGGGCGAGTGCCCCGGCAAGGGGCCAGACGAGGGTTCAGGCGGGGGCGCAAATGGGGGCGCCGATGCCTGATACCACGTCGTTGCTCGTATTCTTCGCCTGGCTGGTAGGTGGTTTCGTCTCTGGCGTGAGTGGCATCGGCGGGGCCATGGTGGCTGTGCCCGTGGCGGCGACGGTCATTCCCATGCACGAACTCGTGCCCCTGAGTTGCATCATGAACGTGGTCATGGACGGCTGCATCGCGCTGATGCACTACCGGCACTGCCGTGTCTCCGCCATGTGGCCCATGCTGGCGGGCTCCATTCCCGGTGCCCTCGCGGGGCTGTACATCCTCACCGTCCTGCCCGGCACGGTACTGCAGGGGGCCGTGGGGGTGTTGCTTCTCTACTACGTCTACTGGCAACGTACCTTCCGCGTCAGAGGCCCGGGCCGCGAGTCGTGGGGCTTCGGCGGCGCTGCCGGTTTCGGTGCCGGACTGCTTGGGACGGCCATCTCCTTCGACGGGCCTCCCGTCGGGGCCTATGGACTGTATGCGGGCTGGTCGCCACGGGTGTTCCTGGGGACGCTGGGCGTCTTCTTCGTCATTCGCGGTACCATGACCTGCCTGTTGCAGGCCGGGGCAGGACTCTACACCGAGGCCGTCATCGACTACGCCATGTACGGCATCCCGGCCACCATCATCGGTACGGTCTGTGCCTTTCCGGTGGTACGCCTCATCAACGTGGGGACGTTCCGGCGCATGCTCATGGGGGTCATCGTGCTGGCCGGGCTTGTGTGCCTGTGGCGCGCTGTGGCGTGACGCTCCAGCATCAACCAGCCCTGCCGATGCGCATCGTACGCCCCGCCGTGTTGCACGTGCGGGGCGTTGCCGTTTCGCGGCTCAATCCTCGTCCGAGATGTCGAGGGCCTTCATCTTGTAACGCAGTCCCGCCCCAGTGACCTGCATGATGCGGGCGGCCTTCGCCACATTCCCCCCCGTGACCCGCAACACGTTGGAGATGCACTGGGTCTCGTATTTCTGCAGGCATCCCTTGAGCGGGACGACGTGGCTTTTGCGGATGTTCCGGTAGTCGTAGTAGAGGCCCGCATCGCCGGTCTCGCCGGCAGCGGCCGCGGGGGCGGGGAGGGTGGGGGCCTGCGTCACGATGTCCGAAACCGTTGCGGGAGTGCTCCCCGTCGCATGGCATGCCTCCCGGAAGTGCCGCGGCAGACATGCGGGGCATATCTCCGGGCCATCACCCAGAAGCGCGAGGCTGCCCTCCACGACATGCAGGAGTTCGCGGATGTTGCCCGGCCAGTCGTAGTGCATGAACATGTGCAGTACATCGTCGTTGACGCCGACTGTCCCCGGCCCACCGGGGCGCGTCGCCAATTCTGAACGGTCGATGAACATGCGGGCGAGAAGCGGGATGTCGTTCCTGCGTTCGCGCAGGGGCGGCACGGAGATGCCCACCACGGCGAGACGGTAGAAGAGGTCGCGCCGCAGGACGCCATGTTCCACGGCCTGCAACGGTTCTTCGTTGAGGATGCTCATGATGCGCACGTCTACCGGGACTTCCGTATGCGAACCGAGGCGGCGCACGCGTTTCTCCTGCAATACGCGCAGCAGCTTGGCCTGCAAACCCAGCGGCATGGAGTTCAGCTCGTCGAAGAGCAGGGTGCCGCCATCGGCCTCTTCGAAGAGCCCGGGCTTGTCGGCGGCGTCCGTGTACGCGCCCTTGACCGTGCCGAAGAGGATGCCTTCGAGCAGGTTCTCGGGAATGGCGGCGCAGTTCACGGGGATGAACGGTCGCTGTCTGCGGTCGCTCTCGGAGTGGATCGCTTGCGCGAACACCTCCTTGCCCGTGCCGCTTTCCCCCCAGATCATCACCGGCGAAGAGGTTGCGGCTGCCGTACGCGCTTCGGCGATGACCTCGCGCAGGTTGGCGTCCTGTCCCACGATGCTGTCGAACGTATAGAAGTCATAGGCCGCCCCTTTGGGCTGCGGCGGGCGGGGCTGGCGTTTGCGCCCTTCGGCGAAGGCTGTCGTTCCCGTCCAGATGGTGAAGGCTATGACCCCGTCCTTACGTCCCGCGTCATAGAGGGGGATGAAGTCCGTGACTGTGCTGGCAAGGTAGTTGTTGGTGGTCTTGTACCAGTACGCCTTCTTCAGGATGGGTTCGCCCTTGCGGAGACACTCGATGGTGGGGATGCATTCGAGTTCGTGCGGTACATAGAGACTCGTGATGTGCCGCCCGACCACGGAAATGCGGCTGAAACCGTCCACACGCCGCTGGATGGTGTTCATGAAGCGGCATATGCCCTCTCCGTCCACCACGGCGACCCCCACCCCCATACTTTCCCATATGGTCTGCATGGCCGGCGTGAGAACGGCTGCGCGGCTTACGTCGGCGAAAGTGCTGCTGTCTAGGGGCATCATGGGGGGTCCTCGCACGGAAGGCTCATGGTGTGGTCGGGAAGGGAACCTAGAAGATTTCTTTGTGAAAAGAAAGTTTTTTTCTCAATCGATAAAAAATGGTCGGCGGAGATTGTGAAAAAAGGCGAGAAGGGAAGGGCATTCCGTAGTGTTGGCAACGTCGGGCGGCTGTGAAAGGGCCGTGGCATGGCTTGTGCAGAAAAGGGCAAGCAGAGAGGGCGGGCACGGACGCACACGATGAAAGGCGTGACGCCGCTACCCATCCCGCGATGCTGACCGGACTCCATGCCGGGAGGCATGGACATGATGCCGGATGCCGAAGCCCTCATGCACGGGGCGGCACATGGCGCAACGTGACCCGACGAAATGAAACGTAGTGGCAACAACGACGTTCACAACACAGGAGATTGAAATGGCTGCTCTTTCTTCCGCATCGAACACCGAAGGCCAGACCCCTGCAAACAAGGGCTACGGCATCAACTGGGATACCGCCGAATCGCGCGTCAAGGAACTCAAGGACTTTCTTCTTGCCGCGCCGCAGGTGATGGACCCCGAACGTCTGCAGTGCCTTCTCGACGTCTACGACGAATTCCAGGGCGAGCCCGTCGTCTACATCCGCGCCAAGCTGCTTGAGCGGGTGCTCCTCCGCAAGAAGATATTCCTCGACGGCAACCCCATCGTGGGCACCCTCACCGGTGTGCGCGCTGGCGTGTACGCCTACCCCGAATGGAACGTCTCGTGGATCAAGGAAGAGATGCAGATGGCCAAGATGGCCTCTCTTGGCGAGATGAAGATCCCGCAGGAGACGCAAGAGCTTCTCGAGAAGACCTACAAGCTGTGGAAGGGCCGCACCTGCATCGACCTGAACAACAAGATGTTCAAGGAGAAGTACGGCATCAACCCCGCGCCCTTCGCCAAGGCGGGCATGTACTACGAGAACGTCAGCGTCGCCAGCGGCTCGGGCATCGCCGACTATCCGCTGGTGCTCAACAAGGGCCTGCGCTGGCTCGCCGACGACGTGCGCGCACGTTTCGAAGCCTGCCCCACCACCCTTGCGAACAAGGAGAAGCATGACCTCTACCGCGCCATGCTGGTGACGTTCGAGGCTGTCATCGCCCATTCGCATCGCTACGCCGAACTCGCCGAGAAGACCGCCGCCGAAGAGAGCGATCCCAAGGCCAAGGCAGAACTGCTCGAGATCGCCGAGATATGCCGCCGCGTGCCTGAATACCCGGCCCGCAACTTCCGCGAAGCCATCCAGTCCTTCTGGTTCATCCACCTCGCCATCGAGACCGAGCAGATGGCCTGCGCCACCTCGCCCGGTCGTTACGGCCAGTACATGTACCCCTTCTACAAGAAGGACATCGAAGAGGGGAACCTCACCCGCGAACAGGTGCTCACCCTGCTGAAGTTCCAGTGGATCAAGCACCTCGAACTGGGCGAGTACCAGGGGGCCTCCTACGCCATGACCCTGTCCGGTCACACCGGTCAGTCCATCACCATCGGCGGTGTCGACGCCAACGGTGACGACGCAAGCACCGAACTCGAAGAGGTGCTGCTCGACACCCAGATTCAGATGAAGAACATCCAGCCCACGCTGACCCTGCTCTACCATCCGAAGCTGAAGGACTCGTACATGAAGAAGGTTGTGGAGTGCATCCGCGGCGGCTCCGGCCAGCCCCAGATCCTCAACAACAACGTGGTCATCCAGCGCAACCTCGCCCGTTTCGCGCAGTACGAAGGCGGCATCACCCTCGAAGACGCCCGCAACTGCGGCAACTACGGGTGCGTGTCCACCGGCATCTGCGGCAAGGGCAGCTTCATCACGCAGGAAGACCAGCCCTGCCTCGCCAAGGTCGTCGAGCTCATGCTCAACAACGGCAAGTGCCCTGTGACCAAGAAGCAGGTGGGCGTCGAGTCCGGCGACCCGACCACCTTCACCACCTTCGAGGAAGTGTACGAAGCCACCAAGAAGCAACTCGACCATCTCTTCAACATCTCGCGCAAGCACTCCGACCTCAGCCAGATGGCCCGGCTTCAGGTTGTGCCCAGCGTCTTCCGTTCGGCCATGTACGACGGCTGCATCGACAAGGGCATGTGCGAAGAGGCCGGTGGTACGCGCTACCCGCAGGTCAACCCCATCATGACCGCAGGCATCGACGCCGCCAACTCGCTGCTGGCCATCAGGTACCTTGTCTTCGAAACGAAGCAGGTGACCATGGAGAAGCTGCTTGAAGCCCTGAAGGCCAACTTCGAAGGCTACGAAGACATCCGCAAGATGTGCTTCGAGGCGCCCAAGCACGGTAACGACTACCCCGAAGTGGAGCACTTCGTGCAGCGCTTCTACCGCGACGTGGACGCCATCCACAGTGCGCAGGGCCCGGACTGCTTCGGCTACCGCACCCCGCTGGACGCCTACTCGCTGTCGTACCACAACTACTTCGGTTCGCTCATGGGCGCACTGCCCAACGGCCGCAAGGCTGGCGTGGCACTCACCGACGGTAGCGTCTCCGCCATGCCCGGTACCGACCATGAAGGCATCACCGCCCTCATCAAGTCCGGTGCCGAAGCCATCGACACCGTGCGCTACGGGGCCAACCACTTCAACGTGAAGTTCAACCCCTCGGTGATCGAAGGGCCTGCCGGTGCCCGTACCCTCGTGTCGCTGATCAAGACCTACTGCGACTTCGGCGGTTCGCACATCCAGTTCAACTGCGTGAGCTCCGATACCCTGAAGGACGCGCAGTGCAAGCCGCAGGAATACGCCGACCTCGTCGTGCGCGTGGCAGGCTTCAGCGCCTACTTCACCCGCCTCGACAAGGGTGTGCAGAACGAGATCATCAAGCGCACAGAATACAAGAACTAATGGCATGATCGACTGGCGGGGGCCGAACCCGGCTCCCGCCTTCTTCTTTTCATCCACCGCCCGACCTGCGCCTGTATTGCACGGCACAGCGGCAACATTGCGGAGCCTTCGATGCGACAGGGAATGATCTACAATATCCAGCGTATGTCGGTGCATGACGGCCCCGGCCTGCGCACCACCGTCTTCCTCAAGGGCTGCCCGCTGCGGTGTCTGTGGTGCAGCAATCCCGAGTCGCAGAGTGCCGTTCCCCAGATGCTGTTCTTCGAGAACCTCTGCACCGGCTGCGGCAAGTGCGTGGAGGTCTGTCCCGAAGGGGCGGCGCGCATCGTCGATGGCAAGGTCATCCGTTCCATCGCGAAATGCACCCACTGCGGCCTGTGTACGGCCTCGTGCCCAAGCAAGGCGCGTGAGATGTCGGGTCGCCTCATGACCGTCGAAGAGGTCATGGATGTCGTTCTCAAGGACATGCTCTTCTACGAGAATTCCGGCGGTGGCGTGACCTTCGGCGGTGGTGAGCCCACCTCCGGCGGCGAGTTCTTTCTCGACCTCGTCAAGGCGGCGCATGAAGAGGGCATCCATGTCACGGTCGACACCTGCGGTTTCTGTCCCGAAGAGCGCTTCGACCGTACCCTCGCCCTTGCCGACCTCTTCCTCTTCGATTGCAAGCACACCGACCCGGAGGCGCACCGCCGCCTGACCGGGCAGGACAATACGCTGATTCTGCGCAACCTGCGCGCCGCGCTGGCGTCAGGCAAGGAAGTGCATGTGAGGATGCCGCTCATTCCCGGCATGAACGACGATGACGCCAACCTCTCCGCCCTCGCCGCCCTGCTTGGCGAATTCGGGCGCGACAAGGTGGAGGTCATGCCGTGCCATGCCTTCGGATGGAACAAATACGTGGCGCTGGGCCTGCCCGCGCCCGACATGCCCCAGTACACTCCCGAGCAGCTTTCGGCTGTTCTGGACAGGTTTGCGAAACACGGGCTCGTGCCCGTCATGGTGTAACGACTAGGAACGGAGAAGCTATGTTCACTGTCACCGTAACGGAAGAGATGCTCGACAGGCTGCGCGCCATGCTCGAGGACGAAGATGAAGGAACCTGCGTGCGACTGCGCGAGTACAAGGTCGGCGGCGGCTGACATGCCAAGATCGTGCTCGGTCTGGGCATGGACGAACTTGACGAGGATGAGGACGAGCAGATTGAAGTGAACGGCGTACCGTTCTCCGCCAACAAGGATTTTCTGGTGAAATACGGTACGGCCTACAGCCTCACGTTCGGCGAGAACAGAGAGGTTGTGCTCAGCCCCGTGGAAGGCTAGCAAAGCCCCACGGCGAGTGCCGCGTTCACCGCCATTGCCGCCCCCTGTCGCCTCGACAGGGGGCTTTTGCGTTTTCCGGGTGGTGCGAGGAGGGACTTTTGCCGTGTTCCCCCGATTGCGCCGACAGACCACCGGAGAAGTCACCCGAAAGGCAGCACCGTGCTGCTCATGGATTCGTCTTGCGAACGACGCTCACGGGTGAGGCAGGGGTGCCCCTCACCGCGGACGATCCGAACGGACGAACCGTCAGACAACACCATGCCGGACGACTGGCATGGGAAACACAAGAAGGAGATAGGATATGTTCACCCTTACCGTACCCGCAGCCATGCTGGACAAACTACGTGCGATGCTTGCCGAAGAGGATGACGGAACCTGCGTGCGCCTGCGCGAATACAAGCACGGGTCGGGATGCAGTTCGAAGGTCATCCTCGGCCTCGGAATGGAAGAACAGGATATGGATGAGGATGTCCGCGTCGACGTCGAGGACGTGCCGTTCATTGCCGAAAAGGACTTTCTCGTGAAGTACGGCACGGTGTTCACACTGTCGTTCAACGACAACAACGAAGTGCTGCTCTTCGCTGAACAGGCATGATGCCTTCCTGCGGATAAGGTTATCCTGGCCTTTCTCCTCAGAAGCATTTCAAGGGAGAAAGGCCATTCGTTCGTTGTGGAAGGCGAATTCAGGCTTCGCGGCCGGAGATGGTCTCTATCTGCGGCATTATAGAATCTTCCGTGAAGCTTCATTGTCTCTGGCCATGCCCTTCGACATGGTTTTGGGACATCGTGCTATATAGGCAGGCGCGAAGGCATGAGCGGCAATATGGTGCTGATGTGTGCGCTCTGGCCACTCATTCCGAAGGCCGCATCGTTGTTTTTCGGTGATGCGTCGAATGTCCTCACACACTGTAGATAGGTGGTATATACTGTTTACATAACAAAAACATACTGTTATTATTACCTGTATTGCAGATATAGCCTCTATTGAATGAGGCCGTATCCATGCCCGATGTCAGCACCCGCTGCACCGGGCATATTTGCATCCGCAACACGTCAGGGGAAACACCACGTTACAACTTCAGGAAGGGTTTATGTTATTACCTATGCGTCTGCGGCCCCCACAGGCTACCACAATTCCGTGGCGCGCGCACAGCCATTCCGCGCGCGTTGCAGCAACACTGCTTTTTCTTGCATTGTTCGCACTTGCCGCGCCTCTGTGGGCTGCCAACTTTGGTGGCACCACCGAAAACCTGCCTAGCTGGAATTTCGCGAATCCCGGCTACGTTGGTATCTATAAGTCCGACACCACGGGTGTCACGGGCGGGAACGTCATTTTTGACCCCGATATTACCGACCTCAACATCAGCGGCCCCATCATCGGTGGCTACAGCGATGGCGGCAACGCCAACGGCAATCAGGTGACAATAACCAGCGGCACATATGCTGGTGAAGGGTTATACGGTGGCTTCAGCGATGATTCCGGCAGCGGTAACGCCAGCAATAATACGGTGATCATAACCGGCGGCACGCTAAGTCCCCTCGGCGTATTTGGTGGGTTTTCTACGGGGGGCATCGCTACCGGTAATACCCTGCGTATCTTCGGCAATCCTGACCTGAGCAGAACAGCCCTTATGGGCGGTCGCGCAGAGGTCGGTTCGGGTGACCCGGCGCGGGACGCGCGCACCGACAACACACTGGAAATCCATACCCTGAACCTTCAGACTCTGGGCATCGAAAATTTCCAGCATTTCCGCTTCTATCTGCCCGGAACGGTGCGGGCCGGCGACACGGTGCTCACCGTGGATAACGGGGTTGTGATCGAAACTCCCTCATCCGGCCCTTCCATCGCCCCCACCACCGTGGGCGTGGGCATCATGGGCAGCGGAACCCCGCTGGCTGTCAATGACACCGTTACCCTTATCAAAAGCACCTCACGACTATACGCCGACACGGGCATGACCAACAATGTCTCGGGCATGGCGGGCATTTCGAGCCTCTACACCTTCGGTCTGGAAACAACCCTCAACAGTCTGGTGGCCCGCGTGATCAGCATCGAACAGACGGATGAAAGTGTCCGCAAATCCCCGTCCGAAGGCAAGACGGCAAGCATCGCCCTTGTGACGCAAGGCGCGGACCTTGCTGCCGGGCCGGGTATGGGCAATGCGCGTGCGGCAGCCTCACTTGGCGCGGACAACATGGCGCAGGCAGGCTGGTCGGGCTTCGGCGCCACGTCCGGCGCGACCTCTCGCTATGCAACGGGGTCTCACGTGGACATGCAGAGTGTTGCCCTCATGACCGGTCTTGCCAAACGCCTGCCCGTAAGCGGCGTAGACCTGCTTGTGGGAGGGTTCTTTGAGACAAGCATCGGTTCCTACGACAGCCACAACGAAACGGCTGCGGGCGACAGTATCACGGCGCAGGGCGATAGCCGTTCTGTGGGCGGCGGTCTCCTTGGCCGGGTGGAAGTCACCGAGGGTGTAGCGCGTGGGCTGTATGCCGAAGCGACGGTGCGTGCGGGCAGGCTTCGTTCCGACTACAGAAGCGATGACCTGAACCCGACGCTGGGCGAGGCCGAGTACGACATCAGTGTTGCCTATTACGGTGCGCACACGGGCCTGGGGTACATCTGGAACATCACAGAGCAGGCTTGGATTGACGTGTACGCCAAGTATTTCTGGACGCACACAAACGGGGCGGACGTGAGCATACTGGGTGACGCAGTGACCCTTGATGACGTGGATTCGCATCGTACCCGCCTTGGGGCGCGTTTCGGCTACTCGCTGAATGAATGCATCGCGCCGTACTTCGGTGCGGCGTGGGAATACGAGTTCGATGGTACGGCGCACAGCGTGGTGGCCGGAGTTGACGCTCCCGCGCCAAGCCTGAAGGGTGGCACGGGCTTGGGCGAGGTGGGGGTCACATGGAAGCCTCTGCCAGACACGGGCTTTTCTATTGATCTTGGCGCACAGGGCTACACCGGCATACGTGAGGGCGTAGGAGGCAACCTCTCACTGATGTATGAATTCTGATGCCGTGCACGGCTGCGTGATGGCGAAAGGCACGGTTCGCAGTCTGGGCATCTCTGCTGAAAAGCAGACCCGGTATAAAACATGGCCGCTATCAGCATCCTGATGAATCCATAGGGTAGCGACCTGTTTTGATTTGAAGTGGGCGCATGCAGTGGCATGCGCCCACTTTCTTGTCTCTGGAGAATCTGGACAACAACATGAAGGGCACTGGTGAGCCGGACAGACGGGTAGGCTCGCGAGAAAGAACTGAAGAGAACGGGCGTTATACTTTCTGATGATTCACGAGGCTTTGGAACCTCATCACTACCTATTCAGGCACGGCATGATACACCATCTTGAAGGGGTAACTGTCAGGTAATGACTCGCTCAGCACACACAACACATGTGGCACATATGACTTGTGGGGAGCTATGCAAAAAGGCCCATGGTCTGACAACCATGAGCCTTTGCTTGCGTGGTGGAGATGAGGGGGATTGAACCCCTGACTTCAGCATTGCGAACGCTGCGCTCTCCCAGCTGAGCTACATCCCCATCGGGCGTGGCGGACAGGGCCGCCGAACGCGAGAACGTCGTATACTCCCGGTGCGTTTGGCTGTCAACGGTGGACGCGCATTTCTGTCGTGAAGGCTATGTTCTGTCGAGGGCGTCCAGTGCCGCGAAGAGAGTGAGGAGTCTGTGGCTGTAGGTGTGCGCTTCGGTGATGCAGGTTCGCCATGCAGCGGCAAGGTCCCCACGCAGTGTGGCGTCGTCTTCCAGCCGACGGCACAGCACTGGCAGGGCAGAGGGGTGGGACATGCTCACTTCTGCGGCGAGTCTCTTCGGGAAGATGTCGAGTCCGGGGGTGGCATCGGTGATGCAGAAGCCGCCCGCCATCCATACGTCGAAGTGCCGTTGCGTCAGTCCGGCGGGCAGCAGCAGACTGGTGACGTTCAGCGTCAGCTGTGCCTGCCGGTAGAGTCGTGGCAGCGTGCCGTAATAGTCCACCGGAGGACGCAGGTCGTGCAGGCGCGGGAGATGGTCGCGCCATGCCGTATCGCCCACTACGGTGAGACCCACGTCGCACGCGGCCTCAAGGTAGCGAATGCGGCGCAGCAGGGCGCACGATTCGGCGCCATACCCGGCGGTGCGTACAGTCTTGTCGGGCCACAGCCTCGTCAGCCCCTGCCGTTCTGTCCACCAGTGGAAGTCGGGCTGGCGTGGGGCGTCGGCGGCGTCCAGCAGGTCGCGCGCGGCGGCGAGGTCGTCGTCGGAGACACGGCATCCGGCGAAGAAGCGTGCCTTGTCGGGAAAGCCGGAGCGTCCGACGAAGAGAATCGTCTGGAGAGGCGTCCCGGACGTGTCGTCATACGCGGCTGGGGGGCATTGCGCGTTCACTTCGACAGGGGCGAAATGGTGCGGGCTGGCGGCCAGCGGCAGATGCAGGACGTGTTGCGCGCCGTGGGCACGGAGGGCGGGGATGAAGCTGGCGTCGGTCACGCACAGCAGGGTCTCGCGCCACCACGGGGTGCGCAGGGCCGAAAGCAGATGCCACGGGTTGTCCACGCACCACAGGGCCACGGGCACGCCGCATGCCTGTAGCAGACGGAAGCGTTCTCCGGCGGCATCAAGCCCTTGTAGGTTGACCGACAGCAGCATGGTCGGGCGTTCATCGGCAAGGATGCGCGGCAGCCGCGTGTTCAGGTCGTCGGGTGCGACGCGCAGGGGGGTATATCCCTCGTCGATGAGGGCGGCTTCGATTTCAGGCAGAAGCAGCGAACGTTCGGTGCCCGGCAGGAGGACGGTGCGCGAGCTCCCTTGCGGTGTGCGAGGCGCGATGCGTGCCGCCATGACCCTTCCAAGCATCGGCCCCCAGAACGAAGGGAAGAGCCTTGCCGCCTGCCGGAAGGTGACGACGTGCCCGACATGGCGCAAGAGCGTCTGAAGGTCGTCGGGGTGCGCCCGCAGCCAGTGTCCGGGAATGGCAGCGTGCCATGCGGGGGGCATGACTGCGGCGAAGGCGTCGCATTCGATGTAGATGATTCGGGCTGTGGCGGAAGTGGCAGCCCTGCCGTCATCGCCGATGGGTAACGTGGGGTCGTCACCTGTGGTCGGTGCAGTGTGTCGGGGCGCGGTAGCCTGTGGGCTGGGGCTGGAGGTCTCAGCGAGGTGGGCGAGGTGGGCGAAGTGGGCGTTGTGGCCTCGGAGGATGTCGCCGTCGGTGCCACAGGGGGCGGGGCCGGTGGTGTCTGCGTTGTCTCGGATGGAATGCCCGCGCCCCGCCATGAGCCTTTCGACCACAGCCATGACGTCAGCCGGTACCGGGCCGAGTCCCAGCACGAGAACACCCGGTGCGGCGGCGTTCGCCTGTGGCATGGTTATGCAGTCGTAGGCGTCCGGGCCGCTTGCGAGGGTGCGTTGCGAACCGTCTTCGCCGGTGATGCGGCTTCTCTGCGGACGTGGCATGATGGCCTCTTGGCGTTCGACGCCCTTTCGGTTACAAGGTGCCGCAGGTGAATGCATGAAGAAATACCGCGACCATTACTTTCTCAAGGCCAAGCAGGAGAACTATCCCGCCCGGTCTGTCTACAAGCTTAAGGAAATCGACAACAGATTCAAGATATTCCGTCAGGGCATGAAGGTGCTCGACCTCGGTGCCGCCCCCGGCTCGTGGTCTCTTGGCGCGGCCGAGAAGGTGGGGCCACGCGGGCGCGTGCTGGCCTGCGACCTTCAGGAGACGGATACCGTCTTCCCGGACAACGTCACCTTCATGCAGGAGAACGTCTTCGAGCGTTCAGAGGCGTTCGAGAACCTGCTTGACGAGATAGCACCCTTCGACGTGGTCATCAGCGACATGGCCCCCCGCACCACCGGAACGCGCTTCACCGACCAGGCGCGGTCGCTGGAATTGTGCCTTGAGGCACTTGCAGTGGCCGACCGTTGCCTGATAAAGGGCGGCAGTTTCGTGGTCAAGATTTTCATGGGGCCTGACGTGCAGGAACTGGTACAGGCGATGCGCCAGAGGTTCAGTGCCGTCAAGTCGTTCAAGCCCAAGAGTTCGCGGGCTGAAAGCAAGGAAACGTTCTATGTCTGCCTCGGCTACCGCGGGGTGGAGACATCGGACACCGACAAGTGATTCCCCGAGGGGGAGGGCTGCGTCGCCTTCCCTCGTGCATATAAGGAGGACGCATGGCAGGACACAGCAAATGGGCAAACATCCAGCACCGCAAGGGCCGTCAGGACGCCAAGCGGGGCAAGATGTTCACGAAGGCCGCCAAGGAAATCATCATCGCAGCCAAGGCAGGCGGTGACCCCGTCGGCAACTCGCGTCTGCGTGCCGCCATTGCTGCGGCCAAGGCCATCAACCTGCCCAAGGACAAGATAGAGAACGCCATCAAGAAAGGCACGGGCGAACTTGCCGGTGGCGACATCCTTGAAATGGCCTACGAAGGGTACGGCCCCGGCGGTGTGGCACTCATCGTCGAAGTGGCTACCGACAACAAGAACCGCACCGTGGCCGAAGTGCGTCACATCCTCAGCAAGCACGGCGGTTCCATGGGCGAGTCGGGGTGCGTGGCGTGGATGTTCGACCGCAAGGGCGTCATCACCCTCGAGAAGGACAAGTACACCGAAGAGCAGCTCATGGAAGTGGCGCTCGAAGCCGGTGCCGAGGACGTGACCGATGAAGGCGAAAGCTGGGAAGTGGTGACCGCCGCTGCCGATTTCAACGCCGTGCGCGAAGCCCTCGAAGCCGCTGGCGTGGAGATGCAGTCCGCCGAATTCACCATGGTTCCGCAGAACGAGATAGAAGTCGACGCGGAGACGGGCCGCAAGCTCATGAGGCTTGTGGACGCCCTCGAAGACAACGACGACGTGCAGAACGTGCACGCCAACTTCGACCTGCCGGACGAACTGCTCGCCGAACTGGGCTAGACTGTTCCGGAGCCCGCCGTACGGCGGGCTCCTTCATTTACGCCGCCCTGCCGCATGGCGGGGCAGGGGGACGCATGGCGGCTTCCGTCACGGTCATAGGCATAGACCCCGGTTCGCAGTGTACGGGTTGGGGCATCGTGCGCGAGGCTTCGGGCGTGCTCACGCTCGTCGATTGCGGGGCCATTCGCCCCAAAGGCGGCGATTTCGCTGCGCGCCTCGGTGACCTCTACCGTCAGCTTGCCGATGTCGTCCGCGCCCATACCCCCGACGAGGCGGCGGTCGAAGACGTCCATGCGGCGCAGAACGTGGCTACGGCCCTCAAGCTGGGGCAGGCGCGCGGGGTCGTCGTGGCTGCGTGTGCCGCGCACGGTGTGCCGGTCATCGACTACAGGCCGTCGGTCATCAAGAAGGCACTGGTCGGTACGGGCAGGGCAGAGAAGGAACAGGTGGGCTACATGGTCGGGCAGGTGCTTGGCGTGCGACCCGACTGGAAACTCGACACCGGTGATGCCCTTGCCGCAGCCATCTGCCATCTGAACCAGCGGCGCCTGACGCGTCTGGCGGGGTTAGCCTGATAGAATAAGGGCGGGGCAGTGCGCTCGCCCATATCGGGCGTGGTGCCTGCCCGGGTGAGGGGCAGTTGCGGAGCGCCACCTGTTGTGCCGAGTCAGGGTTAACGCCCGGTGCATCGGGGGCATTGGGCCGGACGCAAGTCCGGGGCGCCTGACCTCATCGTGGAGGTCGGCCCGCGGTGTCTGCTGAATGCCTTGACGCCGGCCTGTTGCGGATGACAGTGCCCTTCATGCCCTTTGTGCCCCTTGTGTCTTGTACTCTGGCATGTGAAGGCGTAGGCCCCTTCGCCTGCCCGCCCCTGCGTGCCTCTCTTTCAGGTGCGCGGCTTTTGGTGTAGGCTGCACCTCCATTCATGGAAACGCACGAGGTTGAAGCATGATAGCGTATGTCGAAGGCCGTCTGGCCGAAGTCGCGGGCAACGCCTGTGTCGTCGTCACCGACGGCGGGGTGGGGTACGAGGTCTTCGTGCCGGGGCACACGCTTGCGCGTCTTCCCGACAAGGGGGGGCGGGTCAGCTTCTTCATCAGCACCGAAGTGCGCGAAGATGCGCTTGAACTCTACGGCTTCGCCACATGGGACGAGCGGCAGACGTTCATCGTGCTCACGTCCATCTCCAAGGTCGGTGCCAAGACCGGGCTTGCCATCCTCTCGCAATTCAGGCCGGACGACCTGCGGCGTTTGGTGGTTGAAGACGATGTGCTGGCACTCACTCGCGTCTCCGGCATCGGCAAGAAGACGGCGCAGCATATCTTTCTCGAACTCAAGTACAAGCTCAAGGTCGAGGACCTGCCCGCAGCCGCGCCCCTTGTCACGGGCGGTGCCCCCGGCGGTGTCTTCCGCGACGCGCTGGCGGGTCTTGCGAACCTCGGCTACGGCGAGGAAGAGGCCTCACACGTGCTCAAGGATGTGCTCCACGGCGAGCCGGACCTCGACGTGGGGGGCGCGTTGCGCGCCGCATTGCGCGCTCTGGCGAGGGGACGCTAGATGACCGCCAACGTGTGCCTCGACGAATCGGTACGCCCGCGCCTGCTCGACGACTTCATCGGACAGGACGAATTGCGCGCCAACATGCGCGTCTATCTCGACGCCGCCCGCGAGCGCGGTCAGGCCATGGACCACGTGCTGTTCTACGGCAACCCCGGCCTTGGCAAGACCACGCTGGCGCAGATCATGGCGGGTGAACTCGGGGTGAACCTCGTCTCCACTTCAGGGCCCGTGCTGGAGCGCAGCGGGGACCTCGCCGCCATCCTCACCAATCTCGGCAGGCACGACCTGCTCTTCGTGGACGAGATCCACCGTATGCCCATCGCCGTGGAGGAGGTGCTCTACCCCGCCATGGAGGACTTCAAGCTCGACCTAGTCATAGGGCAGGGGCCGGGAGCGCGTACGGTCAAGATCGATGTCGAGCCCTTCACGCTGGTGGGAGCCACCACGCGCATAGGACTGCTCTCGTCGCCGTTGCGCGACCGGTTCGGCATCATCAGTCGTCTTGAATACTACACGCCGGCCGACCTCGCGCGCATCGTCGCCCGCACCGCCCGCATCATAGGGGCCAATCTCACCGAAGAGGGTGCCATAGAGATAGGGCGTCGTGCCCGTGGCACACCGCGCATCGCCAACCGTCTGCTGCGACGCGTGCGCGACTTCGCCACCGTCCACGCGGGCGGGGTCATCTCGGCCGACCTCGCCAGCGAGGCCCTCGGTCGCATGGAAGTGGACGAGAGCGGGCTAGACCAGATGGACCGCAAGCTGCTTGAGGTGCTCATCGAGCATTACGGCGGCGGCCCCGTGGGCATCAAGACGCTGGCCGTCGCCTGTGCCGAAGAAGTGCGCACCATCGAGGACATCTATGAACCCTATCTCATCCAGTGCGGCTTCCTGAAGCGTACGCCGCGTGGTCGGGTAGCCACGGCCAAGGCCTACAGACATCTGAATCTTCTCGGTTGACCATCAAGGATAGAACCATGCCCAGAACAGAACCCCGTGTGGAACTGCTCGCCCATACGCCGGAACCCCTTTCGCTTCTCTATGCCGCTTTCAGGCAGTGCTACCACGCCGGTTTCGTGGCCGACATGTGGCCGCGCCTGTTGTCCGGCGAGATTGAGCGGGAGAAGCAGGGTGCCTTCATCGCGTCCATTCTCGAATCGGGGCACTCGAGTCCCATCGAGCATGTGTCGTTCACCTTCGCCATCGAGGGGGTCTCGCGGGCACTCACGCACCAGTTGGTGCGCCATCGCATCGCGTCGTTCTCACAGCAGAGTCAGCGCTATGTCGACGGCAGTCATTTCGATTACGTGATGCCGCCCGCCATCGCCCGCAACGCCGCTGCCAAGGCGCGTTTCGAGCAGTTCATGGAGGATGTGGGCAGCGCGTACCGCGACATCAAGGCATTGCTCGAACAGGACGGTCGTACGGGCAGCCGCGCGAACGAGGATGCCCGCTTCGTCCTGCCGCAGGCTGCCGCAAGCAAGATCGTGGTCACCATGAACTGCCGTGCACTTGTGCACTTCTTCGAAGAACGCTGTTGCATGAGGGCGCAGTGGGAGATTCGCGCGGTGGCAGACGTCATGCTCGGTCTTTGCCGGGAGGTGCTCCCTGAACTTTTCGCGCATGCCGGTGCAAAATGCGAGAGGCTCGGCTATTGCCCCGAGGGTGAACGCTTCACCTGCGGGAGGTATCCGCTCCGTCAGTCGATGCCCTGATGCACTGAAAAACGTAAATGCTGCAGGGCACATCAGTGTACTGATGGTGCCCTGTCTTTGATATTAGCTGATAAGACGTCTTTTGCCTGTGGAAAACTTGTTCTCATGCATGTTGAAAAGTTGTCTGTCTCCCTGTGGAAACCCTTGCCAGACAACGCTGTCAGGGTATGGAGGCAGAGCGTGGTGCATCGGGACATCCCTATGTAAATCAGCATGTTGCAATTTGTATGGTGTTGGGGAACGGGCCTCTGCAGGAGACGCCCGTATAGGATGATTTCGCGTGTTGCATCATGAAGGCGAGAAACGTAAAGACCCGCGTATGACATCGATTTGGGGCCAAATTCAGCATATCCTCCAGAACACGCTCGCTCCCGGACTGTTCAAAGTCTGGATCTCGCCGCTCGCCGGTGAGGTGGACGGGTCGACTCTTCGCGTCGAGGCCCCCAACGAGTTCGTGGCCGGCTGGGTGCGTGACCGTCTTTTCGAAGACATCCGTACCGCCGCTTGTGGCGTTATCGGCGACACCGTCGAGGTCGTCGTCACTGCCGGCGCTCCCGCTGCCGCTGCGCCGCGCCCCGTGCTGGCACCCCGGCCCGCAGTGGTCGAGGTCGTGCCAACTGCCGCGCCCGTACCGTCCGTCGTCCCTGCCGTCGAGGCGCGTCCCTCGGGACATGCCCCCCGGCGTCTGTCTGCGGAGACGCAGCAGGCGCAGGAACAGCTCGGACTGCCTCTGGACTGGGCTCCCGTCCCGCAGAGTCGCACCAACTGGCGTTTCTCGTTCGATGATTTCATCGTCGGGCCCAACAACGAACTTGCCTGTGCCGCTGCGCGTGGCATGTGCCGCGACGGTCTCATGACCGATACGCTGTTCCTGAGTTCCGGGCCCGGCCTCGGCAAGACCCACCTGCTGCATGCCGTGGGCAGGTCGCTGTGCGAGTCGAGCAATCGCAGCAACCCCAACGTTGCCTACCTCACCGCCGAGGAGTTCGCCTCGCGTCTCATCGCCGCGCTCAAGGCGCGTGACGTTGAACGCTTCAAGGCCAGATATCGCGATGTCGACGTGCTGCTGCTTGAAGACGTCCATTTCCTGCAAGGCAAGGAGAAGATGCAGGACGAGGTGCTCGCCACCGTCAAGGCCCTGCAGTCGCGCGGCAGCCGCATCGTCTTCTCCAGTTCGTTCGCGGCGCGTGACCTCAAGAACGTCGACAACCAGCTCGTCTCGCGTTTCTGTTCCGGCTTCCTCGCCGGTATCGAACGTCCGGACTTCGACACCCGCCGCCGTATCCTGCGTGAGAAGGCCCGCATCTATCAGGTGATGCTGCCCGACAACGTGACCGACCTGCTTGCCGAACGCATCAGCACCGACGTTCGTCAGATCGAAAGTTGCCTGCATAACCTCATTCTCAAGGCAAAACTGCTCAACAGGCAGATTTCCCTTGAGATGGCGTTCGAGATCATCGGCAACTATGCACAGGCCGAGACGCAGCTCGATTTTGAGGGCATCGTCCGCATGGTGTGCGAGGGCTTCGGTCTTTCCCCTGAGCAGCTCAATTCGCGCAGCCGCAAGCGTGAGTATGTCGTGGCGCGCAACGCGGCCTATCTTCTGGCACGCAAGCACACCGACCTTTCGCTGAAAGAGATTGGCGACCGTTTCAATCGTCGGCACTCCACGGTGCTCAAGGGTATCACCGCGCTGGAGCGCGAGATGAACCGCGAGACGCCTCTCGGACGTCAGGTCGCCAACACCATATCGTTGCTCGAACGCAACGGTCGAATTACGCACGCCCGGCATTGACGGGGTACGCCGCCGCATGGCGGTCGGCGTCATGACGCATCTGTGCGCGGTCCCCGTCCGGGGGCCGCGTTTTTTTTGTCCTGCCCACTCCGCTGGCGGGGGGCGGGGCTAGGCAAACGAAGGCGTACAGGCTATTACGATGACTTCAGGGTTTTGGAGCGTTGCTCTCATCCAGTATGAAACGTCGCGTGCGGACGCGACCCTCAAGGAGGCAGTATGAGTACGCAGGACAAGCCCTACAAGGAGATTGCCCCCCGGCTTGCGGGATTGCGCGATGCCGTGGGCTTTTCGCCCGATGACCTGGCAGCCAAGGTCGGGGTCACGGCTGCGGATGTGCTTCGCTACGAGAGTGGCGAAGTGGAGATTCCGGTAAGCTATCTCACCGATGTGGCGCGTGAATGCCGTGTCGACCTCACCGCGCTCATCTCGGGCGGAGACGCCCACCTGCAGGACTTCACCATCGTACGCAAGGGGCAGGGTCTCAGCGTACAGCGGCGCAAGGACTACGACTACTGGAACCTTGCCTCGCGGTTCACCAACCGGCGCATGGAACCGTTCATCGTCCGCGTCCCTGCCAAGGATGAATCCGAACTGAATTTCAACTATCATCGCGGTCAGGAGTTCATCTACATCCTCGAAGGAAGGATGGAGGTGCGCCTCGGCGACAAGGTGCACGTGCTCGAACCCGGTGACAGCATGTACTTCAGTTCGCGCATACCCCACGCCCTTCGTGGTCTCGACGGGGCGGATGCGGTGTTCCTCGACGTGATTAGCTAGGGTGCGCCGTGTGCCCCGTCCCGGCGGGGATGGCTGCGTGACTGAATCCGCAGCGCACGACGCGCCCGCACCTGACGAAGCCCGAAGCCCATAAGGGCAGGGCATGACAGAATGGAACGGATGCCACGGCATCCACGGATAGATGGCAGCCCCGGACAGGGCTTGCGCCACCATCGGCAGCGTCGTTGCCGGGTGGAGTGCAGGCTACGGGAATGTGCCGGCGACAAGCCGAGCACAGTCTCCGGGTCTCCGGACGGGCGAATCCCGCCTGTGCCCGCTGCTGCCTGTGCATCTCAATACCGTCAGGATTGATCACGAGGATTGACGACATCATGGATAAGCTCACCTTTGCCAGCTACGACGAGTTCTTGCGTGTCTTCTCGCTGGATGCGCCAGAGACCTTCAATTTCGCCTTCGACGTTCTCGATGCCATGGCCAACGAGACTCCCGACAGGCTCGCCATTGCCCACGTCGATGACGCCGGGGTGCGGCGCGACTACACCTTCGCATGGCTTGCCGACGCTTCTGCGCGGCTTGCCAACGCGCTCAAGGCCAGAGGTGTGCGCAAGGGCCATCGGGTCATGCTGGTCTTGCACCGGCGTATCGAATTCTGGGTCTCCATGCTGGCATTGCATCGTCTCGGCGCGGTAGCCATTCCCGCCCCAGCGCAACTGACCCCCAAGGATATCGTGTTCCGCGTCGAACGCGCGCAGGTTCGTGCCGTCATCGTCGACGACGGCATCACCGACCGTATCGAGGCCGCGCGTCCCGACTGTCCGACCCTTTCAGTGCTCGTGCAGTGCGGCGGGACACCGTTGCCCGATGGCTGGTGCGACTACGAGGCCCTCTGTGCGGATGCCTCGCCCTCTTTCCCGCGCCCGACAGCACCCGACGAACTTGCCTGCGGCGAAGACCCGCTGCTCATATTCTTCTCGTCCGGCACCACGGGCATGCCGAAGATGGTGGAACATGTGCACACCTACCCCCTCGGGCACCTCGTGACGGGCATGTACTGGCACGACCTGCGCCCCGGCGACCTGCACCTCACCGTGGCCGACACGGGTTGGGGCAAGGCCGTGTGGGGCAAGTTCTACGGGCAGTGGATGGCGGGGGCAGCCGTCTTCGTCTACGACTTCCGCGGCAAGTTCGACCCCGAAGCGTTGCTCGATGTCGTCGCGAAGAACGGCGTCACCACCTTCTGCGCCCCGCCCACCGTGTACCGCTTTCTCGTGCGGGCCGACCTTTCGCGTTACGACCTCTCGAAGCTGCGCCACTGCACAACGGCAGGTGAACTGCTCAACGAGAGCGTGTTCCACGGGTGGAAGGCCGCAACGGGCCTTTCCATCTACGAGGGATACGGCCAGACCGAGACCACGTTGCAGATTGCCACGCTCTCGTGCATGGAGGCCAAGCCCGGTTCCATCGGGCGCCCCATGCCGGGGTGGGGCATCACGCTTCTCGACCACGAGGGCAAGGAATGTCCGACGGGCGAAGAGGGCGAAATCTGCATCCGCATCAGCGACGGACTGCCTGTGGGGCTTTTCCGGGGCTATGTGGAGGACGCCGAGAAGACCGCATCGGTCATGTTCGACGGGTACTACCACACCGGCGACAAGGCGTGGATGGACGAGGACGGCTACCTCTGGTTCCTCGGGCGTGTGGACGACCTCATCAAGAGTTCGGGCTATCGCATCGGGCCCTTCGAGGTCGAGAGCGCCCTCGTGGCCCATCCTGCCGTCGTCGAGGCCGCCGTCACCGGCGTGCCCGACCCGTTGCGCGGGCAGGCTGTGAAGGCCACCATCGTGCTTGCCGCAGGCTACGAGGCGGGCGAGGTGCTCACGAAGGAGTTGCAGGACCACGTCAAGAAGGTCACCGCTCCCTACAAGTACCCCCGCATCGTCGAGTACGTGGCAGAGTTGCCCAAGACCATCAGCGGCAAGATCAAACGCGCCGAAATACGCCAGCGCGATAGCGAAAAGAGCGCATAGCCGTTTGCAGCTTCGGCCGAACGAGCCCCCCGTGTGTCTTCCGACATACGGGGGGCTTTTGCTGGCTGTTCCGTTTTCTGCCACGACCTGTCAGGGCTGCGGCGGTATGCATGGCTAAAAGGCATGGCTTGGAGGAGACAGGGAGATCCTAGAAAGCCATTGACACAGGAATGATTCCTGTTATCTTTCTCGACATGGAAAGCGGGGCGTCACCCACGTCCCGGAAGTCATGATGAACACGTACCCGGCGCACGGGTTGATACAGCGCAAGGAGTTGGACATGGGAGTACTCGTAGGTAAGAAGGCCCCGTTCTTCGAAGGTGGCAAGACCTTTTCAGCTGTCCTCGGCAATGGCGAGGTTGTGGATGACTTCGATTTCGCCAAGGTGACCGAGGGCAAGTATGCCGTGGTGTTCTTCTATCCGCTGGACTTCACCTTTGTGTGCCCGTCGGAGTTGATCGCCTTCGACCACAGGCTTGAAGCGTTCCGCCAGCGCAATGTCGAGGTCATCGGTGTTTCCATAGACAGCCAGTTCACACATGCCGCATGGCGAAACACGCCTGTCGACAAGGGCGGTATCGGCCCTGTGGGGTACCCGCTTGTGGCAGACATCCAGCATGAACTGGCGCGTGCCTATGATGTGGAGAGTGAGGGGGGCGTGGCCTTCCGTGGGTCGTTCCTCATCGACAGGGCTGGCGTGGTGCAGCATCAGGTGGTGAACAACCTGCCTCTGGGGCGTGACATCGACGAGATGCTGCGCGTTGTGGACGCCCTTCAGTTCACCGAAAAGCACGGAGAAGTGTGCCCGGCAGGCTGGAACAAGGGCAAGAAGGGGATGAAGCCCACCGCTGACGGTGTGGCGTCGTACCTTGCGGAGTCGGCTGCCAACCTGTAGCCTTTGCAACGACACATGAAGCCCCCGCACACTGCAAGGTGTGCGGGGGCTTTGTCCTGTCCGGGGCTGCGCGGGGCCTTCGGCAGCGGGGGCTTGCGCCCTGCTGTGCATCTATCGTAGCCCTGCCATATCCCTATCATGCCGGGGCGCGCGGAACGGGCGGGTCGCAGGTTCAATCCTGCTGCGGAACCCCTTTGAGCGTGAGGTTGATGCGTTCACGCTGCCTGTCCACATCGAGCACCCGTACCCGCACCTTGCGTCCCGGCGCCACGACCTCGGCAGGGTCGCGTACGAAACGGTCGGCCAGCTGGCTCACATGCACGAGACCGTCACGGTGGACGCCGATGTCAACGAAGGCACCGAACTTGGTGACGTTGGTGACGATGCCGGGAAGCTCCATGCCGGGCTGGACATCATCGACCTTGTTCACACCTTCGGCAAAGGCGAAGACCTCGAAAGCCGGACGCGGGTCACGGCCCGGTCGCGCAAGTTCCGACATGATGTCGCGCAACGTGGGCAGACCTACCCGGTCGTCCACATAGCGTTCCAGCCGCAGGGCCTCGCGCCGGGTGGCATCGCGCATGAGGTCGGGCACGCTGCACCCGGTATCCTCTGCCATGCGTCGCACGACGGCATAGCTTTCAGGGTGGACGGCACTTGCATCGAGAGGTTCGGGGCCGCCATGCACACGCAGGAAGCCGGCAGCCTGTTCGAAGGCCTTGGGGCCGAGGCGCGGCACCTTGAGAAGGTCGCGCCGTGTACGGAACGGACCGTTGACGGCACGCAATGCCACGATGCCTTTCGCCAGCGCGGGGCCGATGCCCGAGACGTAGGCGAGCAATTCGGGGCTGGCGGTGTTGACATCCACTCCCACGGCGTTGACGCACGACGCCACGACCTCTTCGAGGGCGCGACGCAGGGCGTTCTGGTCGACATCATGCTGGTACTGGCCCACGCCCAGAGAGCGGGGGTCGACCTTGACGAGTTCGGCCAGCGGGTCCATGAGCCTGCGCCCGATGGATATGGCGCCGCGCACGGTGACGTCGTGGTCGGGGAATTCTGCGCGGGCGACCTCGGAGGCGGAGTAGACCGAGGCCCCGCGCTCATCCACGAGGGCCACCGTCACATGAGGTGGAAGCCCGGCCGACTTGACGAAGGCTTCGGTCTCGCGCCCCGCTGTACCGTTGCCGACGGCCACCGCTTCGATGCCGTGCCGTGTGCAAAGTTCACGCAGGGTGGCGGCGGCGCGGGTCGCCCGGTCTCCACCGGTGAGGGGGTGGATGACCTCGTGGTGCAGCAGGGCCCCTTGCGCGTCAAGGCATACAAGCTTGGCCCCGGTGCGCCAGCCGGGGTCGAGTGCGAGTGTGCGTCGTGGCCCCATCGGCGGGGCCAGTAGCAATTCCCGAAGGTTGGCGGCGAAGACGGCTATGGCCTCCGCTTCGGCCCGTTCGCGCAGGGCGGTTCTGAACTCGTTCTCGAGTGACGGGGCCAGAAGACGATTCCATGCGTCGGTCAGGGCCGTGGCCACTTCAGCCGCATCCGTCCCGGCTGAAGATGCACGCCCTTTCAGCCAGCGACGGTGAAGGGCCCCCACGGCAATGTCGTCATCGGGCCGCACCCGCACGTCGAGAAGCTCTTCGCGTTCGCCACGGAACATGGCGAGCAGTCTGTGCGCCGGGGCGGCGGCTGCATGTTCGCTGCGGTCGAAGTGGTCGCGATAGGTTGCGGCCTGTTCCTCCTTGCCACGTGCGACCTTCGAACGCAGCGTCGCACGGCGGACGAAGATGTCGCGCAGGGTGGCGCGTGTGGCCCTGTCTTCGCTCACTGTCTCGGCGATGATGTCACGTGCCCCTGCAAGGGCGGCTGCCGTGTCGGGAACCCCCTTGGCCTCGTCGACGAACGGGGCGGCAAGCTGCCCCGCCTGTGCGCCGCGTTGTTCGAGCAGCCGTTCAGCAAGGGGGGCGAGGCCACGTTCACGCGCCTTGGCGGCCCTTGTCACCCGTTTGGGGCGGAAGGGCAGGTAGATGTCTTCCAGCGCGGTGAGAGTGGTCGCCGCATGGAGGGCCTTGGCGAGGTCGGGGGTAAGCTGTTCGCGCTCCGTCATGGAGGCGATGATGGCGTCACGTCGCTTGTCCAGCGTACGAAGCCGTTCGCAGCCGTCACGCAAGGCGGTGAGGGCCACCTCGTCGAGGCCGCCAGTGGCCTCCTTGCGATAGCGGGCCACGAAGGGGATGGTGCCCCCCTCGTCGAAAAGCTTGAGTGCCGCACTTGCCTGTGCGGTCGTGATGCCCAAGTCGGCGGCGAGGCGATGTGCGACAGAGTCGTGTGGAATCGTTTCAGTCACTTGTGGTATCTTCGGTTGGGGTGTAGAAGGATGGCAATATCCTCCGGTGTGGAGGTGTGTGCCAACAGAGTCCTTTTTGGAGGTACGTCATGGAATACACCGAACGGGATCTTCCCCTTTCCCTGAACGAGGCCGAGGTCGTGGTGCTGTCCGATGGAACGCAGGTTCGCTTCGAAGAAAGCGGCGGTGCGCGCGACGTGTTCATCAATGATGAATGGAGCGCGCGTGCGCAACTCTTCCCCGGTGCGGAGTACCTGCTTGAGACCCCTTCAGGCAACTACCTTCTCACGGCCGGAGAGTCCACGCTGGAGGTCAAGCGGGCATAACCTGCGGACGCGGGCGGAAGGCACGCAGGTTGACGCAGTACACGGGGGCTTCTGGCGGGGTGACGGGGCGTGCCGTCGCACCTGTCGCCCGACTGTGCTTCTGGCGCGGAACATGGCCGGGTATCCGGTGCACATGGCCGTGTGTCAGCCGTGAACTCTGGCCGGAAGTCTGGTCGGAAGCCTTGTCTGGAGTCGGGCTGGCAGGGGGCGGGACGTCTGGTCGACGCTTGGCCGACGTTCGGGCGATGCTCGGACGATGTTCGGTCAGGCGCTTCGCCGGAAGCCTGACCGTATGCCGGGTCGAACGGGAGGTCGGACGTCTGACTGAGCGCCGGGCCTCAAGTGTCGGCCTCGGGCATGCCCCGGAAGACGCGCGTCAGAAGGTGTGCGACATGCTGCGTTGTCGGCCCGCCCGCCCGGACGTGCGAGCCTCCTCCGTCCGGTTCTCCACTGGGCTGCTGGCAGCCAGAAGCCTGTCACCTGCAGATACCTGCGGGCGAGGCGACATCATTGCCTGTGCCCGGCCTGTGTGAACCGTGCCTGCGCCGTCGTGTCACGCGGATGGCATCGTGCCGTCACCATGGGTGTCGCATCCCAATGCGGTCCATACCATGTGCGACGTCAGGGGCAGGCGCCTCTGAGCAAGGGGGAGGCCGCAGATGCTTGTCTTGTGGCGGGCTGTTGCGTATTCTTCAGACTCGGGCATCTTTCCGCCCGTGCAGGACGGTCATTCGTGGGGAGTATGAGGATGACGCACAACATACCCTGTCCGCATTGCGGCGGTCAGGTGGTCATGTACCGCAATCCCGCCCCCACCGTGGACGTGGTCATCCATGCCCCCGGCAGGGGCATCGTTCTGGTCGAACGCCGGAATGAACCGCACGGCTGGGCGTTGCCCGGCGGCTTCATCGACTACGGCGAATCGGCCGAGGACGCCGCCGTGCGCGAGGCCAGAGAAGAGACGGGACTTGCGGTGACGCTGGAGGGGCTGGTCGGGGTCTACTCCGACCCGGCCCGCGACCCGCGGCATCACACCATGAGCGTGGTCTACGCGGCGCGCATCGCCAAGGGCACCGGTTCCGAACCCCATGCGGGCGATGACGCGGCGCAGGCACGGTTCTTTTCGCCGGACGCACTGCCGCAGCCCATTGCCTTCGATCATGCGACCATCATCGCCGATTTTCTGCGCCGCAACCGCGGTGCGGTGTGATGCCCCGGCATCCGTGGAGACAGCCATCATGCAACGGCAGGTCGTGTTCGCCACATCGGAGATGTACCCCTTCTCCAAAAGCGGGGGGCTGGGCGATGTGCTTGGTGCGCTGCCCCTTGCCCTGCACCGCATGGGCGTGCCCACGGCGGTGGTGACACCCTTCTATGGCAGATTGCGAACGGCGGACTATCCCATCCGGCTGACGGTCTCCGACTGCCATGTGGGCTACCCGTGGGCCCCCATCACCTGCGACGTCTTCGAGGCCGACTATCATGGCATGCCGGTCTACTTCATCCACCGGGGCGAGTATTTCGACAGGCGTTACTACTACAACGACCACAAGGGCGACTACTTCGACAACTGCGAACGCTTCGTCTTCTTCTGCCGCGCGCTGCTGGCGCTGATGCGCCGTCTGGGGCAGCCCCCGGCAGTGCTGCACGCCCACGACTGGCAGACGGCACTTGTGCCCGCCTTTCTCTACTTCCTGCGGCAGACCGACCCGTTCTGGCAGGATACGCGCAGTGTGCTCACCATACACAACCTCGCCTTCCAGGGGCGTTTCGCCTCGCGTCTTTTCGAGACTTCGGGCCTGCCCCCGCAGGCATGGAGCGTGGACGGCGCGGAATTCTGGGGCGACTTCAACCTGCTCAAGGCGGGCATCGCCTATGCCGACAAGGTGACCACGGTCAGCCCCAGCTATGCGCGTGAGATTCTCGGCCCCGCCTATGGCAGCGGTCTCGACGGTATCCTGCGGAAGCGTGCCCACGCCCTGCACGGCATCCTCAACGGTGCGGACTACGACATCTGGTCGCCCGGCAACGACCGCTTCCTCCCCTGCCGCTATACGCCCACGGACCTTGCAGGAAAGGCGCAGTGCAAGCGCGCCCTCATCGAAGAACTCGGCCTCGACCCGCACCTTGCCAGGCGTCCCATCCTCGGCTTCATCGGCAGACTGCGCGGGCAGAAGGGGATAGACCTGCTGCTCGACATCCTGCCCCGCCTCATGGAGAGCGACGTCGGGGTCATCATCCTCGGCGAGGGCAATCTGACCCATGAGGCGCGGGCCCTTGAGCTGATGGAGGCCTACCGGGGCCGGGTGTGCACCATCGTCAGCTACACCGAAGACCTCGCCCACCGCATCCAGGCGGGCAGCGACATCTTTCTCATGCCGTCGCGGTACGAACCGTGCGGCCTCACCCAGATGTACGCCCTGCGCTACGGCACACCGCCCGTGGCCACGGCCGTGGGCGGGCTGCGCGACACCATCGTCCCGTGGCCCTCGCCGGAGAGCACGGGCTTCACCTTCGGCCGGTGCGAGTCCGCGGCCTTTCTGCGGGCCATCCTCGATGCGGTGCACCTGTGGACCACGGCCCCCGGCGACTGGCAGGGCATGGTGCGACGCGCCATGGCACAGGCCTTCACCTGGGAACGCGCCGGACGCGCCTACCTCGACCTTTACGCCCAACTGGGGGTCTCCCCCGGTGAGGAGGGCGCGTGACCATTCCGTGCAGCCGTCCCCTGTTCATCGAGCCTTTCGACCTCTACCTCTTCGGCATGGGGCGGCACAGGCACCTCTACCGCATTCTCGGCGCACACCCGGCAGTACAGGATGGCGAGGCGGGCTATCGCTTTGCGGTGTGGGCCCCCAATGCCCGTTCCGTGCACCTGTCCGGCGACTGCAACGGTTGGCGGCATGAGGGCTGCCCCCTTTTCCCCGTGGGGGTGTCGGGCGTATGGGCCGCCTTCGTGCCCGGAGTGCGCCGCGGGTCGCTTTACAAGTTCGTGGTGCGCGGGGCCGATGGTCGGCAAGAGCAGAAGGCCGACCCCTTCGCCCTGTGGGCGGAGATGCGCCCCGGGGTGGCGTCGGTGGCATGGGATATCGACAACCATGCATGGGGCGACGGGGCGTGGATGGCTGAACGGGCGCGTCAGGGGCTGCCCCTCGAACGTCCGGTCTCCATCTACGAGGTGCATCTCGGGTCGTGGCGGCGCAGGCATGGCGACGGCCATCCGTTCCTGACCTACGATGAACTGGGCGACCAGCTCATTCCCTATGCCACGGGACTGGGCTTCACTCACCTTGAACTGCTGCCCGTGGCGGAACACCCCCTCGACCAGTCGTGGGGCTACCAGACGGGGCACTACTACGCGCCGACCTCGCGTTTCGGTTCGCCCGAGGGGTTCAAACGGTTCGTCGACAGGTGCCATCAGGCAGGGCTAGGCGTCATCCTCGACTGGGTCCCGGCCCATTTCCCGCGGGACGCATGGAGCCTTGGGCGTTTCGATGGTACGGCGCTGTATGAGCACCTCGACCCGCGCCTTGGCGAACACCCCGACTGGGGAACCTACATCTTCAACTACGGGCGCAACGAGGTGCGCAACTTCCTCACCGCCAATGCCCTGTACTGGCTGCGGGAGTTCCACATCGACGGTCTGCGCATGGACGCCGTGGCGTCCATGCTCTACCTCGACTACTCGCGCGAAGCGGGGCAGTGGCTGCCCAACAGGCATGGCGGACGCGAGAACCTCGATGCCGTGGACTTCCTGCGCGAGGTCAACACGGTCATCCATGCCGAGTTTCCCGGTGCCATGACGCTGGCGGAGGAATCCACCGCATGGCCCGGTGTCTCCCGTCCGGTCTACACGGGCGGACTGGGGTTCAGCTTCAAGTGGAACATGGGCTGGATGCATGACACGCTGGGCTACCTTGCAGAAGACCCGATACACCGGGCCTATCACCACGGTTCGCTGACCTTCTCCATGCTCTACGCCTTCAGCGAGAATTTCGTGCTGCCGCTGTCACATGACGAGGTCGTGCACGGCAAGGGGGCGCTGCTGTCGAAGATGCCCGGCGACATGTGGCAGCAACAGGCCAACCTGCGGTTGCTCTACGCCTACCAGTGGGCGCATCCCGGCAAGAAGCTGCTGTTCATGGGGGGCGAATTCGGCCAGTGGAACGAGTGGGACGAAAGCCGCGAACTGGACTGGTGTCTCTACCGTTTCCCCGCCCATGAGGGCATCGCGCGGCTGGTGGGCGACCTCAACCGGTTGCTGCGTTCCGAACCTGCCATGCACAGGCGCGACCACGACTGGTCGGGCTTCCGCTGGGTGGATTTCGCGGACTACGGCAGTTCGGTGATCAGTTTCCTCCGGCTGGCCGCGGGTGAACGACCTCTCCTGTGGATTTTCAACTTCACGCCCGTGGTGCGTCGCTTCTACCGCGTGCCCTGCCCGCGTGGCGGCACGTGGCGTGAGCTGTGCAACACCGACAGTGCCTACTACGGCGGCAGTGACGTGGGTAACGCCGGTGCCGTCATGGCACGGGAAGACCACTGGGGTGGCGGGCACTTCATCGAACTGACGCTACCCCCGCTTGCCGCCATGTGCTTCGCCCCCGTGACAGGGCAGGGCACCTAGCCCCCGCGATACGCCCCCCCAGAGAGGCGCGGGTTGGCGACCCTTCGTGGGGTGAGTGCTCCCGAGGTGAAAGCTGGCACCATCAACAGAATGCCCCTGCCCACAGGTGGTCGGGGTACGTTTCCTCTTTTCCGTCGCAACGGGATGCCGTATAAGTGGCCCGCCGCAGCGCACGGGTATATGCCCGTGATGTCCGGCGCGACCTGTGCCCGGCCTTGTGCCATCAATACCGTCAGCACGCGTGGCAGCTTTCAAGGCATTGCTGCGCATCGTTCGGATATGCCAATGACCCGACCCAGAATCATCGTGCACGGCGGTGCATGGACCATCCCCGCCGACCGTCAGGAAGCCCATATCGCAGGATGCCGTCGCGCCGTCGAGGCTGCGTGGCCTTTGCTGCGCGACGGCGCGACGGCAGTCGAGGCGGTTCGTGCCGCCGTCAACGTGCTGGAGGACGACCCGACCTTCGACGCAGGGCGAGGGGCCGTACTCAACCGCGATGGTGTCATCGAACTCGACGCCGCCATCATGGACGGTGCCACGCTGGACTTTGGCGGTGTGGCGGCGGTGCGTCGCTTCGCCAACCCCGTGGACATCGCCCGGCGCCTGCTGGACACCGAATTCTGTCTTCTGGTGGGGGAAGGGGCCGAGCGTTTCGCCCTCGAACAGGGGTTAAAGCCTGTCGACCCGGCAACCCTGCTTGTGGAACGTGAGCGCCTTCTTTACGAGACCCTGCGTTCGCGCGCGGGGTACAGCACCCATGATGCCTTCCGGCCCGTCACGGACACCGCACCCGCCGGTGATGTTCCCAAGGGGACGGTGGGTGCCGTGGCGCTGGACATCCACGGCAACGTCGCCGCCGCCACCTCCACCGGGGGGACGCCCTTCAAGCTGGCGGGGCGTGTGGGCGATTCGCCGCTGTGCGGTGCGGGGACCTACGCCGACAACGAGACGGGCGGGGCCTCTGCCACGGGCTTCGGAGAAGGCGTCATGCGTACGCTCATGACGCACTGCGCCTGTGAACACCTGCGCGAATGTCTGCCCGACGAGGCTGCGCGGCGGGCCATCGACATGCTGCACAGGCGCGTGGGCGGACATGCCGGACTCATCATGCTTGACCGCCACGGGCGCTACGGGGTGCATTGCAACACCGACCATATCGCCCATGCCTACGCGCGGGCCGACGGCACCGTTCATGCGTCGGTGACGCCCGACCCCGTCACTGGGGAGTAGGGCGACGGCGGTGGTGCCAGACGTCATAGCCGGACGTCATAGCCGGACGTCACCGCTACATGCGTCTGCCATCAGTTTCTGCCACCGGCTTCTGTCAGCCGCCTGTGTCGCAGTTGTCGATGCCCTGCTGATACCTCGTGAAGCCTGCGGCCTCTCCTCCCATTGCGTAGCCGATGGCGCGCCGCAGACGCCCAGGAGACCGCTGTGGGCAAGGGTAACATCCCTCGTGGTGGTCTGGACAGGTACCTCGAATCGGCATACTGTGCCGGGATGGTGGACCATTTTTCGCATAAGCCCGTCGCGCCCCTGTGCGTGACGCTGGGTGACTCCAACGGACTGGGGCCTGAACTCGCCTGCCGTCTGCTTGGCGAGGTGGTGCGGCGTTCGACCGATGCCAATACGTCACCGCCTGAAAAGGGTGCCGGTGCTTCAGCGCGGGATATTTGCACCAGTGCGTCAGCACCGGATGTTTGCGCCGATGGGGCTGGCCTGCAAAAGGAAGCGACTGCACCCCTGACGACAGGTGCGGCACAGCCTGACACTTCGCCGGATGCGGATACCGCCCGTCATGCGGCAGCGCTGTTGCCCTTCCTTGCCGGACGCACAGTGCTGTGCATCGGTGCCGAGGCTTCACTCTTCGCCCATACCCGCAAGGCATTCTGGACGCGCGTCGATACCCCCGGTGATGCCCTCGCCGCAGGCCCGGGCATCTACCTGTACGAACCGCCGGGGCTGGATGGCCTTGACGTGCGCGTGGGCGAGGCCACCGTGTCAGGCGGGCGCGCCGCCGGGGTCGCCCTTTCCGCTGCCTGCGACCTGCTGTGCGCCGGGGTCGTTCCCGGAGTCGTGACCCTGCCTCTGCATAAGGCCATGCTCCATACCGCCGGATTCGACGTCCCCGGACATACCGAGTATCTCGCCCGCCGTGCGGGACTCGCCGACGACGAGGTGTGCATGCACCTGTGCGGAGACAGGTTGCGCGTCAGCCTTGTCACCACGCACCCGCCGTTGCGCGAAGTGGCCGACCTCGTCACCCGTGAGCGTGTCCTGCGCTGCCTGCGACTCACTGCGGCCTTCGTGCGGGCTTTGGGGCTTCAGGGCCCCGTGGCTGTGTGCGGGCTGAATCCGCACGCGGGCGAATCGGGGCGCATCGGGCGTGAAGAGATAGAGGTCATCACCCCCGCCATCGAGGACGCGCGGCGCGAAGGGCTGGCCGTCGAAGGGCCCTTCCCCGCCGATACGCTGTTCCACAGGGCCGCCGGGGGGGGCTATCCCGCCGTGCTCGCCATGTACCACGACCAGGGGCTTGGCCCGCTCAAGCTGCTGCATTTTTCCGATGCCGTGAATGTCACGCTGGGGTTGCCGTTCGTGCGTACCTCGGTCGACCATGGCACGGGCTTCGACATCGCCGGGACGGGGCGCGCCTCCACCGGAAGTTTCACCGCCGCGTTGCAACTGGCCTGTATGCTCTGCGACGCAAAGGGGAGGTAGCATGTTTCTCGGCATAGACGTGGGCGGCACCCACACCGACGCCGTCGTCATGGACGGGCGCAGGGTGGTGTGCAGTTGCAAGGTTCCCACCGACCACCACGACCTGCTGTCGTCGGTGCGGCAGGCCATGCGGACATTGCTGGAGACGGTGGAACCTGCCGCCGTGACACGCATCAATCTCAGCACCACCCTCTCCACCAACGCCATCGTCGAGGGGCGCACCGAAGAGGTGGGCGTGGTGGTGGCTGGCGGGCCGGGCATCGACCCGGAGCATGTGCGCGTGGGGCGCTTCTACCAGTCCGTACCCGGTTCCATCGACCACCGCGGCGTGGAGATTGCCGGCATCGACGCCGATTCGCTGGACGCAGTGGCGGGTCGCTACTGTCGCGAAGGCGTGCGCGTCTACGCAGCCGTGGGCAAGTTCTCCACCCGCAACCCCGCGCACGAACAGGCCATCGGGGGCAAGCTCATGGAGTGCGGCGACTTCGTCTCCATGGGGCACCGGCTTTCGGGGCAGCTCAACTTTCCGCGCCGCGTGGCCACGGCGTACTACAACTCCGCCGTGTGGCGGGTGTACAACGCCTTCGCGGACGCCATCGAGAACGCCGCGCGTGAGATGGGGCTTGCCGCGCCCATCCATGTGCTCAAGGCCGATGGCGGCACCATGCCTCTCGCCGTCTCGCGCGAGGTGCCTGTCGAATCCATCCTCTCCGGCCCGGCCGCCAGTGTCATGGGCATCGTGGCCCTGTGCGACATCCGTGAGGACTGCGTCATCCTCGACGTGGGCGGCACGACCACAGACATCGCGGTGTTCGCCTCCGGCGCCCCGGTCATCGAACGCGACGGCATCGACGTGGGCAGCTACGCCACGCTGGTGCGTGCCTTGCGCACCCATTCCATCGGTGTGGGGGGCGACTCGCGCCTTCATGTGCAGGCCGGGGCGGTGCGTGTGGGACCCGAACGCATGGGCCCCAGCATGGCACTGGGCGGCACGCAGCCGACCCTCATCGACGCGCTCAATTACATGGGCAAGGCCCACGTGGGCGAGGTGGAGGCTTCCCGGCGCGGCATCCGTGACCTGGCGGCACTGTGGGACATGTTCCCCGAACGTCTTGCGTCCGAAGCCGTGACCACCGCCGTACGCCGCATCGCGGAAGCAGTGACGGAACTCGTCGACGCCATCAACGCCCGCCCGGTGTACACCATCATGGAACTCTTGCAGGGGCGTCGGGTCGACCCCGTGCGCGCCTATGTCATGGGCGGCCCCGCCGAGGTGCTGCGCCCCCTGCTGGCTGACGCGCTGGGCCGCAGAGTGGATGTGCCGGAACAATACGCCGTGGCCAATGCCATCGGTGCCGCACTGACCCGCACGACGGCTGAACTCGAACTCTTCGCCGATACCGAGAAGGGGGTGCTCTTCATCCCAACCCTCGACGTGCGCCGCGAAGTGGGGACCCGCTACGACATCGAAGCCGCCAAACGTGATGCCGGGCAGGCGCTGCTTGAGCATCTCGCCTCGCTTGGGGTGGATGACGACGAGGCGGCTGTGGAGGTGGTGGAAGCCACGTCGTTCAACATGGTGGACGACTACGGCACGGCGGGGCGCAACATCCGCGTGAAATGCCAGGTGCGTCCCGGCATTCTGGGGGCGTGATGACTGTTCCTGTGGTGCCGGGTTACTGTTCGTCGCCCTGTGGGGGGCTTTCACCGCAGAGGCACAACAGAGGTGGTCTGCGCTGGCTGGCGTCTACATTCGCCGTGCTGCTGGCGTTGTGCCTCACCGTGGCCTCTGCGCAATGCGCCTCTGCCAACGCCACGGTCGAAGCCATGGCGGGACAGATGCTCATGCTCGGCTTCCGTGGGGCCGAACCTGCGGATGCAGGCCCCATCCTTCGCAGCATCGCCGCAGGGCATGTGGGTGGCGTCATCCTGTTCGACAGGGATATGGACCCGTCGGTGCGGGTGCGCAACATCGTCTCCAAAGAGCAGTTGAGCCGTCTGACGGGGGCGTTGCAGGCGGCGGCCCCGGTTCCCCTGTTCATCGCCGTCGACCAGGAGGGCGGAAGGGTGCGACGCCTGAAGCCCGAGTACGGGTTCTTCGCCTATCCTTCTGCGGCGTCTCTCGGCAAGGGCAGCCCGGAGGATACGCGTCGCATGGCGTCCACGCTCGCCACGGAGATGGCGGAGGTGGGACTCAACGTGGATTTCGGGCCGGTGGTCGACCTTGCCGTCAATCCGTCGAACCCTGTCATAGCCCGCCTCGAACGCAGTTATGGCAGCGACCCGTGCCGCGTGGCGTCCCATGCCGCAGCTTTCGTCAACGGGCTGGCATGGCGCGGTGTTGTGGCTTCTCTCAAGCATTTTCCGGGGCATGGCAGTTCGTTGCAGGACTCGCATCTTGGCGTCACCGACATCTCGTCCACATGGCGGCGCGAAGAACTCGGCCCCTATGCCCTTCTCCTGCGCGACGACTGGGCGGGCATGGTCATGGTGGGTCATCTCTACAACAACCGCATCGATGCGGCGCATCCTGCCACGCTGTCACAACGCACCATCGACGGACTGCTGCGGCGCGACCTCGGCTGGAAGGGCGTCGTGGTGACGGACGACCTGCAGATGGGCGCCATCACCGCCCGTTATTCCCTCGACGAGACCGTGCGTCTCGCCGTGGAGGCTGGGGCCGACATCCTGCTCTTCGGCAACAATCTCGTATGGGACGAGGGGCTTGCCGAGAAGGTCCATGCCACGCTCGTGCGTCTCGTGCGTGAGGGCAAGGTGTCCGAACAAAGGCTGCGGCAATCGTGGGAACGTATCATGCGACTCAAGTCCGTGCTTACGGTGGCATCACCCGGCGCCATCGCGCAGGGAGATTCTTCAGGCACTGCCATCGCCCCCGTCCCTGCCGTGCCCGACCCGACTGGCGCGCCGCGCCCCCTGCGTCTCACTCTGCCCATGCCGCGCGGCGATGAGCCGTTGTGCCGCGACCGCGACACGCTGCAACGCGACCCCTTCGACGACAGACAGGGTGCGCGCTACGGGCGCGGTACGGGCATCGGCATCGGCGTCGGGACCGGCACTGGCATCGGCATCGGGCAGTGACCCCAGCGGCGGCTCGCGCAGGCACGTCACTGCATTCACGGGCTTCGTGTGCGGGAGGCGGCTACGCTGGCATCCGAGGCGGAACGCAGAGGCGGTACCACGCAGTCTGAAGCACGCCTGTCTCGCTGCCTTCGCGTGTTCCCCGTACCTCTGCCTTGCCGCGGCATGGGCGATGCCGGGGCTTTTCCGCCAGACGCCTTCGGGGTAGTGTGCCCTCGCCGCAGCCGGCGGCCGCAGGAGCCATGATGCATATCGTCCTCTACCATCCCGAGATTCCGCCCAACACCGGGAACGTCGCGCGCCTTTGCGCCGCCACGCGCACCCGCCTGCATCTCATCGAACCACTGGGTTTCAGTCTCGACGACCGCTACCTCAAGCGTGCGGGACTCGACTACTGGCCGCATGTGCCGCTCACCGTCTGGGCCTCTTGGGAGGATTTTCTCTCGCGCGGGGTCGAAGGCAGACGCCTTGTCACCACCAGTGCCCGCGGGGGTACCGCCGTGCATCGGTTCACCTACGCCCCGGACGACATGCTCGTCTTCGGCCCGGAGACGACGGGGCTGCCGCAGGAGGTGCTCGACCTCACCCCGCACCGGGTGTGCATCCCCATATGGGGAGAGGTGCGCAGCATCAATCTTTCCACGGCTACGGGCGTGGTGCTGTATCAGGCCCTTGCCGCCACAGGCGAACTCGACCAGCACACCCCGGAGACCATGCCGTGACAAGCTTCGACACCCTGCTGTGGCTGCCGCCCATTGCGTTCGTTCTGGACATGCTGGCGGGCGACCCCCGCTGGCTGCCGCACCCCGTGAGGGCTATCGGACATCTGCTAGGGCCGCTGGAGCGACTGGGCAGGGCCCTTGGTGCGACACGGCCCGCCGGGGTGGTATGCACGGTGCTGGCTGTGCTATGCGCGGGTGTGGTAGTCACCCTTGCAGGCGCACTTCCCGTGGTGGGTGCGCTCGTCTCGCTGTGGCTGGCCTATGCGGGCCTTGCGCTGGGATGCCTGCTGCGTGAGGGCAGGGCGGCTCTGCATGCCGTCGAACATGGAAGCCTTGAAGAGGGGCGCGCTGCGCTTGCCATGCTGGTGAGTCGCGATACGTCGGCCCTCGACCGTGACGGTCTGCGTCGCGCACTGGCCGAGACCCTTGCCGAGAACTTCAATGACGGCTTCGTGGCCCCTTTCCTGTGGTTGGTGGCAGGTGGCCCCGTAGGGCTGTGGTGCTACAAGACCGTGAGCACCATGGACTCCATGTGGGGCTACCGCACCGAGAGATGGGAACGTCTCGGATGGGCCTGTGCCCGCCTCGACGACGTGCTGGCATGGGTGCCTGCGCGGTGCTGCGTGGTGCTGCTGTGGGTGACGGCCCCCTTCGCCGGGGTTCCGGGGCAGTGGCCCGGGTTGCCGCGCGTGGCGTCCGATGCGCGGCGCATGGAAAGTCCCAATGCCGGGTGGCCCATGGCGGCTGCCGCATGGCTGCACGGGGCCTATATGGGCGGCAGTGCCGTCTATTTCGGCAAGGTTAAGGAGAAACCCTTGCTCGGCCCCGCAGGTACACAGTGGGACGGCCCGCGTATCGAAGGACTCCTGCGCCATCTTCGGCTGGCGGGGCTTGCCGGGGCGGTGACCCTGTGGCTGGCAGCATTGCTGGCGGGCTGGATTTTCGGCGTTCCGTGGTGAACGGGGCCTATGGTAGGCAATGCGGCCCGGTTGCGATGGCGCAGCTGGGCCGCATGCATCAGAAGTTGAGAATCCTGTCCGCGTTGCGAACCTGTTCGGTGAGGAACTTCATGTTGGAAAGCGGGGCAAGCGAGGTCTCCGCATCCACACCGTGGATGCCCATGCACTTGCCTCAGGCGGCGAGAACGCCTTCGCTGAGCGAGAACAGCTTCGCCTGTTCGGCGATGGGGAAGGTGGCGCTGTCACCGGCGGCAAGGTCGACCGCAGGGCCGTTGAGGAAGATGGTCACGTCGTCGCCTTCGCCCAGCAGGACGTTGCCGAAGCGAACGGCGTTCCACTTGATTTCCGGGTCGCTGCTCGACAGGATGATCAGTATCTGCATCGTCTATGACTCCATGTCTGATGAATAGATTTCTTCTATGCATCTACCATGGACGCCCTTGTCCGCCAAGACGGGTGCAGGTCCTCTAGCCCGCCACGGGGGATGGCTTCAGATGGCCTCGCCTGCGGCCCTGCCGCTGGCCCACGCCCAGTGGAGGTTGTAGCCGCCGAGATGCCCTGCCACGTCAAGCACCTCTCCGCTGAAGAAGAGTCCCGGCATCTTCAGGCTTTCCATGGTGCGCGACGACACCTCGCCCGTATCCACTCCTCCGGCGGCGGCTTCCGCCTTGCGCATCCCTTCCGTGCCAGTGGGGACGACGGTATGCGACCTTACGGCATCTGCAAGGCGCTGGCGGTCGGCGCGTGAAAGTTCAGCCGCCTTGCGTCCACCGAGGTCCTCGGGGATGAGGCGCGTGGCGAGTCGTTCAGGAAGCAGGCGTGTCAGCATGGTGCGTACCAGCTGGCGGCGATGGTCGGGGCTTTCGCACAGTGCGGGGATGTCCACACCGGGCAGGAAGTCGAATTGTAGCGACATACCGGGCAGCCAGTGGCACGAGGCCAGAAGCGCCGCGGGGCCGCTGACGCCCCGGTGGGTGAACAGCAGGTCGCGTACGAAGGTGACACCGCCCGTAGAGATGCCCGCTTCGAGGCTGATGCCCTGCAAGCCGCCAAGCTGCCAGCCTTCGGGCATCACCAGCGGTACGAGGACGGGCCGGACAGGTTCGATGCGATGCCCGAAGCTGCGGGCGATGCGGTGCCCGATGTCGCTGGCGCCCACTTGCGGCCATGCGGGGCTGCCTGTGGCGACCACGAGACGCGACGCCGCAAGCCGTGTACCTTCGCAGTCGATGATGAAGCCATCTGCATCGCGGCGCGCGCCTGTCACCATGCGGCCCATCTCGAAGCGGCAGCCAAGGTCTCGGCAGCGGCTGGTGAGCACCTCGACCACATCGGCTGCGGAACGTCGGCAGAAGAGTTGCCCGTGGTCACGTTCTTCCCACGGTACGCCATGTTCTTCGAGAAGGGCGACCATCTCCCACGGCGAGAAGCGGGCAAGCGCCGAACGGCAGAAATCGGCGTTGCGGCCCACGTAGTCGTCGGGGCCGACCTCGGTGTTGGTGAAATTGCACTTGCCGCCGCCTGCCACCAGTATCTTGCGTCCGGGCTTGCCGCCGTGGTCGACGAGGGTGACGCGGTGTCCACGCGTGGCGGCGGTCATGGCGCACATGAGGCCTGAGGCCCCCGCGCCGAGGATGATGATGTCGGTGTTGTGGGTCATGCGTTCTCCGTGCGGCTACCTAACCCGGCAGGGTGCGGTTGTCATCACTTATGCCGTACCCTGTCTGTATCCTGTCTGGGCCGGTGTGGGCCGTGAGGGCGGTAAGAACCGGGATGGAAGCCGGACGCCCCGGCGTACAGGGCAGTACGTGCGCCTTCATGCGTCGTGTGCGTCCTGTGTCTGCAGCGCGGCAGATGTGTCTGACACTGTTGGAGACTTGCTTCGCCGACGGCGGCGGGGTAGGGCTTGGCGTGCACATCTCCCCGCCGGGCACCTTCGTGCGCGCCTTCGTGGCAGTATGGAAGAGGTGCCGTATCGCTTTCATCTCGCTCGCAGGAGGCCCCATGCCGCTTCTCCCCTCATCCTACCGTTGCCCGCCCCTGCTGCACAATCCGCATGTGCAGACCATGTTCCCCGTACTCTTCCGCCCTCACCCCGAGGTCTCGTACCGGCGTATCCGCATCGAGACGGAAGATGGCGATTTCTTCAATCTGGATACGCTCACGGCGCGTCCCGACGGGCAACGTGGCGACCGTGTCGCCATCGTGTCGCATGGTCTCGAGGGCGACACCGGGCGCAAGTACATGACGGGTATGGCCCGTGCCCTGCTGGAATCCGGGTGGGATGTGGCAGCACGTAACTTCAGGGGATGCGGCGGCGAGGACAACCGTCTGTTGCCCATGTACCACAGCGGTCAGACCATCGACGTCGCGGCGGCTGTGGCGTGGTGCGTTGCGCAGGGGTATGGGCGTGTCGTGCTGGTGGGCTTCAGCATGGGCGGCAACCAGACGCTGAAGTACCTCGGCGAGGATGCGGCATCTGTGCCTTCGCAGGTGACGGGGGCGGCGGTCTTCTCGGTGCCGTGCGACCTCGTGGGTGCGGCTGCGGTGCTCGACAGACCATCGAACGCCGTCTACATGGCCTATTTCATGCGGATGCTGCGTCCGAAGATGCGCCTCAAGGCGCAACGTTTTCCCGGCGAGGTCGATGTTTCGGGACTGGAGACGATGCGTACCTTCCGCGAGTTCGATGAACGGTTCACCGCACCGCTGCACGGTTTCTCTTCGGCGCTGGACTACTGGACACGGGCCAGCTGCGCGCCGCATCTTGCCGCCATCCGGGTTCCCACTCTGGTGGTGAACGCCCTTGACGACCCGTTCCTCTCGCCTTCGTGCTTTCCGTGGGACGAGGCCGTAACGAACGACGCACTCACGCTTGAAGTGCCGCTGCACGGGGGGCATGTGGGCTTCGTCTCCATGAACCGTCACAACAGGTACTGGGCAGAGTCGCGGGCCGTGTCGTTCTTCTCCGGGCTGGCGTAAGGCGTAGGGGAGACCCTGCCGTCGGTGCGGGGCGGTTGGCCCGACGGTAAGCCCGGCGTAAGGCCGGAAGCTGGCAGTGATGCAAGCGGCCGATACGGGCTGTGGAGACTGATTGTGGATGCTGGCTGCCCCGTGCTGGGTCTTGCTGCATGGTTCATTGCGGCGCGGGGCAATCTTTGCCGGTAGCTACCGTGGACGGTCGTCTTGTAGCGGGCGTCTCCGGCATCCATGTCGTGGACAGCACCGTCGTTCTAAACCGTGAAGCTATTGCAGGGTCGTCCTGGCTTCGGCGGGGGCAAGGGCCAGCAGGGTGTCGCGGTCGAGTGTGCGCGACCTGTCCACGAGGTCTGTCGCCCGCAGGGCTGCGGACCCGATACGCTCCATGACGTCCTGATAGGCGGGCAGGGCGCGTTCAGGCAAGGCCGCCACGGCGTCGTGCCTGTCGAGAAGGGCCAGCAGCGAACGCACGGCGTCGGCCATTTCGGCCATTTCGGCGCAAAGCCGGTCGCGCAGCCCCATGTCGAGTGCAGCGCGGGGCCCGTCTTCTCCGGTAGCCAGCGCAAGGCGGCGCAGCATGTCGCGGTCTTCGTCGGAGAGGTTGCGGGCGGCGGCTGTGGCGAGAGTCTCTTTCATGGTCTGCTCCTTGAGTGGTCTTGCCTTGCAGCAAGCAAGAAACGCTCCATTCGTCATGTGGCTTTGCCGCGCCCTGTCATTACACGGGCATGTCTTTTATTCCATGGTGTTAATCGCGTGTTGCCGTGTGTCCCACTCCTGCGTCCGCGACGGAACTCCGACGCCAGAGGGCGTTGTGCCGGGCGCATCACCGGTTCCACTGTCGGCTTCATGGTCGGCAGCGACGATAACGGGTTGCGAACTGCCGCATGGTGAACGCCTTCGCCCTCTTCGGCCCCCTGCGGCACAGGCTTGCGCGCCATGTGTCCATTTCCGTGGTTGTTCGGACTCTCGACCGCCTGCCCCGGGCGCGAGGCGGCATGAATGCAGAAGGCCCCCGCATCGTGATGACGCGGGGGCCTGTATCTTGCGAGGTGCTGCGCGCAGTGCGCCGGTCTAGGCGGAGGCCTTCTTCTTGGCAGCCCCGGCCTGATAGCGCTTCTGTGCCGAAAGTTCGGCCTTGCGCAGGCGGATGGACTGCGGCGTCACTTCCACCAGTTCGTCTTCACGGACGAACCGCAGAGCGCGTTCCAGCGTCATGGGACGTACGGGGGTGAGGATGACGTTCTCGTCCTTGCCCGAAGCGCGCATGTTGGTGAGCTTCTTCTCTTTGGTGGGGTTGACGTCGATGTCGTTGTCGCGGTTGTGTTCCCCGACGATCATGCCCTCGTACACCGGATTGCCCGGTACGACGAACATCTCGCCGCGCGGTTCGAGGTTGAAGAGGGCATAGGCAACGGCGTTACCCGCGCGGTCTGACACGATGGAACCGGTGAAGCGCGAGGGGAAGTCGCCGCGGTAGGGCTCATAGCCCGAAAGCAGCGAGTTCATGATGCCCGTGCCCTTGGTGTCGGTCAGGAACTCGTCACGGTAGCCGATGAGCCCGCGCGAGGGGACCGAGTACTCGAGACGTACGCGCCCGGTGCCGTTGTTCACGCAGTTGAGCATACGGCCCTTGCGCTGGGTGATCTTTTCGGTGACGACGCCCATGAAGCCCTCGTCGCAGTCGACGTACAGGTGCTCGACGGGCTCGAGCAGCTGGTCGCCTTCGCGGTGGAAGATGACTTCGGGACGGCCCACGCACAGTTCGAAGTCTTCACGGCGCATGGTCTCGATGAGGATGGCCATCTGGAACTCGCCACGTCCCTTGACGATGAAGCTGTCCTTCTCTTCGGCTTCGTCCACGCGTACGGCCACGTTGCGCAGCGTCTCCTTCATGAGACGGTCGCGAATCTTGCGTGACTGCACGTTCTTGCCCTCGCGCCCGGCGAGCGGCGAGGTGTTGATGGTGAAGCGCATGGCCACGGTGGGTTCGTCGACGCGGATGCGGGGCAGTACCCGCTGGGCGTCGCGGGTGCAGATGGTGTCGCCGATGGTGATGTCCTCGATGCCTGCAAGCACCACGATCTCACCGGGCTGGGCCACGTCGAGGTCGCGCAGTTGCAGACCTTCGTATGCCTGCATACGGGTCACGCGGGCGGAACGGGCCGTGCCGTCGGGGCCGATGTAGACGAGGGCGTCCTTGGCGGTGGCGGAGCCATGGCGGACGCGACCCACGCCGAGTCGGCCGAGATAGTCGGAGTAGTCGAGGTCGGCCACGAGCATCTGGAACGGCTCTTCGGGGTCGTATTCGGGGCCGGGGATGACCGACACCAGCGTCTCGAACAGCGGCGCGAGGCTTTCGCGCGGGTCGTCGAGCGAGCGCATGGCGACGCCATCGCGCCCGATGGCGTACAGGACGGGAAATTCGAGCTGTTCCTCGGTGGCGTCGAGGTCGATGAACAGGTCGTAGACCTCGTTCAGCACTTCCTGGACGCGGGCGTCCTTGCGGTCGATCTTGTTGATGACCACGATGACCTTCAGACCGGCTTCGAGGGTCTTGCGGAGAACGAAACGGGTCTGGGGCAGCGGCCCTTCGGAGGAGTCGACAAGCAGGACGGCACCGTCGGCCATGGAGAGCGCGCGCTCCACTTCGCCGCCGAAGTCGGCGTGACCGGGGGTGTCGATGATGTTGATCTTGGTGTCGCCCCATGTGACGGCGCAGTTCTTCGCCGCGATGGTGATGCCTCGTTCGCGTTCGAGGTCCATGCGGTCCATGACGCGGTCGTCGACCTGCTGGTCGGCGCGGAAAACGCCGCTCTGGCGGAACAGTGCGTCGACGAGCGTGGTCTTGCCGTGGTCGACGTGGGCGATGATGGCCACGTTCCGCAGCCGGTCGTTGCGTACAAAAGTGCTCAAGAGATTATCCTCGATGCTGGCCCGGCGGTGTGCCGGAGGGGGGAAAAAGCGAAAGTTGCGGTGGGTGCTGTAGCGCACCACGAGACGCCTTGCAAGTGTCACCTTCATGCCGACGGGGTGACGAAACAGGCTCGAAACGCCGCAAGGGCTTGTTTGGCGGGCGTCTCGCGCGTTCATGCATGGCGGGACGCCCGTGTTATAATCTAGATGTGGGGCACGATGGCGGCCACAAGCCGGGTGAGACGCTCGCCCGCCATGCCTGCGACGCGTATGACCTCCTCAAGCGGGGCCTCTTCCATGCAGTCTGGCAGATTCTTGTTGCTGAGGCACGAGATGCCAAGAACCTTCATGCCCAGATGACGGGCGGCGATGACCTCCAGCACGGTGGACATGCCCACGGCATCGGCCCCCAGTGTTCGGAACATGCGCGTTTCGGCAGGTGTCTCCATCTGCGGTCCGTGAACGCCCACATAGACACCGCGTTCGAGGCGGATGCCCAGTTGCCCCGCCTCGCGCATGGCCAACTGGACAAGACCGGGGGCGTAGGGTGCGCTCATGTCGGGAAAGCGTGGTCCCCACGCGTCGTGATTGGGGCCTGCCAGCGGGGTGCGCCCGGTGAAGTTGATGTGGTCGGTGATGCACATGAGGTCGCCCGCGTCGAATTGCGGATTCAGCGCGCCCGCAGCATTGGTGATGACAAGTGTGGCAGCACCGAGGGCCGCCATCACCCGCACGCCCATGCACACGTCTTCAGGCTGGTATCCCTCGTAGAGGTGGCAGCGTCCCTGCTGTAGCACGACCGGGGCACCGCCCAGAAAGCCGCACAGGAAGCTGCCCGCATGCGAGGCGACGGTCGAACGCGGAAAGCCGGGCAGACTCTCGTAGGGGATGGCGACCGGGGACGTCACCGCGTTGGCGAGTGCCCCGAGACCCGTGCCGAGGACGATGCCCACGCGGGGAGAGAAGCCTTGCGGCAGGGCCGTACGAACCGCTTGGGCGGCAATCTGGACTTTTTCCGGGTTTTGCATAAGATACTCAAGGCTAACGGGGTGAGGAGCAGGGGGGCGTGTCCACGAAGCTGCGGCGGCATGTCAGCCCGTAAGGGCATTACATCCGCCGCATGAGGTGCTATAGGCTGAACCTATGGATATTGCAACCTTTGTAGGCGTCATCATCGGCTTCGGCCTTGTGATTGGCGCCATCCTCATGGGCGCTGCGCCGGGCAAGTTCATCGACCTGCCGAGTGCCATGATCGTATTCGGCGGCACGTTCGCCTCCATTCTGGTCACGTTCCCTCTTGAAGAGGTCTGGCAGGCCGTGCGTGGTGGCCTGAAGGCCTTCGGCAGCCGCAAGGTCGAGGCGCGCGACATCGTCAGCACCATGGTGCGCATCGCCGAGATAAGCCGCCGTGAGGGCATCATCGCCCTCGAGAACGTGCAGACCGAGAATCCGCTCATCAAGAAGGCGTGCCAGCTCATCGCCGACAATGCCGACCCTACGCTCATTCGCACCACCGTCGCCATCGAGATTTCCGCCATGAAACGGCGGCACAACATCTCCATATCGGTGTTCAACAGGCTGGGCGGTTTCGCCCCGGCCTTCGGCATGATAGGTACCCTCATCGGCCTCGTGCAGATGCTCGCCACACTCGACGACCCCACCACCATAGGCCCCGCCATGGCCGTGGCCATCATCACCACCTTCTACGGGGCCCTGCTGTCGAACCTCGTCTTTCTGCCCATAGCGGGCAAGCTCAAGGCGCGCAGCATGCAGGAAGAACTGCACCTGCTCATCATCTTCGAGGGGGCCAAGTCCATCCTCGAGAACAACAACCCGCGGCTGGTATACGAGAAGCTCTCGTCGTTCCTGCCGCCGAAGGATCGTAAGAGTGGCTCCTGGCGATGACGAACCCCTCTTTGACGTCGAAGAGGACGAACCGCCGAACGAGTGGATGACGACGCTGTCTGACATCTCGATGCTCCTGCTTGCGTTCTTCATCCTGCTGTTCTCGCTCTCCAGCATCGACAAGAAGCGTTTCGCGGAATCGTTCGAGACCGTGCGCATGGTCTTCGGCGGCAAGGAATCGGAACTGACCACCAGCAACGTCCGCACCGACGAGGGGGCGCTGCTCGAAACGGTGCGTCTGCAACGCGAGCTCATCGAGGCGCAACGGCAGACGTACAACGAGATGCGCACCTATTTCACCGTGAACGGCGTGGAAGGTGTCATCGGTGCCGTGTTCGACGAGGGGGTCATCACCCTGCGCGTTCCTTCCGAGGTGCTCTTCGCCCCCGGTGCCGTAGAACTTGCCCCCGGTGCGGACAGGGTGCTGGCGACCCTGAAAGACCTCTTCATCCGTCGGCGCGAGCAGAACATCAATATCAAGGGTTTCACAGACGACGTGCAGCCCTCGGCCAACGCGCGGTTCAAGGACAACTGGGAAGTTTCGGCACTGCGGTCGGTTAATGTGTTGCGCTATTTTCTTGGGGCGGGTATCGAGCCTGCACGGTTGACAGCCACCGGGCTTGGTGAGTTAGACCCGCTTTTCCCGAACACCTCCGACGAAAACCGTGCCCGCAACCGAAGGGTGGAGTTCGTTCTGGAGCGTCGCGTCGTCAGGTAGCCATATGTCCGAATTCGACGAGTTCGACGATTTCGATTTCAGCCTTCCGACCACACATGGTGCAAGGCAGGCCTACAGGGCCCTGGTGCAGGGGGTAGCCGCCGTCGTTCCGTCGCACGGCCTCTACGCCGTGAGGGACATCAGCGCACTCGGGCTTGCCCTGCTTGCACCGTGCGATGCGTTTGTGGATGGGGAGCACTTCAGGCTCGACCTCTTCGTCGATGGCGAACCCTACATCGAGGGGCTTCTGGCCCATGTGGTGCGGCGTTGCGACGCCGGACTGGTGGCCTGTTCGTTCGATGGCCCCAACAGGGCGCAGGAGGAGCATCTCGACAAACTGGTGCTCGAAGTGCAGAAGCGGCAGATTGCCGAGCGCAAGGCCGCGGAACAACGGAATGAAGAGTCCAAAGAAACAACGAGGGATATTGGTGCAGACGAACGATCATAAGGTGCTGGTGGCGAACAGAGGGGAAATCGCTACCCGTATCGTCCGGGCCTGCCACCGGCTGGGTCTGGAGTTCACCTGCGTGTACACGGCGGAGGACGCCGCCTCAGGCCATGTGAGACTCGCCCGTGAACTGGGCGGGGCCAACAGCCTCTATCGGGTGTCCTCCTATCATGATGCCAACGAACTACTCGCCGTCGCCGACGACGCGGGCTGCACAGCGGTGCACCCCGGCTACGGCTTCTTCGCAGAGGACTACCGCTTCGCGCGGCGCGTGGCGCAGCGTGAGCGCAAGCTCATCTTCATAGGCCCCTCGTGGCGCGTCATCCGCGAACTGGGCGACAAGATCAACACCAAGCGCCTCGCGCGCAGTCTCGGCGTGCCCACGGTGCCGGGGTCTGACAAGCCCATCTACGATGAACTTGAAGCCGAAAAGGTCGCACAGAGCCTTTACGAGTTTCAGGAGCAGCAGGGCATCCGCAGGCCTCTCGTGCTGGTCAAGGCCTCTGCCGGCGGCGGGGGCATGGGCATCGAAGAGGTCTACGACCTCGACCTGTTCAAGTCGGTGTATCGCCGCATCCGCAACTACGCCCTGCGTCAGTTCAAGGACGAAGGGGTGCTCATCGAGCAGCGCATCCGCGACTTCAACCACCTCGAAGTGCAGATCGTCTCCGACAGGACAGGGCGCAATCCCGTCCATTTCGGCACGCGCAACTGCTCCATCCAGTCCATCGGCCTGCAGAAGCGTATCGAGGTTGCGCCGGGGTTCGACCCCACCTCCATCGAGTACGGGTTCGACGCGGCGCAGGTGCTGCGCGACATCACCTACCATTCGCTCGCCATGGCGCGGAAGGTCGGCTACGACAACGTGGGTACGTGGGAATGGATCGTCACACGTGACGGTCATCCCTTCCTCATGGAGGTCAACACGCGCATCCAGGTCGAGAACGGCGTCTCCGCCCGTATCGCGAGGGTGAACGGGCAAGAGGTCGACCTCATCGCCGAACAGATTCGCATCGGACTCGGGCAGCCTCTCGGCTACGGTCAGGAGGACATCACCTTCGAAGGTGTCGGCATCGAGTACCGCCTCATCGCTGAAGACCCCGACAACCGGTTCACGCCGTGGGTCGGGCGTATCGACGCCTTCGGCTGGCCCGAAGAGGACTGGGCGCGCATGTATACGCATGTCCCCACCGAAGAGCCCTACGACATCCCCACCGAATTCGACCCCAACCTCGCCCTCGCCATCATCTGGGGCAAGGACCTCGAAGAGGTGAAACGGCGCGGCGTCAGCTTCCTTGAAGGACTGACGTTGCAGGGGCAGAACAAGGCGGGCGATGAGCTGCGTTCCAACGTGAACTTCCTGCGCGACAACACCGGCCGCATCCTGCGGTTCTAGCTGTTCACGCCGCGCATCGCGCGGCATCGCGCATCCGACCCGTCCCCGCCGGTAAAGCGGGGGAAGCGACAGCATGGACAACGAGAAGAGAGTACAGCATCTCGTCGAGCGTCTCGGCTACATCCGTGACATCTTCGGCGGCAAGCATAACGAGAATATCGAGCTTCTTGCGACGCGCCTTGCGGAGTTCTCGCAGCGCGATACGGGCGCCCAAGGGGAAAACGGGCCCGCCCTCGCCACACTCGAAGATCTCTTCACCTTCGTGGAGCGCAAACTCGAAGCCGAGCTTACGCCCATGGACAAGGTGCGCATCGTGCGGCACGCGCAGCGTATCTGCCTGCGCGACATCCTCGAGAACGTCTACGACAACTTCACCGAGATCGGCGGCAAGGACGAATACAGCATCGACCCCAGCATGCTCATCGCCCGCGCCTACATCACGCGACGTAGCGGCAAGAAGACCTATCATCAGCCGGTGATGGTCATCGGGCAGGAGAAGGGCCACGGCGAGGAGTTCCGCAACGGCGGTTCCGTCAAGCCGTGGGGCAATGCCAAGGCCCTGCACTACATGAAGGTCGCCGAGACCGAGGGCATTCCCATACACACCTATGTGTTCACGCCGGGTTCGTTCCCGGTGGAGGACTACCCCGGTGCGGCACAGCAGATTGCGCGCAACCTGTATGAGATGGCGGGGCTGCGTGTGCCTGTCATCGCCGTCTTCTCCGAGGGCGGTTCGGGCGGTGCCGAGGCCATCGGCCTTGCAGACAGGCGTCTCATGCTGTCTCACGGCTACTATTCGGTCATTTCGCCCGAAGGGGGCGCCGCCATCGAGGGACGGCTGCGCCACGGTCAGCGGGCCACGCCCGAACTCATCGAGAAATGTGCGCAGCAACTGCGCATCACCGCCGCGGACAACCTGCGGTCGGGGTACATCGACCACGTCATCGACGAACCGCCTCTCGGGGCGCGTCCGTACCACTTCGACTTCTTCCGCACCCTGCGGCAAGAGGTCATCCGCGCCACCGACGAGGTGCTGCTTGGCGTGAAGGGGTTCGCCCCGTTGCGTGCCATGGCCCTGCGCCGTCGGCGCAAGACCGCCGACCTCGACCTCGACAGCGTGTATGTGCGCTGGAGTCTGTCGTCCTCCGCGAAAGACCGCCTCGTGGCGCGCAGGCAGCGCAAGTTCCTGCGCCTCGCCCGCGCCGCATGCAAGGACAGGCGTCCCGTCATGCGCAAGGCCGCGTCCATGTGGTGGGACATGTGGTGGGACGTGTACTCGACCTTCAAGTACGACCTGTTCCGCAAGCACCAGCAGAAGATCGCCTATGTGCTCGAAGAGGTCGATGCCGAGATGCAGGTGCTCAAGGAGAAGGTGCTCAAGCCGTGGCGACGCATCACTTGCGCCCTGCCCGGTTCCGGCGGTGCCTGCGAGGATACGGCCCGCGACCTGACGACCCTTTCAGAATGGGACGAGACCGAGCAGCGTAACGGCAACTGGAGCTATGTGAGCCCCCGCGCCAAGCAGGACAGGGCCATCACCTGCCCCAACGCCGCCACACACGGTTGTCTCGACCTGTGGGCCCCTGACCTGTTCGGTGAGTTCGCCGGGGTGTGCACCTCGTGCGGGCACCATTTCCCCATGGAGTACCAGTGGTATCTGCATAACGTCTTCGACGAGGGCTCGGTGTTCGAGTTCAACGCCGAAGTCGAGGCTGCGAATCCGCTTTCCTTCGAGGGCTTCGACGTCAAGCTCGATCAGGCCAAGCAGAAGACGGGCCTCAAGAGCGGTTGCGTCACGTTCGAGGCGCGTATCGACAACACCAAGGTCGTGGTCGCCATGCTGGTGGCCGATTTCCGTGGTGGTTCCGTCGGTGCCGCAGAGGGCGAGAAGTTCATTCAGGCGGCTGAACGAGCCAAGAAGAAGCGCTACCCCTTCCTCGCCTATGTGCATGGCACGGCGGGCATCCGCATTCAGGAGGGCACCAACGGTGTCATCCAGATGCCGCGCTGCACCATCGCCGTGCGCCGTTACATCGAGGCCGGGGGGCTGTACCTCGTCCTGTACGACACCAACTCCTACGCCGGGCCTGTGGCCAGCTTCCTCGGCTGTTCGCCATACCAGTTCGCCGTGCGGTCATCCAACATCGGCTTTGCGGGGCCCGGGGTCATCAAGGAGACCACGGGCATGGACATTCCCCCCGACTACCATCGTGCCTACCGCGCCCTCTCGCGCGGACACATTCAGGGCATATGGGACCGTCGCGACATCCGCGCCAATGTGAAGCAGGCCCTGCTGACCATGGGCGGCCGCAATCTCTACTACCGGTAGGGCAGGAGAAGGAAAGCCATGCTGGACGTTACGAAACTGCTTGAAGAGATAAAGGCTTCGCCCTACGAAGAGATACAGGTCGTGGCACCGCACTGCGGTGTCGTCACCTTCGGCGACCTCGCCGTGGGTACGCGCGTGCGCGGTGTGTCGGGCATGTGGAAGGAGAAGCCGGGCACACTGCTTGCCACCATCGAACGTGAACACAACAAGAAGCCCATCCACGCCGGGGAGAAGGGAGAGGTGACCAGCATCGAGACGTCGCTTGAGGGGCGTTTCGTCGAGGCACGTACACCTCTTATGGTCATCCGTCACTTCCTCTCGCGTGACGAGGTGCTGCGCATCATCCTGCAGCGTACCCTGAACCTGTTCAACGCGCCGGAAAGGGCGAAGTACTACTTCACGCCGGACGTGGACAAGAAGATCAAGGCTTCGGGGTCGCGGTCGGTGACCGTGCATGACGGGATGGAGCTTTTCATCATGTCGCGCATGAAGCGCGAAGTTTCGCTGGGGTACTCCGGGCCCGACGGGGTCATCTATGCGGTGTACTTCCAGCATAACGAGAACGTGGATGCGGGGCAGCCGCTCATAGGCGTCTGCCCGCAGGAACAGCTGCCGCTCATCGAAGAGGTGGTTGCCAGAGTCCAGACGGAGTGGGAGGAACGGGAGTAGCCGTGGGCAGATATTTGCAGATCAGGGTTTCGGCATCGACCTTCCGGGAAGAGGAAGTGTTGCAAGCATGGCCCCGTCTGACCACACTCGTGTGGCCTGACGGCCCGGTCGGGCCTGACGGCGGCGGTGTGCTTCAGCTGGTCGCGGCTCTCGACGACGCCTGCAACTTCGCCGGGTGGAACGACACCCTGCGCAAGGCGCTGGGGCAGGGGATAGAACGCGCTGCCGTTCTCAAGGCGAACCTCGAAGAGGCCCTTGCAGAGTGGAATCCGCGTGAGGCCAATCGTCTGAGCGACGAAATCGAAGCCGCTCTCGACGAACTCGAACGCCTCGCTCCCGCGTCCTAGAATGATAACCGGGCGGTGTGCCGCCCTCGAGAGGATACCATGCTCAACAAAGTGATGATTATCGGAAGACTCGGGCGAGACCCCGAACTGCGTTATGCCCAGAACGGCACCCCCATCGCCAACCTGCGCATCGCCACTGATGAAAGCTACGTCGACCGTGAAGGCAACAAGGTCGACCGTGTCGAATGGCACACCGTCGTCGTGTTCCAGCGTGCCGCCGAGAACTGCGCCAACTTCCTCGGCAAGGGTAGCCTCGTCTTTGTCGAAGGCAGCCTGCAGACACGCAAGTGGCAGGACCAGCAGGGGCAGGACAGGTACAGCACGGAGATAAAGGCGCAGCGCGTGCAGTTCCTCGACCGTCGTGGCGAGGCTGCGCAACAGGGCGAAGACGGCGGTTCGCCCCGTCGTTCGTTCAATCCCACCGGCGGCCGTGGCGGCCAATCCGGTCAGGGTGGGCAGGGCGGTCGCCAGCAGAACCGCAACAACGACATGGGCAACCAGGCCTATGACGACGACCTCGGCCCGGCGTTCCCTTCGGAAGCCAGCGGCATGGACGACGTGCCGTTCTAGGGCGTCAGCACATGAGATGTGAAGAGGCGAAGCCGAAAGGCTTCGCCTCTTTTGCGTTGAGTCCGCCCGCAATCACGATGGATGCCTCGGGGGCCTGTCGCCGACACCTTGTAGGGCGTGGGGTGAGGGCGTATCGCCCCGTCATGCTTCAAGACCCGCTTCCGGTGACGGAGGCGGGTCTTGCTCATGTTCACTTCCGGTTTGCGATGATCCTGTAGATGGCCTTGTCGGAGAGGTGATAGCGTTCAGAGAGACTCCTGACGCGTTCACCCTCAAGATAGTCTGCGACAATGGCGGCATCACGCCGCATCATCTCTTCCCGTGCGGGACTGTTCTCGCCCCATCGCCTGCGCTGTTCCTGTCTACGCGGGATATACAGGAACGCCCCATCGACGTGTTTCTGTATCTCTTCCAGAAGATGCTGCGGGAGTACCGCAGCTGCGTTCCGGTATGCCATCATGCTCCCTCCTCATTGGAATAAGGAACGAGCAAAGGCTCCGGCAGTCCTGTGCTAGATGTGCAGGAGCCTTTGCCGGAGGTGCGGCACAAGCTCCATCTGGAGTGAATTCTTCAAAAAAACTCCGAATGCTAGGGTGTTCTGGTGAGGTCGTCGCCGACCATGGCCGATAGACAGGAGCGACTATAGACTGACCACGTGAGGATGCCAAGCCCCCTCCCCGCGCGTTCTTCGGGGGCGCGGGCACAGGTGTTCTACAGCATCACTACTAAGCGTCTACGAGGTGGTCGGGTGGGTACCGGTCGTATACCTGTCACTCTACTTCGAATGCGGCAGTGCTGTCTGCCGTGTTCTGCAACGGAACAGGTGGGAGCACGATGCTATCGGATTCGGGATATGACGAATGGTTCGCCGGACATGGAGAAAGGTGGCTTGCAGACGGCCTGTCGCTGGCACGCATCGTGGCTGTGGACCGGGGGCGTTGCATGGCAACGGGAAACGCTGGTGAGATTGCGGCAGAAGTGTCAGGGCGCTTCATCCATGAGCACGACGACCCGGCAGACTATCCCTGCGTCGGGGATTGGGTCGCGCTGGATATTCATGGAGGGCTTTCCGCTGGTGTCATCCATCATGTGCTGCCCCGCCGGACATGGCTGAGGCGAAGGACCGCAGGGCAAACAGGGCGCCACCAGATGATCGCAGCCAATGTCGATGTGGCGTTCATCGTGCAGTCGTGCCACTACGATTTCTGTCCCAACAGGCTTGAGCGCTATCTCTTCATGGTGCGCGAGGGTGGGGTGAAGCCCGTTGTAGTGCTCACCAAGACGGACATGGTCTCGGCAGAAGCCCTCGAGGGGCTGGTCGCAGTCGTGCACAGCGTGGCGGATGTCGATGTGATTGCAACCAGCGCGTACAGCGGAGATGGCGTGGATGCCGTGAAGGCTGCGGTGGAGGCGGGAAAGACCTGTTGCCTGCTAGGGTCGTCGGGGGTCGGAAAGACGACGCTGACCAATCTGCTGCTGGGGCGTGAGCTTTTCGCGACACAGCATGTGAGCGCCACGGGGGAAGGCAGGCATCAGACGACGCGCCGTCAGATGGTCATACTCTCCGGTGGCGGGCTGCTGGTCGATACTCCCGGCATGCGGGAATTCGGCGTCATCGGCCCGGAATCGGAAGAGGGTTTCGTGGGTGAGGCCGTTGAACGGCTTGCCGGGTCATGCCGGTTTCACGATTGCCGGCACGAGCGTGAACCGGGCTGCGCGGTGCGGGCAGCCCTAGAGGCGGGCACTCTCTCGCAGGAGCGCTACGACAACTACATCAGGCTGCGGAAAGAGGCTGCGTTCGGTGCCCTGTCGTTGCATGAGAGAAGACATAGGGACAAGAACTTCAGCAAGCTCGTCAAATCAGTGAAGAAACAGCGATGACTGCCCGGTGGCGGGTGTGGCAGTGCATCAGAAAGAAACCAGGGACAGACATGCACCTACAGGGAGAGCACATGGTGGCTTCCATGATTGTACGGGAGGAAGTGCCGGAGGACATCGGCAGCATATTCGAGGTGACCGCCAAGGCGTTTGCGACGCTGGACATCAGTGACAAGCGGGAACCATATGTCATCGAAGCCTTGCGTCACGCCGGGGCTCTTTCGTTGTCGCTGGTTGCCGTGTTTGATGGCCGCGTCATCGGCCATGTGGCCTTTTCGCCAGTGGCGGTGTCTGACGGTACGGAGGGCTGGTTTGGCCTTGGCCCCTTGTCGGTGCACCCTGCGTATCCGCGCCGAGGTGTGGGGACGGCACTGGTGCGCGAAGGGCTTGCCCGCCTGCAGTCGCTTGGTGCCGCAGGATGTTGCCTCGTGGGGCACCCCACCTACTACGTCCGTTTCGGGTTCATGAATGCGCCGGGGTTGAATGTCGAAGGCGTCCCGCCGGAGTATCTCTTCGCCATGCCGTTCAAAGGTGAAGTGCCCAAGGGCGTCGTGACCTTTCACGAAGCGTTTGAGGTGTAGATGCCCGCAGGAACGCGCGCTGTGGCGTGTGCTGGCGGATACAAGTGCGACAAGCTTCCCTGGACTCTGGTTCGTGTGTGAAACCGGAGTGCGTCAACGGGGTGCGTTGCCGGGGTGCGTTACCGGGGTGCGTGGCACTGCCTTGCGCCAAGGGGGGACAGGTGCATGGATGTGACCCACTGATGGGGAAGCGGGCTTCCGGCATACAGTCAGCCCTGGTGCGGTTCATGCCGAAGGGGCGCGTGGGGGATGTGTGCAACAGTTCATGAGCCGGTCAGCGTTGGAACGACTCCCGGTCGGGGCTTCCGCGAGGGATTGCCCGTCTGGGTCGCGGTAGGACCACACGGGGCGCGAAGCGCGCGGAGTGAGCAGATAGCCTCGCTGGAAGACTTCCGGGTATCGTGAATCGGCCAGCGGGGCTTTTCTTGCTGCGTGAGACGCTTGGCAGGGTGTGGAATGGCGGAAAACGTCTGCACGAACGCGGACGCCCGTCGGGGGCGCCTGCGTCATGCGTTGTACGCGAGGTGATGCGACCTAGCGACGGTTGCCGGAACGGGCGGGGCGGGGGCCACCGGAAGGGGTGGTCGTACGGCGTGCGATGCGGCCCTTGGTCAGGTCGTAAGGGGAGATATGCACAGTGACCTTGTCACCGGGAAGGACGCGGATGCGGAACTTGCGCATTTTGCCGCACAGGTGCGCGAGAACTTCGTGACCGTTTTCCAGCACGACACGGAAGAGCGTACCGGGCAGGGCCTCTTCAACAACGCCTTCCATTTCAATATGATCGTCAGCTGCCATCAAGTGCCTCCTAGGCAAGAAAGTGCAAAGAGGCCCCGTTCCTGAGGAAGGGGCCTCTTGTGGATGTCTTAAGGCTACGCTACCAAGCGCGCTTCGGACGGGGGGCACGCTCCTGCGCTTCGTTCACGCGGAGAGCACGGCCCATGAAATCGGCACCGTCGAGAGCTTCGATGGCAGCGCCAGCGTCGCCGTCGTTCATTTCCACGAAGCCGAAGCCACGGGGACGACCGGTTTCACGGTCCATGATGAGCTTAACGGAAACAACTTCACCGTAGTTGGTGAAAAGGCTGCGAACGTCGTCTTCAGAAGCGCTGAAGGGCAGGTTGCCCACATAGAGAGTCTTGGCCATGAAAAAAGGCTCCGTAAGAAAAGTTCGGCTTGATGCTTTATCGGTACGGAGCTTTGCCCATGCGAAGTCCAAGACGAAAAAGTCAACGCCGTGAATGAATGGGTCCGTGATACATATTTTCGAATTGGCCGTCAACTTTTTTTTGGTTGCGATCACATGTTCTTTTGCAACGGCATGTCGTTACGTTCGTCATGAGGCACCTGAAGAGATATGGAAGCACCTCTGCGGTGCCCATGGTCGACCCGCCGTCGATGCCTGCCCCCTGCGCACATGGAAAGTGGCCGCGTGGACTGTTTCAGTCCCGCATTGTCCGGCACGTAAGCCATGAGCGTGCGCCGCCTCTATGTCGGCGACCGGGGGTGTTTTCTTGCGGACTGATGGCTGGCGCGGGATGGTGGCGGTGGTCACCACGTCTTGCGTCCGCCGGAGTAGGGTCTTGCCAGCCCTTCGCCGATGAGGTGTGTGCCGAGGTCGCCAACTGGTGTCTCCACGTCGGCGAGAAGTCTGAAGTACTTGTCACGTTTCAGGTTGTGAAGGCGCACGGTGCAACCCGGCGGGGCCATCTCGCGGGTACGGAAGGTGGCGCGCCGGGCGAGGGTGCGCATCTCCTGCCGGGGGTCGTTGCTTTCCGGAGTGTCGCAACCTGCCACCCGTACGGCGATTCGATGGCCGATGATGGGTGGATAGCCGGGGATGTCCACGATGATGGTATCGCCATCGGCGATGCGCAGGACGATGGCTTCAACAGGCGTGTCAGGGATTCCATGGGGGTATGCGCTGTCCGGCGCGATTGCCGGATGCCGACGCTTGCGGTCTGTCGTGGCAGGTTTCGCCTCGGCATATGAGGCGGAGGCTGATGGCGTGTCGGGGGTGCCTGCGTGCAGGTCAGTCGGGGGACTGGCAGCCCTCGTCTGGACGTTCGCCGAGGCCTCCTGTGCCGGAGTCTGTATGTTACTCCAAGCCTTGTGTGGCAAGGCATGTGCGAGAAGAAACGATACGGTCAGGGTCACGAACACACAGACGTGTGCAAGGGCGCAGGGGCGGCGATAGCCGTTGTGCTGACCTTTGTCAGCCGTGCCACGACTGGCGACTGGTGCGTCGTGCATCTGCGTCTCTCTCTGCCCGTGACCGTCTGGCGTCGTCATCCCACACGCGAAGGCGGTGAGACGGCGCGTTGGTGAGCAATGTGTAGAGTCAGCGAATCCTGTTCATGCCGCATGCGATGCCACGCCCCCTGCATCGGGGGGCCCCTGTCCGACTTCGTTGGACAGGGGGCCAAGGTGGCTTCAGCATGGATCATACACGGACGCATACCTTTATATCAACAATTCTATACTTGAAAATAATATGTGCAGGGTGGTGTGGTATTTGCAAGAAAAGCCCCATGCTGGCAGTACCGGCATGGGGCTTTTTATGCTTCGACGTGTTAGGAGTGTCGATACGAGGGGAGTCAGGCCGTGCATTCCTGCTTGATGACGGCTTCGGCCTTTATCCTGTCGAGAAGTTCAGCGAAAACGGCTTTGACGTTTTCGCGGATGTCGCCAGCGACGACGAGAAAGAGAAGATCGTCACCGGGCCGACACTCGCCCTCGACGGCTTCTGCGAGTATGCAGAATATGCCGGGTCGCGCTTCAAGTTCGCGGCAGATGGCGTCCATGCGTGCCCTGTCGGGGGTGACGCGAACAGAGGTGACGGGTGCGTGGTCTTTGCGCGACCAGCCTCGCACGACACCGTTATGTACCAGAACCATGCCCACGTTATCGGCGAACCCGGGTTTCTTTTTGAGTTCCGCGAGAGTGAGAGTGATGTCCAAGTTGACCTCCAGCGTTGCAAGTGAGTTGCCATGCCACAATTAGCCGACCTGACACGTCGCCTTCCCCAGCTCAAGGAAATCCGTATGAGCTCGTCGGGGATCGCCCTGTGGCTATGCTGGCAGGGCGACCTCAATCCGGCAGTGCCGCAGACATTGCAGGATTATGGCGGCATGACCGTGGTCGCGGAGCGCGACCAGGCATTGTGGTACTTCTTCTCGTCTGATGTCTTTCTGGCCCTGGCCCGTCTGCACATCTGGGCGAAGTTCAACAATCTTCCCGTTGCGGTACAGGTGTTGCCAGCCAAGCTGCTGCTGGGAATGCGGCGCGAGGTCGGCCTTTCGCTCGATAGCGCCCTGACAGCACAAGAGGTGCTCGTCCCGCAGTCGTTCACGGTCTGGGTTCATGGGCGAGCGCGAGAGTCGGCCATCGGCATACCGGGCATCTCCATGGAACGCACGGCCTCGTTGCAGGGCATGGCCAATGCCGAATGGAGCGGTTTTGGTGCAGACCCGCGCATGCCTTACCAGTCCACGCTGGGATGGTATGCCGTATTGCACCCTCTCGGCAATCCTCTGGACAAGAAGTTCCAGGCTGGCTGGCGCGATTTCTTCGCCGAAATCGAGGGAGTGTTGCAGCGGCACAGGCTCAAGTTCATCCTGCACGAGCAGTTTCTCATCTTCTCACTGGACAACCTGCGCCAGTTCAGACTCTGGGTGCGCGACCTGCTGCACCTTGTCCGCGAGATAAAGGAGCAGCGTCCCACCCGTTACTGGCCTTGTGTGAGCGTCATCGTCGACCGCAAGGGGTTTAACTTCAACAATGAACTGCCTCGGAAGATACGGGTCGACTGGGAACAGCTCATGCCCGACTTCCCGCACATGAGCTACCGCAACGCCTACCTGCTGGGTGAGGGGTTCACCATCCACGATGTGCGCTTCTCGGTGGAACACACCAGCATGGACGACTGGAGCAATGTCGGGCTGGACGAGGAGGGCGGCAACGGCGGCATGCTGCCGCTGCTGGTTTCGGGGCGTCTGCTGGCAGGAACGGGGCACGGTTGCTTCTATTGCGGAATGCGCAATCATGAGACCACGTCATGCCCCACCCGTAATATGAAGGGGAACGACCGGGACGCCCTGTCGGCGTTGCAGATGATGGACTTCGACACCATCAACGCCGGTTTCAAGGGCATCGAGGATGCACTCACCGCAGGTGTTGAAGAGGGGTTCTCACAGCTTGCAGGGGCCTCGGGGGCCGAGGGCGTGCTCATGCGCGCCATCTTCGCCCTGAATTCGGCCGTACAGCTTCGTTTCATCCCCGGCATGTGGCTGGCGCGGGGCAAGGACTACCCGCGCGGGCTTGAAGAACAGGCCCCTCATGACGACAATCCGGTATGGGACCTCTATCACCGCTTTGCGGGTGCCGACCTCATCCCTCTCGAAAAGGAACTGGGGCCAGTCATCGCCCGCAACCCTCGCGACTATCGGTCTCGAACCCTTCAGGGGTTCATCGCCCTTGAACGGGGAGACCCCACCCGAGCGCTGGCACTGTGGAAAGAGGCCGCAACGCTGTGCAACACCCCGTTGCAGCAGGCATGGCACGATTTCTTGCAAGGGCGGCTGCATGAGATGCAGGGGCGCTATCCGCAGGCCAATGAATGCTACAGGCAGGCCGTCCGTCTCTGTCCCCTGTGGATTGACGCGGAATACAGGCAGACGGTGTGTCAGGTGAAGATGGGTTTCGCCGACCAGGCACTGGGGCATGTGTTCAATCTCATCCAGCGTGACCCTGCCATCTTCAATCGTCTGCTGGTCGACCCCGAACTCGAACGGGGGCACCTGCAACTCTTTTCAGCCCTGACCATTCCGTGGGGCGAGGCGGAAAAGCGCGCAGCGGAAGACAGGCAAGGGCTGGACAGGCTGCTTGGCGAGGTGGGGGCGTGGTTCCCCGATGAGCATCCGTTCACGCTGCATGCCACCGAACGCATCGGTGTGTTGCGCCAGATTGCCGATTCCAGGAGTTTTGTGGCGTTCCAGATGCTGATCAATGGCTGTGCCAGCATCGAACGTGAGCTTCAGGCGCGTGTCGCCCGTGAGGGAAGGGAGTTGAAGGAGCGGTTCAAGGGCTATATGGAACGCCTCACCCGCGTTCGGGACGAGGCCGCATGGTTTCCCTTTCCCAGTCTGCTCATCGAATTCAACCGCGATTACAACAAGTGCGCAGCCAACCTCAACTGGGCCATCCGCACCCATTTCCAGACGGCAGAATCGTTCAAGAAGGCGCAGGCGACCGTCGAGACGGAGATGGACCGCATCAAGAAGCTCGAATCGCGTCTCAAGTTCCTGCGTATCGTCCGTGATGCCACGCTGTTCACGCTGTTCATGGGACGTACGTTCATGTGGATGGAGATAGGCATTCTGCTGTGCATACTCGTTGTGCTTCCCCTGTCCATCTACTACGGCGACAAGGCGGGAGCCTCGTGGGCGTTGGGGCTTGCCAGCGCGGAAAAGTGGCAGGTGCAGAAGCTGCTTATCATGTTCTTCAGCCTCTTTGCCCTCGGCCTTGCGGCATTGCGCACGGCACTGTCCTTCGAAAAGCGCAAGGACAGGCTGTTCCGTGAGGCGCAGGAAAAGGCCAACAAGCGATAGTGCTGGCGCGAGTGGCCTGAGACCTCCGTCAGGCAGGCGTTTGTGATGTGTGCGGAGGACGGTGTTGCAATAGAGAAGGTCGCCCGGGGGCGACCTTCTTTGCTTCATCCGTGCGGGTATCAGGGGCTACACGCCGAGGTACAGGGTCAGGGCTGGCGCATCTCATCCAGATGGCGGCGTGCGAAGTCGAGGCCGGGGTCTATCTCCAGTGCGGCGGAGAGAAGCTCTTCGGCCTTCTCGGTGTCACCCATGAACTTGTGGCACAGGCCGAGATTGGCGAGGTCGACCACGGCCCCCTTGTCGATATGCAGTACCTGCGCGAAGTTCTGTGCGGCCTGTGCGTAGTCGCCAAGCTTGAAATGGCACACCCCGCGCAGGTTGAAGTACTCTTTCATCTCGGGGCATTCGGTCACGGCACGGTCCAGCCCGGGAAGGGCCCCTTGCCAGTCTGTGAGCAGGGTACGCACATAGGCACCGTAGAAGGCCGCCAGACCGCGAGAGTCCGCTTCAGGCTGCAGCGGTTCGGCCTGTTCGAAGAAGCTGATGGCCTCGTGGTGCGACTCGGCCCTGAGTGCCAGCATCCCCTTGAAGAAGGGCAGGAAATGCGCACCGGGGTAGAGCTCCTCCAGAACCGAGAGCCCCGCCAGCGCCGTGCCGGCGTCTGCCTCTTCACTCAGGATGCGCCCGATGAACAGCCCCAGTGAGGCGTTACGGTCGCGTTCACGGAAGTGGAACCCGGGCACGATGTTGTAATGAGTGTTGACGCCGACATCGGGGTTCATGGTGGACACGCTGTAGAGCGTGTGCCCCGTCGCGGCAAGCCCGTCGCAGAGCGCGGCAAGTTCGTCGCGGATGTCGTCGGTCTCCACCGAAGGCAGGGTGTCAAGGGCGACAACGGGTCCGGCGACAAGCCACGCGATGTCGTCGAGGCTTTCGTATTTGGAAAGCCCCGAGGCCTCGTAGCAGGCCCCGGTGCAGAAGTCGCCCGCAAGCTGTGCGACCTCTGTCACGGCGCGTATGGCTGCCTTCACCGGAGAGGATGACGTGCCTGCCGTGTAGACGATTTCGGAGCGTTCGGGGAAGGTGGCAGGGTCCCATGCGATGGCCCCGACCGTAGGCACGGGCATCCCCATGGAGAAGTCCTTGAGCACCAGCCGGATGCCGTTGCGCTCGAAGGCAGCCGCAAGTTCAAGCAGCACAGGGTCGTCGAGGGACGCCGGGTCGATGGTGGGCAACTCGGGCTGTGTGCGGTCGATGAGGCAGCACACGTGGCGTTCCACAAGTTCGCAACTGCCTTGAAGGATGGACTCCTCTTCGGTGTTGCCTGCCGATGAGCCGTTGAACTCACCAAGCTTCTTGAACCAGTCGAGGGGCAGCCATACCTCGCGCCCGTGGGTGATGTCCGTGGCGGGGAAGAACTTCCAGCGCCACAGGTCGAGGGCGCGGACGGCGTCGTCGGGGGAAAGGGTGTCATGCACGGAGTGCAGAATCTCATCGACGGGTATCAGCGCGTCGCCGAAACGGTTTCGGGCTTCGGACCATGTGGCCTCCACCATGCCGGGCATGTCTCGCCAGAAGGTGAAGAAGCTGTAACGCTCCATCAACTCCATGAGCGCAGATGCCTGCGCCTGTTCCAGCGAGGCACCCTTGCCCATCTGCTTGCGCGTGGGCATCACGGCACGGGCATCGGCGCCGCACACGCTGAGAAAGACGGGGATGCCGAGGCGTCCCACATCCACCCGGCGCGTCTCGGCGAGTATGCTGATGTCGAGCGAGGCGAGGCGTTCGCGCACCCGGCGTACGGTCTCTGCCGGGGTGGTCGCCTTGTCCTGGTCGCGTGTGTAGCTCTTGGGGCAGGGGCGAAGCTGTATCATGGGTGTTTGTGGTGCAGACGGTGGATGGTGAAGACGCGGCGTTCCTCTTCGCCGTCGTCACCCGTGGTGCGGATGCCCACGAGTTGTTCCTCGATGCGGAAGTCGCGTTCGGCCTGCTTGAAGAAGCGCCCCATCTTGCGGCGGGTGTCGGTGCAGAGCATGGCCACGGCATCCTCACGCCGTGCGAGATGGCGCAGCAGGAACTTGATGAGCGGCCGGTGCAACTCTTCGAGGTACAGCACCTCCGATGCTGCGATGACGTCGAACTTCTCGTCGAGACGGGTGGAAGCCACATCGACACGGCGCACTGAAACCCGGTCTTCGAGCCCGTTCTTGAGCACGTTGGCGCGGGCGAAGAGGAGGGCGTCCTCGTTGATGTCAGACACGGTGACATGTGCGAAGCCATAGCGCGAGGCGATGAGTCCTGTCACGCCGCAGCCCGCCCCTACTTCAAGGAGCGTGCGCCCTTCGGGTGACGCCTTGCGCAGGAAGCGGCCCAGCACGAACGACGCGGGCCAGATTTTCGCCCACAGGGGCAGGTCGTGCAGCGGGTCGCGGACACTGCGGTTGGCGACGAGCGCGTCGATGTGCTGGCGCATGTTGCGAATCTGGAGCACGTCGAGGGGGGTCTCGTCCACGGTGAGCGGTTCGAAAACGACATCGTAACGCTGGCGCGCCGCTTCAAGCAGCGACTCCAGCGAAGGGGTATCGGTGTGCATGTGCCTTCCTTGCTGTTGCTGCGGGTGGTTGCCCGTCGGGAGTTCATGCCTCAAGGTACGGCGTTGCGCAAGATGTGAAGGGCAGAGGCTGGCGGGCGTGGAGTATGCTGCCCGGGGCGGTACGGCAGGGGGCCTTTCCCCCGCAGGGACGGTGCTCGATGCTGCCCTCGGGTGTGGAGGCCGCGGGTGGCGGATATGTCACCGGCAGTTGGCCCAAGGCAAAAGAAAAGGCCGGTCTTGCGACCGGCCGTGCCTTCTCTGGAGCGGGAGACGGGATTTGAACCCGCGACTTCAACCTTGGCAAGGTTGCACTCTACCACTGAGTTACTCCCGCACGTTCAGACCCACAATGTGGGAAAGGAAGCGGCTCTGATGCGGACATCGGGGCTGTTCCCTCGTGCGGGTCGTGTGCTAACGCAAACCTTCGTCGCCTGTCAACACTTCTTTGCATGGTCAGTCACATTTTTCTGCAAAGCCTGAACCGGGGTGTCTGGCAAGGGCCACGGCGGGCTGGCGGACGGCGGGCATCGCCATGATGGAGGGGCACCTCTGTCGGTGAGGCTGTTACAACGTCTGCCGGGGGGGCACTCGGGGCGTTCCGGTGGTGTGTTGCGGCGGTGCTGGCGAGATTGGCTTGACAGTTTTTTTGCTGTACAATAGTTTTTTTGCACAAAGACTATTTTTTCACAGCAACTACCCGAAGGATACGACGTGGCAGACAAGACGACCTCATGCACCATCGAGCGGTATGTGCCGCTTGTGGATTTTCTGGGCGCGTTTCTGGGTGAGGACTGTGAAGTGGTGCTGCACGATGTCAGAAACCCTGACAATTCGGTGCTGGCCATTGCCAACAATCATATCAGCGGACGCCGCAAGGGGGCACCGCTCACCGACCTCGCCCTGCGGCTTCTCAAGGAGGGGGCATGGAAGGAACGGCCCTTCGTCATGGATTACAAGACGCAGAGTCGTGACGGACGCCCCCTGCATTCGGCGACCTATTTCATTCTCAGCGATGACGGTGAACTGGCGGGGATGTTGTGCCTGAACATGGACACCTCGTCCCTCGTGGAGGCGCACGGCCTTCTTGAGAGATTCATCGAACGCGGGCGGCTCATGCCCAGACGTCCCGAACCTGATGTGCCGCATACGCTCGAGACCTTCGCCGAGTCCATCGAAGACCTCACCGACAGCATCATCCGGCAGGTGGTCAACGGTGCGGCCATCGCACCCGAACGCATGACGCCGGACGAGAAGATGGCCATCGTGCGCACCCTCAACGAGAAGGGCGTGTTCCTGCTGAAGGGGACAGTGGCAGTTGTGGCAAGGCATCTTGCCGCCTCAGAGGCAACCATCTACCGCTATCTGCAACGGGTGAATGGCTGACCATCGCCCGTGTGGCGGCATCTCGCTGTGCATTCGCATCTCAGGGGCGGCGCTTCCGGAAGGGCGTCGCCCCTGCTGCATGTGGCATCTGCCACCCCTCTGCCGTCGAGTGAGATGGGCCGACATCGGTGCCCCTTGCGGGAAGACGGCAACGCGTGGCGACGGTGGCCACCCGCAGGGACAACGGCCCCCTCAACCCCTCTGAGTGTCGGGCGTTCGTCCTGACGGGCTGCATATGCGAAGGCGGCGCATCAGTGACGATGCGCCGCCTTTTGGTGCGTGGGGCTGCTGCCCGTGACGTTTCGCTACTTGCCGTAGACAGGCAGCATGTCGAACATGGTCAGCACATGGCAGATGGCCACGGTGATGCCATAGGCGATGGTCACATAGAGCATCACGTTGCCGCCGGGGGCGCGGTAGGTGGTGTTGCCGAACTTCCTGCGTGTGGCCAGTGCCATCATGGCGGGTACGATGACAGCGAACACGGTGGCTGCAAGCCCGGCAAAGCCGATGGCCATGATGAATCCGTCGGGGTAGAACAGGCCGCCAATGGCCGGGGGCACGAAGGTGACGATGGCGGTCTTGGTACGTCCGAGACGCGAGTCGTCGAAGCCGAGCGTATCGGCGATGCAGTCGAACAGGCCAAGCGTCACGCCGAGGAACGAGGTCGCCACGGCAAGATGCGAGAAGACCTGGAGCAGGTAGTCGAGGTTGGTGCTGCCTGTGACCTTGGACAGCGCCCCCACGAGGATGCCCATGTTGCCGCCCTTGGCGACGATGTCGAGGAATTCCTCGCGCGGGATGTTGCCCAGTACGCTGAGTTGCCAGCACACGTAGAGAATGAGGCCGAGGAAGCTGCCGTAGATGATGGTCTTGGCGACGGCCTTCGGGTCCTTGTTGTAGTACTTCACGAGTCCGGGGACGTTGCCGTGGTACCCGAACGAGGTGAGAAAGTAGGGAAGCGTGGCGAGTATGAAGGGCGAGTATGGCGCACTGGTGTCGCCGGTGTCGAAGAGCACAGCGGGCTGCACGTTGAACATGAGGCCGCTCACCGACGAGAAGAAGGTGAGTATCATGCCGCCGAGCATGATGGTGGAGATGCGGTCGACGGCGCGGGTGCTCAGCCATACGACGAACGCGAGCACAAGCGCGAAGAGGAAGCCGCCCAGCTTCATGGGAACGTCGATGCCCACAGCCGCCTTCACCGTATGCGCGACGATGGACCCGCCGCCGCTGATATAGGCGTAGGTGAGAATGTAGAGCACGAAGGCCACCGAGAGGCTGTTCAGCAGCCGCACGGGTCTGGCAAGGCAGTCCTTGGCGATGTTGTCGAAGGATGTCCCGGCGGGATAGTTGAGGTTGGCCTCGAGGATCATCAGGCCGGAATGGCACATGCAAAGCCACGTGCCGAACAGGACGAAGAGGGAATAGAAGAACCACATGCCGGCAGAGACGCTCGGCAGCGAGAACATGCCCGCGCCGATGGTCGTCCCGGCTATGATCATGGCGCCGCCAAGAACCGAGGGATTCTTCACCCCGGCTTGCGTGGCGGTCTGCCCGTTGGCTGTCATGCACTGTGACATGGTCACTCCTCTCGATGTGTCTCGTGCTCTGCGGGAGGGTGCGGTGCGAATGTCGAAGGCATCGGCCTCCGGCCTTGTCCATAGCCGCAGTGGACAGGCGGTGCTTCCGTCATGCTCCCGGTGTTGATGTAAAAAAGGGGGGAACGCCCGAAGGCGTTCCCCCCGTCCTGTCAGGCGATGGGGCGCAGACGCGCGGTGAAGTGACGCAGCACCGGCGGTTCGTAGGTGAACTCAAGGCCCTTGATGGACGACGCGCGGTCGAGCACGGCGATGACCGTGTCGGCGATGTAGTCCATGTGGTCGTTGGTGTAGACGCGGCGCGGGATGGCGAGGCGCAGCAGTTCCAGCGGCGATTCCTTCTGCAGGCCGGTGGCGGGGTCGCGCCCGAGCAGCAGCGAACCTATCTCGACGCCGCGCACGCCGCCTTCGATGTAGACCTCATTGGCGAGGGCGTGTGCCGGGAACTGGTTGCCCGGAATGTGGGGCAGCATCAGCTTGGCGTCGATGAACACGGCGTGACCGCCGGTGGGGTACTGGATGGGAACCCCGCCCTGACGCAGACGTTCGCCGAGGTATTCGACCTGCTTGATGCGGTAGGTGAGGAAGTGTTCGTCAGTACCTTCATAGAGACCGATGGCCAGCGCTTCCATGTCGCGTCCGGCAAGGCCGCCGTAGGTGACGAAGCCTTCCATGGGCACGCAGCGGACCTGCACGGCACGGAAGAGGTCGACGTCCTCCTTGATGCAGCAGAGGCCGCCGATGTTGACGATGGGGTCCTTCTTGGCAGAGCAGGTGAGCACGTCGCCGTAGGAGTACATCTCGCGGATGATCTCACGGATGGACTTGTCGGCGTATCCGGCCTCACGCTGCTTGATGAACCATGCGTTCTCGCAGAAACGGGCGGAGTCGATGATGACGGTGATGCCATGGCGCTTGGCGATGGCTGCTGCCTCGCGGATGTTCGCCATGGAGACGGGCTGGCCGCCTGCGCTGTTGCAGGTGATGGTGACGATGATGCCAGCCACGTTCTGCGCGCCATGCTGCCTGATGGTGGCTTCGAGCTTCTCAAGGTCGAAGTCGCCCTTCCAGTCGTAGTAGGTGCCGGTGTCGAACGCCTTCTCGGTGACCACGTTGATGGCCTTGGCGCCCGTCATCTCGACGTGGGCGGCGGTGGTGTCGAAATGGTAGTTGGAGATGAAGACGGGCTTGTCGCCCTTCATGCGGGCCACAAGGCAGGGGAAGAGAATCTGTTCGGCGCCGCGCCCCTGGTGGGTGGGGACGGTGTGCTCGTAGCCGAACACGTCCTTCACGGCCTTTTCGAGATTCAGGAAGTTGCGGCTACCAGCGTAAGCCTCGTCGCCCATCATGAGGCCCGCCCACTGACGGTCGCTCATGGCACCGGTGCCGGAGTCGGTCAGCAGGTCGATGTACACATCCTCGCTCTTGAGAAGGAAGGGGTTGTACCCCGCCTCTTCGAGTGCCCTGGTGCGGTCTTCGAGGGTGGTCATGCGAATGGGTTCGATCATCTTGATGCGGAACGGTTCGGGAATGCGCTTCATGGCAGCTTCTCCATGTGGTTGATGTTGTGCCGAACTGAGGGCCTGGCGGCCTCGTCCCCTATGGAGTTTGTGGGACGGGCCCTTCTCCTCTGCCTCGTTGTCGCCGTCGCTACTTGACGGCGATGGCTTCTATCTCCACACGTGCGCCAAGGGGCAGGGCCGCCACCTGAAAGCACGAACGGGCCGGGAAGGGGGTTGCGAAGTACTTCGCGTACACTTCGTTGACGGCGGCGAAATCGGCGAGGTCGGCAAGGAAGACGCTGGTCTTGACCACCTTGTCGAGTCCGCTGCTGGCGGCTTCGAGAACGGCCTTGAGATTCTCCAGCGACTGTGCGGCCTGTTCACGGATGTCGGCAGGCATGGTCTTGGTCTCGGGGTGCAGCGGCAACTGACCGGAGGCGAAGACAAGAGAACCGGTATCTATACCCTGAGAGTAGGGGCCGACAGCGCCGGGAGCCTTGGGGGTGGCGATGGGGTTGATCATGCGAGTGTTCCTTTCGGCGGTTGGTTGTCATTCCTGCATTCTTGCCGGAACGGTTCAATGCGTTACCGCATGACTTCGCAGTAATCGCATTTTTATTGTTGTGTCAATAAACTTTTATCACGATGATTTTTTAGCTTCCAACCATGCGAATGTGCAGGGCATCCGGCCCGGTGTGCGTGTCTCAAGGCGGCAAGGCCCTGTCCTGCTTTCTCGCGTCACCAGCCTAGTGTGCCTTTCGCGCCGGGTAGAATGTCTTGCATCATGCCGATATCGCGTACTATCATGGGCTTGTGCCTCCCCGTCACGGGCAGGAAAGGAGCACCTATGCCGAAATCCTCCGGGTGGTCACGCGTTGTCGTGCTGTTCTGTTTCATGTTCGCCCTGACAGCGCCCTGTCTGGTTGTCGTGTCGGGTACAGCCGCCGCCATGGTCGCAGCCCAGGAGGATGACCCGGCGACGTTGCCGGAAGACCGCATCCAGGACCTCATCCTCCCTGCGGAGAAGGCCTTCTCGGGTGATGTGAAGGAGATAAGGCAACGTGGAGTGCTTCGTGTTCTCGTCACCTACCGCAAGGGAGATTTCTTCATCGCTGACGGCGAACTGCGCGGCGTGGAAGTCGAACTCGCCCGTGCATTCGCCGCATGGCTTGGCAAGAAGGGGGGCAAGAAGGCCCTGCCTGTCCGCGCCATCTTCATTCCGGTCGCGTTCGATGAACTGTTGACGGCGCTTGAGCAGGGCAAGGGGGACATTGCCGCTGCCGGGTTCACCGTCACGGAGGCACGTAGCGCACGCGTCCCGTTCGCCACGCCGTACCTGCGCGGCATCGACGAGGTCTTTGCCATCCGCAAGGGTGCACCCGTGCCAACGAGCCTGGATGAACTCGCGGGCAGGACGGTGCATGTCGTCCGGGGCTCAAGCCACGAGCAGCATCTGGGCGAACTCAACGTCCGTCTTGCCGCACAGGGCCTTGCGCCCTTGAACATCGTGACGCCATCGGCCGACCTGCAACCGGAGGACCTCTTCGACCTTCTCGGGACAGGTGCCATAGACCTGATGGTCGCCGACAGTCATCGTGCCCGGCTGTGGCGACGCGCCATGCCCGATGTGCAGGTTCTGCCTTCGCTCAAGTTGAAGACGGGGCAGGACATCGCATGGGCGGTACGCCCCGATGCCCCGGGGTTGCTGCATGAAGTGAACGCCTTCTTCGCTGCCGATGGGGGGAGGGCCGTGAAGAAGGCTGCTGGACTGCTGGAACGCTATTACGCAGACAGGTCGTGGCACGTCGAAGGGCTCAACCGCAAGTTCGCTGCCCGGGCAAAGCGTCTCTATCCCCATTTCATCCGCTATGGCGACACCTATGCCTTCGACCCGTTGCTCTTGCTTGCGCAGGGCTACCGGGAGTCGCGTCTCAACCAGAAGCTGCGCAGTCCACGCGGTGCCGTCGGAGTGATGCAGGTGCTACCTTCGACAGCCCGGACCATGGGTTTTCCCGATGTCGTGAAGGAGGCGGTGACGAACATCCATGCCGGGGTGCGCTATCTTGAATATGTGCGGTCGGACTACTTTTCCGATGCCGATATCCGCGAACCGGACAGGACGCTGTTCAGCCTTGCCGCCTACAATATGGGCCCCAACCGCATGGCCCGTGTCCGCGAACGTGCCATACGGATGGGACTCGACCCCAATCGCTGGTTCGGCAATGTGGAATATGCGGCGTTACGATACGTCGGGCGTGAACCTGTGACCTACGTCGCTCAGATTTCATCGTATTACATCGCCTATCAGGGCAGTCATGCCGTGACCGGTGCCCGTCGCCCGGTGCTGGAGGCACTGCAGAAGTGACACTGCAAGGTACGATGCCATCCGCAAGGATATGCGTGGGGCTGTGCAGGGTCGATGGCAGGGGGAGTGGCGATTGGCCCCTGACGTGCATGATGTGATCGTGCCGTAGTCTTTCTGTACCGCGTCCTCGAGGACTCTTGCAGGTTTCAGACGCGGTACGCCCCACCCACACCCTCACATGAAGCGCGGTAGGCATCACGAAGAACGGCCCGGGCATTGCTGCACCGGGCCGGTCTTGTATGGTGTATATGTTCTTGTTGCGGGCAGGGCTGCGTCGGGCCTCATGGCCCGAGTGCAGAGTGCGACTTTGCTACAGTGCAGCCTTGAGAATGTTCCGGCTATCCTCGAGCGTGAGGTCGCCCCGTTCGGACATGGCGGTATGCCCCTTCTCCTTCAAACCTGCGATGATGGCGTCGAATGCCTCCTCACCGATACCGTATGCGGAGAGGCGGGTGGGTACGCCGAGGCTTTCGAAGAAGAACTCGGTTCTGGCGATGGCCTCATCGATGGCAGCGTTCTCGTCCTTGGCGGTGACGCCCCATACACGACGACCGTATTGGAGCAGCTTCTCGCGCTTCTGTTCGCGGCGCACGCGCATGACGGCGGGCAGGATGACGGCAAGCGTGCGACCGTGGTCAACACCATGCAGGGCCGTTATCTCATGCCCGATCATGTGCGACGTCCAGTCCTGCGGCACGCCTGCGCCGATGAGTCCGTTGAGGGCCATGGTCGCGCACCACATGAGATTGGCGCGCGGGTCATAGTCTGCACGGTCTTCGAGGGTGGCGTATCCCACTTCGGTGAGGGTCAGCAGAATGCCTTCGGCCGTCCTGTCCTGAAAACGGCCCTCGGCAGGGAAGGTCAGATACTGTTCCATGACGTGCACGAAGGTGTCGACGACGCCATTGGCCACCTGCGCTGCGGGAAGCGTGTAGGTGAGCGTGGGGTCGAGAATGGAGAAGCGCGGGAACGTGGCGGCGCACAACACCGGGTATTTTCCGTTGCCGTGGCTGATGACCCCGCCCATGTTCATCTCTGAACCTGTAGCCGGAAGCGTGACCACGGTGCCGAGAGGCAGGGCCTTTTCGATGGGAATGGGGTTGAGCCCGTGCTTCAATAGTCCCTGTTCGTCACCTTCATAGCCGTGGGCGAGGGCGACGAACTTTGTGCCGTCCATCACCGACCCGCCACCGACGGCAAGCAGGAAGTCGATGTCATTCTCGCGAGTGAGTGCCACAGCCCGCATGAGGGTCGTGAACTGCGGGTTCGCCTCTATGCCCCCGAAGGCCATGACGAAGCGGTCACCCAGCGCCTTTTTCACGGCGTCGATGGTGCCGAAGCGCTTGGCACTGCCACCGCCGTAGAGGATGAGGACGCGCGCGTCCTTCGGGACGAGACGGTCGATTTCTGGCAGCCTGTCCTTGCCGAAGACGATATGGGTCGGATTGTAGAAGTCGAAGGGATACATGTCCGCTCCTGTTGTGTTCAGGGATTTCATGCCGACTTGATGGCTGGCATGATGATGCGGGGGATTGTAGCACAACAGGCTCGCTGCGCCAACCTTTCGGATAAATCGGTGTGATGGGCCGGGGCTGTTAGGGGGGATGTGCAATAGGACGCTCTATGCTCACAGTGTAGAGTCTGAAAGCTGGGAGGAGTGGGCGGAGACAGAGGGAGAAGACCTGTCTTTTCAAGCGGGGAATTCTTTGCAGCCAGCAACTTATCCAGCCTGCCATCAGGGACACAAGATGGGTGTACCATGAATCGTCGGCAGGCATGAAAAGTGGGATGAGGGCTGGAGGGAATGCAGGTAGGCCTCGGCGCCTATCTGCATCACTACAACAAAGAGCGGCCCCACCAGGGCATGAGCATGAGCGTTCGGACTACCAGCCAAGCCTTTGCGAAGGCTGCCGAAAGAAGACAACCTGAGTAACATCCCTATGGGTACGGTAGGGTCAGGTGAATACTCGTCCTGTACAGTAGGGGTGTCAAATGGGGATGAGGGGCGATAGGCTACGTGGCACTTGTTTTTGGCGCATGGGTACACTCTGAAAGAGATTCTTGAATGATCAACAAACAGTTTTTTGGGCAAGCATGCCTCTGGTGCACAGGACCCCTGTAACACCAGTGGTGACCGCGTGCCGTCAATAGGTGGTTTTCATGCTCCCGTGACTGTCAGGAGTGCTCACAGCATTGGAATAGTCGAAGAAGAAGGGCACCTCACATGAGATGCCCTTCTATTGTTTGCGATGGCGCTCTTGGGCGCGGCTACTGGCTAGTCGTCATCATCGTCACGGCCCTGATGCGCCTTAAGCCCTATCCGCTTAGGATTGATGTGATAAATGTCGCAGATGGCGTCCCACCCGTAATCACGAGAGCGCATGTCACGAATCGCCCCGCGTGACACACCTGCCAGCCTCGATATCTCATCAGTGCGCAGTTCTTCGAGGCGATCACGTTGTTCGAGCCATTCACGGCGATACGATTCAGAGCGGTTATCCTCGTATCGGTGCCGTGCACCGCTTACCTCACGGATCAGCTCAACAATGTCACTTGCCACTTCTACAACATCTTCCACGTCCGACGCATACGCAGTAGGCACTGTCACGGTAGTCACCAGAAGTACAGCGCCAGCCAGCGTCTTTATGCGGGCCATAGACTCTCCCTCTTTATGCATTTTCACGAATCCACGAAGTGTAGGGAACACGGGCGCTGTGTAGCAGTAAAAAACAGGGAATACTAGTAGGAGTGGGATGTGGTGTTGGTGGAAAAGTGAAAATGCCCTACCTTCTTGTCGCTTGCCACTTGGCAGTGGGGAAGAAGGTTGCATGCAATAGAAGTAAGGGTAATATTGTTATCGTAAAACATATGATGATCATTCGAAATGTTTCTATAATATCGGGCAGGGCGAGGATATCTGTCGGGCGTTGCCTGCTGTCAATGGCTTCTTTAGCTGGCCATGCTGTCCGTCTTCTTGCCTGTGGCACGCCGTACGCGCTATAATGAGGGGAAAGTTTTTATGCCTACGTCCATAGCGCAAGGAAGGAGTACGTCATGGCAGACTTCACGGCAACGGTCACCATCAATGGTGAGGAATGCGACTACGCGCCCGATGCTGGCATGGCGCGCATTCCCTGCGGGAATTGCGGTACGCTGAACGAGGTCGAGATAGAGCTTGCAGCCGACGGCACGCCAAGCCATTCGGGCTTTTCATGCGAGAATTGCGGGCACTGGAATAGCCCGGTTTCTTGAGGGCGCGTCTGACGCTGCAGTCCTGATGCGCCAGCGACGCCTCAAGCCCCCCCTGGGGGCAGCCGAATTGTCTGCGCCAATTCGCTACGGCATCATGTCAAAGCGTTTGATTGCGTATCAAAGCGAAATGCCTCACGATTTCTCGTGAGGCATTGAATTCTGGAGCGGGAAACGGGATTTGAACCCGCGACCTTCAGCTTGGGAAGCTGTGCAACCTTGTCCGCACTCTGTCTGAACTTTCCGCATTGTGCATCATAACAGATGGTTGCAAATTCTGATAGCCCTCATTTGCCCGTAGTTTGCCTCTGAAAAAGGTTAGCTGTAGGGTTAGCCACGCTACTTGGTTAGCCAAAAGTTAGCTACGGGAGGGCGTCGTGGCACGTCGTAAAACGAGGTTTACAGGCGTTTTCGAAGTGGCGTCAACCACGAGAAAATACCAGGGCAAGGCAGACGTCGCCTACGACTATTGCATCAAGGTCGAGGGTAAGCTCGTCTGGAAGAGGGCGGGGTGGAGGTCGGACGGCATGACCCCGCAGCTGGCCTCGGCACTCCGTGCCGATGCGGTGCGCCTCTCGAAGCAGGTCGTCCGGGCGAACATGACGGTAGGGGATGCATGGACGCTCTACTGCCGAGACTGGCTGGCGTCCAAGTCATCCTATAAGACAGACCGCTCACTGTACCTGAAGCACATCGAGCCGGTGATCGGTTCTCGCAGGATGGATGAGGTCAAGACCGTCGACATCAACGAGTTGCTGCGCCGGATGGGTGACTTGTCACCACAGACGCGAGTCCATGCTGTCGGCCTCGTGAAGCGTCTGTACCGCCGTATGGCGGGGTGGGGTGTGTATCACGGCCCTACGCCCACGGATGGCGTGGTCGTCAAGCGTGTAGACAATGCCCGGATGCGTTTCCTGTCGCCCAAAGAGGCCCGCTGGCTTCTTGAGGAGCTGGACTGCCGTTCTCCCCAGTTCGCCGATGTGTGCAGGGTCTCGCTGTTCGCAGGGTTGCGGCTGCGCGAGATCTTTTCGCTCAAGGTGCAGCACGTCAACATTGACGCACGGGTCATCGCCGTGATGGACGCCAAGTCTGGTAGCCGCATGGCGAGCATGACGGAAGATCTGGCGCGGGTGCTGGCGCGGTATGTGGTTGGTCGCCGACCCGAGGAGTTCGTTTTCACCAAGGCGTCGGGTGAGGGGATGCGGACGATCAACCAGACGTTCGTCCGGGTTGTCCGCGATCTGGAACTCAATGACGGGGTGGATGATGCGCGGCACAAGGTCGTGTTCCACACCTTGCGCCACACCTTCGCCTCGTGGCTCGTCCAGCGAGGCGTACCTCTCTATACGGTTGCAGACCTCATGGGGCACAGCGTCGTCGAGATGACCAGACGCTACGCGAAGCTGGCCCCCGACACGCGGCGCGAGGCCGTGAATCAGCTCGACGGAATCCTGTAGCTAGGCTTGCGTCTGGAAGGTGTTGCGGGCCAGCCAGTCCTCCATGGCCTTTCTGGTGTAGAGCACCTTGCCCTTGTGCGCTGCCTGTATATAGGCAGGCCCCCTTCCGGCCGCACGCAGCTTCTCGAGCAGCGACTCGCTGATACCGTAGAGGCGGCTCACCTCGTTGGCGGTCAGGGTGAACTTCACCGCGATGGACTGGAGTTCGACGACCGGGGCCATGGCCTCGCGTATGGCTTCGGCAATCTGGCCGGAGTAGATTTCCTTGATCTCTTCAACGTTCATCATGTCTTTCTCCTTCATGCAGCCTGATCGGTGTGTCTGGTGGTCGACAATGCTGTAGGCCTGTCTGCTTCCGTCCCGGCACCGGGTGATGTTTTCCCGGTTGAGAGCGCCGCGCATCTCATGGCTTGCCTTGCGTTTCATCTCTTCCGGTTTGGCCAGGGGTGTCGTCGTCCACCCCCGGCGTGTTTCGGCTGCCCGCTTCTCGCCGCGCCGTGCGTGCGAAGGTGTCGTGGTGCGGGCTACCCGGCCCGATTTCCTCATGCCCCGGCTATCCGGGGGCGAATCGCCGGGGACGTCTCGGAGCCGGACGCTAGGGCGTCTGGTTCTCGCGTAGGGCGCGATGGCACGAAATGCAGGGTGATTCCGGTGCGGCGTCAGGCATGTCCACGCCCATGCACTGGCGGTGTCTGTCTCTGACGCGGCGCAGGGCCATGCGGACGTTGGCCAGCGCGAACTTGTCCGCCGGGTTGAGGCCGCTGCGATTGAAGAGCCTCTCCACGTCGTGGAGCAGGGTGCCAGCCTCTTCTGCGATGATGGCGGAAGCCGGCATGAGACGGACGCTACGCATCGGTATCCTCCTGCGGTGGTTCGATGATCTGTCGGGCGATGTGCCCGCAGAGGCCCTCTTCACGCGCCATGGAATCCACCTTACGGCTGAGGAGGGCCAGTTCGCCAAGCTCGGCAGCCCGGACGAGGAGTCGTTCGTTGCCGTCGCAGTTGAGGCATGGCTGAAAGAGGTCGTCGCTTCCGGCGGTGACGTTGCCGCATGACGTGCAGACGGTCATGCAGGCGGGAACCGATTGGGGTTCGTTCGGCGGCGGTAGCAGCGCGTCGACACGTTGCGGCTGCTGGAAGCCGATGACCCGCACCATCCATTCCATCGTCGCGGGATCGCGGGCGGCGTCGCCAAGTGCCCGTGACCGCGTGATGCGTCCATCGGCGTAGACGCGCACCACGTCGCCCTTGTGCACGGGCGGTTCTTCGCTGCCGGGACTCCCCGAAGGGATGCCGAACGACGCCGACACGAGCCGGGTCACAAGCTGGCCAATGCCGTAGGGGCTGGCGAAGTGGATCTCGTCCATGGTCTTCGCCTCTGGCCACCAGCGACCATCGAGGCGGATGCGAAAGGCGTTGGGCTGTGCCTCGGGCCGTGTGGGCCACTGCTCGGAGCGGAAGATTTCGATGCGCACCACTTCGCCCGTGGGCCGGTGCAGACGCATGGTCGCGTCGGGGCGGCGCTTGTCGCTCATGCGGCACCCCCGGCTTGCCTATGCGGTCGGGCAATTCTCATGGCGTTCACCTTGCGTTCTTGCCGTGGTTTCGCGGCATGGATGAAGAGACGAAGCGGCGCGTGCCCTTGCTGGCGGTGATGACCTGCCCGGCATCGGTGATGACGGTCGAGCACCCCCGGCTACGGAGCCGTTTCGCAAGCCCGCCGGGTGATGTGGCGGGAAGGCCCAGCGCGTTGGCGGCATCGTTGTAGGCCTTGAAAAGGCGGGACAGCGACACGCGGCCGGCGCTTGCCTCAAGCATGGCCCGCAGCAGTACGGCGGCAAGTTCGACGCCAGAGTCCGGGCGTAGCGGGGTGACCATCTTTACGCGGGGCTTGCTGGCCTTGTGGTGCACGGGCCGGGGTAGCCCGTTCTCCGCCAAGGTGCGCCCTATGCGGCATTCGGCGCATTGGAGGCGCTGCTCCGTCCTGACGGAATGGATGTGGCGCAACAGGCAGTGGCGGTCGTTCAGGGCTGTACGTTTGTCCTTGCAGTAGACGGTCATGGCATGCCCCAGAGAAGAGCGGCGGCGATGCAGCATGCGAGGAACAGCCACGCATAGCCCCGGTCGTCCATCCATCGGTTGAATCTACTGAGCATGGCCACCTACGCAGGGACGAAGCCGTGCCGGATGTGCTGCAACCACAAGGTACGCAGGGCGGGCAGGGTGTCGGCGGCAAGGCGCAGGGTGTGTGCCCCCATGCGGACCAGCGTCACCAGTTTGTGCAGGTCGGCGTCGTAGCGGTAGTTCATGTCAGGCATGGTCCACCTCGTGCGCCGCCAACTGCGCGATGATGACGAGCCGAAGAACCAGAACGTTGCCTATCGCCTCTCGTGGCGTCCTCTTGCTGATGCCCATGGCTGCCTCCGTCGTTTGGCGTTCCCGTTTGAGCCCCCATTCCCTGCCGTCGCGTGCCTTCCCGCTCCCTAGGGCTTGCGGCTTGCCGTGCTCGGTACTCGCAGGGGGTATCGTCACCGCGTTCTCCCAGACCTCTGCCGTATGGCGCTGCTCTGGGTTGCTCGGTTTCGATGGCCCATGCTGTGACAAATTGTCTCGCCAGTCAACAAAAAAAATGACAATTTGTCTCGAAACGGGCGACAAAAAATCCACGAGGCACACCCGTTGCTCGACGTGGATATTCGCCGATGAGGTGTCTCACACTGGAGGATGTGATGGGTCTGCTTTCAGAGCTGGATGAAATAGCAGGAACGCTTCGCTGGATGGCCAGCGAAGGCGGTTGCGGCGAGCCGCGCGACTATGTCTTGCAGCTCCTGGCCGGAAGGCTTGAGGCGATAGCGGAGATGATAGACGGCAGCGAGGTGGCTAGGCGGGCGTTAGCGGAAGAAACGCCCCGGTCTCCTGATAGTGCCGGGCGCGATGGATGATCTGCTCGAACGAGAGGTTGAACGCTGCTGCAAGGATTTCGACCTCACGGATGGGCACAGCCCTCGTCTCGCGCGAACTCCACCGCTCCCACGTCTTTGGCCGCGCACCGGGAATGACCCACGTTACGGCGCGCATGGCGAACTTACGGGGGGTGGGCTCGTAGGTCTCTACGAGGTTGTTGAACACGGCAACGATGGCTTCTTCGAGTGATGGTTTCGGCATCACAACCATATAACGCAGAGGCACCTCTTTCGGCAGTGGATATGATTGTCGTTGATTGACGTGACAAGTTGTCATATTATTCCCCCATGAATGACGCCCAACTTCTCGAACAACTTGTCTCGAAGCTAGGCGGCTTACGGGCCGCTGAAGAGCTTGGGGTCTCACGTCGGCAACTCTATCGGCTCCAGAGTTCCGGGCGGATGACACAAACGCAGCGTCGTCTGGCCAGACTGCTTCTTGAGCATATCGAGCTGCCGCAGGGCGACGCCTGTCATGCTTAACCATGGCAGGCGTCCAGCTCTTCTTAAAGCAGAACTTCGCAATGTTTTTTCTCAAACGCCATGGGAGACTTTCATGCGTGACCGCTTTCTGTCGGGAATGCTCAAGAGGATTCTTGAGGAATCTGATCTTCCTGCGAAGCAGATCAGCGTCGAGGTGGGGGTGCCGTATTCGACGCTGATGAACCAGCTGAACCCCGAAATTTCCAACGCCAAGTTCTCGGCTGACGATCTCCTTGCCTTTTGTAAGGCACTTCGCACGGTAGAACCGGTCTCCTATCTGGCCGCCGGACTCGGGTACCGCCTCGAACTCGTCACGGCATCCCCTGATGGGCGCAGTCTCGACCATGAGCAGACGCAAGCCACCATCGCATTGGCCGAGTTCTTCAAGGCACAACAGGCGGGCTGCCCCGTAGAGCAGACCCGGCCACTTCTGCAGAAGGCCATCAAAGAAGCGGAAGACTGCCTCGCGCGCCAGATCGATGAAGAGCAGGCGGCTTCAGGAGCGAAACCATGACCATCGGCATCTTCGGCGGCATAGGCTGCGGCAAGGCCACAGCCGCCGCAACCCTGTCCGGTCTCTGTGGCGTGGCGTAAATGGGCTGGGCAGGGCGCAACCTAAGCCGTGACCAGCGCGATGCCATCGCCCGCAAGCTGTTCACGGTGACCGACGAAGAGGACAACTGGCTCAACGGTCTATGCCCGCTGCATGACGACCAGAACCAGTCGTTCTCGTACAACGTCGATGAAGACGTGTTCCACTGCTTCCGCCAGTGCGTGGAAGACGGCGACCTCGTCGACCTCTATTGCCATGTCCGCGGCTTGCCCTTGCGAAGTGGCGAGGGGTTCAAGGCCTTCCGGCGCGAGTTCGCCGCCGACGCCGGAGTGGGGCAACCTGCGCGGCGCACTCCGGGCGAGACCCGCAAGCACGAAGCCGCCTCGCAGAAGGGGGCAGCCAAGCGCAGCCCGCGCCAGAACCTTGAGATACCAGAGGCCGTCTACGAGGCCATGACCCCCGTCACGCCAGACTGGGCGGCCCGTCTCTACACGCAGCGCGGGTGGACGCCAGAGGTCATGACCACCTACGGGGTGCGGCTTCTCAGCCATTTCCGCAAGAAGTCCGACCTGTACGCCGTCTTTCCGCTCAAGACCATCGACAGGGTGGTCATCCCCGTGCGCGATGCACAAGGGGTGTTGCGAAACCTGCGGTGCTACCACGCCCTTGGCAAGCCACCGGGCGACCAGCCCAAGATCTACAGCTGGGGCCGTGGGCATGGGGCTTCCATGCTCTTTCCTCCGGCCTCGATGCTCCGCCCGGGCGGGGTGCTGCTGTGCGAAGGCGAGGGCGACTGCCTGTGCGCCTTCTCGCATGGCGTCCGCAACGCCATCACCCAGACGGGCAAGCCCAACGAATGGCCCGAAGACCATGCCGAAGCCCTTGCCGGGCGCGATGTGGTCATCGCCTATGACGCCGACCAGGCAGGGCAGAAGTATGCCGAGGCCGCGGCGAAGAACCTCGTCCGCAAGGGCTGCGCCGTGCGCATCATCCGCTGGCCCGCGTTCATGGGGCTGCGCGAGGACGGCTCATGGCCCGAAGACCACGGGCAGGACCTGACGGACTTCTTCGTCCGGCATCGCAAGACCCTGTCGGACTTCATGCTGCTGCTCGACGATGCGCAGCCGTATGTCCCTGCGGGAAAGGCCGGCGCATCTCCGGATGCCGGAGACGATGCACCCCCTGCAGGTGCCGACCCCAACGCGCCCTACATGCGCTTCTTCGGCATGAGCGCCAACGGGCGATTCACCTTCCGCGAGCGCATTCTCGCGGACTACCTCTGTCAGGAGAATCCCATGATGTACCACGACAAGAGCGGGCAGCTTTTCGTCTGGAACGGAAAGCACTTCGAGATCTACAGCGACGAGCAGCTCAAGCGGCGCGCCATCAACGCGCTCGGAGAGGAGGCGACGGCAGCCCGGGTTGCGTCGTGTTCGTCGCTGGCCATGACCATGTCGGCCATCCCGCACGGCAGGTCGCTGAACGACCGTGACGACTGGCTCTGCATCGAGAACGGGATGCTCAACGTGACCACGCTTGAGCTAGCCCCGCACGACCGGGACTACCTCGCCACCATCATGCTGCCTGTCAGGTACGACAGCGAGACGACGCCCAAGCCGGAACGCTGGCTGACGTTCCTTGCAGAGACCATCCAGACGGAAGGCCCCATCGCCCAGTTGCAGGAGTTCATGGGCTACTGCCTCACCCGGCAGACGAAGTTCGACAAGTGCCTGTTGCTTCTGGGGCCGGGGTCGGACGGCAAGTCGAAGGTCATCAAGGTGCTGCGGGCCATGGTGGGCGAGGCCAACTGCTCGGCTGTGAGCATGACGGGCCTCGAAGACCAGTTCCAGCGCAGTGCGCTCTTCGGCAAGCTGCTGAACGTGGGTACGGAAGTCACCACGGCGGCCCTTGAGAGCGAGTATTTCAAGGCCATCGTCACGGGTGACCCCATACAGGCGTCGTTCAAGCACAAGGACTCGTTCGAGTTCACCCCGTGCGTCAAGCTCGTCTACGCCGCCAACAAGCTGCCCCGCGTCATGGACAACAGCGACGGCTACTTCCGGCGCATCCTGCCCATCCAGTTCAAACGGCAGTTCCTCGAGAACGACCCGGCCATGGACCCCGACCTTGAAGGCAAGCTCATGGCCGAACTCGACGGCATCTTCGAGTGGGCACTCGTGGGGCTGCACCGGTTGCTGGCGCAAGGCCGGTTCACCATGTGCGACGAGACCCGCGACATCCTCATGGACTACCGCAGGTTCAACAACCCCGTGCTCGGTTTCGTGCAAGACCGCTGCACCATCACCGACAACACCCGCACCGACATCAAGGACCTCTATGCGGACTTCAAGCGGTACGCCAGCGAGAACGGCTTCAAGCAGCTCAACCGTGAGAACTTCATGCGCGAGCTTGAGACGGCGGCACGCAAGGTGCGTGAAGACGCCGCCGTGCGTGTCACGCGCCCCCGGGCGGCCAATGGGGCGCGTCCGTATCTCGTCGAGAACATCACCCTCAACCCTGTCGTGATCGAGTAGGCCGCATGGCTCTTCTTCTTTTGTGCGCTCTCCCCGTACCCCTCCTGTGCTGCGGCGCCACCGTTCCGGCCCGAGCACAGGGTGCGGGTGAGCGAAACACGGACCAGCCTCAAAGAAGCGACACCCTGACAATCCAAGCGATTGCAGCCGGTCGACGCAGAGGTGGTCCGTGCTGGTCCGTAGATTCACGGACCACGAAAACGGATAGATACCGATGGGATGCGGTGTAAAATGCGGCTTGGTCCGTGGTCCGCGGAACATAATGCGCGCACGGGCGCACGCATGCGTGTACGGGTGCGCGCGTGCGTATTGTCTAGTTTTTTACCCTCCAGACCAGCGGACCTACGGACCAGATAAGAAAAACAACAGGTTGAATGCGGACCAAATACGGACCACCACGGACCGGAGTGGAGACCATGCAAGATCGGGCACAGATCGAAAGGCTATTCGCTAAGTACGGCCAGCCAGACGGGCCGAAGGAACGCGGCGTATCCGCTGTGTCCCCGGGCGGCACCGTGGCGGAGGTCGCAACGCCACGTCCGCAGGGCGGGGGCATGACGCAAGCGTCTGCTCCATCCACGGCGGCCGGGGCCAGCGCATCGGTCGCACCTGTAGAAGCGAGGGGGAAGGCCGTGGTGGAGTACACCCCCTCGGGGTACAGCGCGAAGCTCGGCATCGCTCCCCGGTGCGATGCGCCGGAGGCTGGAGCGGAAAGGATGGCCGACATGCTGCGGCGGTATCCGCTCCATGTCTATCGCCTCTGGAGCGGCGGATGCGGCTTCGGCTTCTCCCAGGGATGGGCGCGGGACAACTGGAACCGTGTCATGGAGTTCCATGACCTCTTCTGGTCGGAAGCCGGCGACGTCTACTTCGAACGCCATCGCTCGGAAATCCCCGTGATGGATCATGACGCGGAAGGCGGGCTGAGGAGGTGCGCCCATGCGTAGGCCGATGGGCTGCCGACACAAAGGCGGAGTGCTGTCGCCATGCGGGGTGTCCCTGTTCAGCCCGGCTGGTGCTTCGTTGGCCACCGGGCAGACTCCATGCTCTCCTGGCATGGCGGCGCGGCCTTGGGCCACATGTGCAAGACGGCTGACCACATCCGTGCAGCCGGGCGTGGTGCACAGCTGGCGCTTCGGCTGCCGTGGCCCTTCGGCGTTCGGCCTCGCGTATCGCGGCGAATTGTCATGCGAAGTCGCAAAACCCTTGGGGCACAAGGGGGCCGGGGCGTCGTTCGGGTCCTTCCCCCCCAGTCCCCCCGCAGGGGTCGTGGAACACGTGGGCGGCGAGCGCACTCGAATTTCAAAACCGTTGCACATTGCACACTTAGCCAATCAGCACGGTGCGTGCCACCGGGATGGAGCGGCGTAACACCATGATGGAGACGACAGGCGCGACGGCGCGGCGGGCTGGATCTGCCACCTCGAAGGGCGGGCAGACGTGGGCGACAACCGGGGCTGCATGGACCGACTTCGCCCAGCACAAGTGGGCCATCTCTCGCCGCACGTTCTACAACTATGTTGGCACCCGGCGGGATTGCCGCCCCCGGCGCGACGGTCTCTATCATGCTGACGATATTGTGAAGATTGCCACCGCTGCGGGCTGGCCTCCTCGGGTGTCTGCCGGGGCGGTCCCACAGGGGGGGGAGGGGGGAGCAACGGCGAAGGATGTAGGTCTGACGCTTCTAGAGCAGCGGCTGCGGCGTGAACGCATACGCGGCGACCTTGAAGAACTTGAGCTCCGCAAGAAGCGCGGCGAGCTGGTCTCGCGCGGCGAAATGGAGAGGATGATGTCCGCTGGCGTAGCCGTGCTCGAATCTGAACTGCTCAACTGGATCCACTCCGAGGCCCTTGAGATCATCAGCCTTGTCGATGGCAACCCGAAGCACGAGGCCTTGCTCATAGACATGCTTCGCGAGCGTAGCCGCGTGTTCCTGAATGGCTTCGCCTTGGATCGCGCCTATGAGGTCGAGGTCATCGATGAGGAGGCGGACGCGGGCGCGGCGGACGGTGCTGGCGGTGCGACGGGCGCAGTAGCTCCCGGCTTCTTGAGCGGCTCTGCGGTGCCCTCGATGGCGCACACGACGGTGCTGGAACGCAGTGTGGGAGATTCACCGGGATTATCGGCAGGGGGCATCTCCGAACGTGCGACGGGGGCCGTCGCGCCAGCCTCGGCAACGGGTGGAGCAGAAACGACTGCCGCACCAGCCTCGGCAAATGGCGTAGCGGCAACAGCCGCCGGGCCAACCTCGGCAACGGGCGCAGCGGGAACAGCCGCCGCACCAGCCTCGGCAATGGGTGGAGCGACCTTGGCAACAGACGCAGCCAGCGCAGCAAGCGCAACAGGGGCCCTTGAAGTGCTCCCCGGGGACGGTGGCCATGACGCATGAGCAGCAACTGCAACTGGTGCCGCCCACGCGCGAACCCCTTCCTGTGGTGAGAATCCGGCGTCCGCATGATGACGACGACTGTCCGCAGCGTTTCGTCTTCCGCTGGCCAGCCGCTGTGCGTCGTGCCTTCCGGCGTCCGAAGCGCATCAGCGTCACGGAGTGGTGCGAGCGTCACTTCCGCATCATCGGCGGGCAGCGCCCCGGGCGCTGGCGTCGTGAAGTGTTCCCGTACACCTGCACCATCATGGACGCCTACTCGCTGCCGTTCATCCGCGTCATCGGCATCTGCGGGCCACCACAGACGGGCAAGACGGCCCTTGAGCTAGGCTGTCTGGCGTGGGCCATCGACCGCGACCCCGGGCCGGTGCTGATGGTGCTCGACCAGCAGGATACCGCCCGCGAAATGGCCAAGGATAGAGTCATCCCGCTGCTCAAGGCGTCGCCACCGCTTGAGCAGTACATCACCGGCCTTGCCGACGACGAGACGGCCAAGAGCATCAACCTGAGGCACATGACCATCCACTTCGGCTGGGCGGGCAGCGTGTCGCGCCTTGCCAACAAGCCGGTGAAGCACCTCCTGCTCGATGAGGTGGACAAGTACGAGCACGACGGCAAGCGCGAGGCCGGGCCGGTGTCGCTGGCCATGAAGCGCGTGCGCACCTTCAAGCATACGCACAAGTGCATGTTGCTCTCGTCGCCATCCACGCCGCGCGGTGAGATCATGCTGTGCCTGGCTGAGGCGCGGGTCATCTTCCACTACTTCGTGCGCTGCCCGAAGTGCGGCGTCTATCAGGAGATGCGCTTCACGCACGACGACGGCGAGGTGGGCGTGGTGTGGCCCGAGGGCGAGCGCGACTATGCCAAGGTCAACGACCAGATGCTGGCCCGTTATCGCTGCCGGGGCTGCGGTGCGCTGTGGAACGACCACGACCGCGACATGGCCGTGGCGCGCGGCGAATGGCGCGACCCGGAGACGGGCATGGAGGCCATGAGCTGGATGCTCGAACGCCGCCCGCGCCATGTGGCGTTCCAGTACTCCACGCTCATCTCGCGCGACGTGTCGCTCTCCGAGACGGCGGCCAAGTTCATTCAGGCCGACCGCGACCGCAAGCTTGGCGACCTGCAAACGCTGAAGGACTTCATGAACGGCTACCTCGCCGAACCGTGGGTGGACGGCACGGAAGAGGGCGATGCAGGGGCCGTCATGCGGCTGCGCGACGACAGGCCCGCCGGTCTTGTGCCCGGTGGCGGGCAGGTGGCGTGCCTGCTGGCTGCCGTGGATACGCAGGACAACGGCTTCTGGTACGAGATTCGCGCCTTCGGGTGGGGGCTTTCTGCCACGTCATGGAGCATCCGCAACGGCTTTGTGCCTTCGGCCTCGCCCGACGACTTCTCGAACCTTGAAGAGGTGCTGTTCAACACGGTCTATGAAGATGCGCAGGGGCTGGTCTACCCGGTTCAGGCCGGAGTTATCGACGCCATGGGCCACCGTACCAGTGAGGTCTATGACTGGTGCCGGCTGCATCCGCTGTTCATTCCCGCCAAGGGAGAGCAGCGCATGGCCACGCCGCACACCTTTCGGACGGTGGACACCTATCCGGGGTCGAGCCGCGCCATTCCCGGCGGGTTGCAGCGTCTGCATGTCCATTCAACGCACTTCAAGAACCGGCTGCACGGCCTGTTGCAGGTGGCGCCCACAGACCCCGGCGCGTGGCTGTACAACGGTGAACTGACCGAAGACTGGGCCAAGCAGATGGTGGCCGAATACCGCGACACCCACGGCATGTGGCAGTGCCCCAAAAACAGGCCGAACCACGCGTGGGACGTGAGCTACAACCTGCTGGCCCTTGCGGACATGTTGCAGATTCGCTTCATCCCCAAGCCCGAAGAGGAGCCTCAACCGCGCCCCTATTCGCAGGGTAACGACAACACGAAGCGCCCCGGCTGGTGGGGCCATGTGAGGAGATAGCCTATGGATGCGCTGGACATCGACAAGCTGCCCGGTAGCCGTCTGCTCAACTGGGAGCAGTGCTGCGCCGTGCTAGGGGTGAGCAAGAGCACCTTCTATAATCTGGTGAACATGGGCGAGCTGCCAGCCACCCGGGTTGGCGTGCGGGCCGGGCTGCGGGTGCGGGTGGACACGCTACGGGAGTACCTGCGGTGTCGGGTGGCTAGTGAGGTGTGCCTATGAGAAAGGGGCCGGAAGGCCCCTTGATGTTGTTTTGTTAAGCTTCTGTCGTGATTTTGTCGTGTAGCTTGGTCGCTTTTGATGTGAAGTCGTCGAGCGCCTCTTTCGTCATCTGTTTGATTTTTGTAAGGGATTCTTCCCACTTGTGACATTGTGTTATAAGATGTGGCGCAATTATCTGTTCTAGGTTTATCTGTGTGTTCGGTGCAGGTTTGCCGTTGATATCGAGAGGGTTGGCAATACAGTATGCGTCTTTTATGCTATAAGATGTTGAAATGAGTTTTGTATAGATTGCTATTGCTTTGTAATCTATATTTGTTAGCGTTGACATGTCGTGGTATTTAAACGCACAATCTATCCTTTTCATTGATTCATTTAATATTTCAAAATTTAAGCCTGGTTCTTTTAGCAATGCTTTAAAACCTAACACTGAATTTTTTGCTTGCTCAATGTCTTTGAATAGATGCTGAAGAAATACAATGGTTATAATTGTTGTTCGTGATGTTTCTATTCTTTCTTTTTTTGATTCTTGTGTTATTATGGCGATGCTTGCTCCTATAGATCCGCCTGCACCTATCAAAGAAGATAAGAGTGCTATTTTTATGTCTTTATTGGAAGTAAGTATGAATAAGGCTATTGATGAAACTGCAGTAGTGCAGGCTAAGATTCTTATAAACTTTTTCATTTTATCAGAGTGTCGATTTTTATTTAGTTCTGTCACGAAGCTTTTTAGTCTTGTTATTATGTCGTATTTGCTCTTTTTTTTCATTTTGATGGATTCCTTCGTGGTTATGTCCGTTGTCTGTTAATTTTTTGTTGTTTGTAGGATGTGCGTAATCGCATGTTTATTTTTTTGTGTAGTTGTGCATCATTTTTAAGGTCCACGAAATATGGTAGATAAAGATAAGGTTGAAACAGCATTAGCGTTTGTTGTAGATTGAGTGCAGTTTGGTACCGTCGCGGAGTGGGGTGTACAGGGCTTGTCTTGGAAGTTGTTGTGAATTATGCGCATCATATTAGAAATCATGTGCAACTTCAATAGTACAAGATGGTATCCGCCTATCATTGTTCAGAGGGTGCGTGATCATCATCCGACTCTTACCGAACCACCTACCCATCCCACAACTGAAGAGGGGCCTTGCGGCCCCTCTTTGCGTTCTATTGCGGTGTCATGATCTTTGCGGCTTTCTCAAGCCCCATGAGTACCGTCCAGCATTGTTCTCCTGACCATGCAAGGCTGTCTATCATGGACAGGGTGAGCGTGGCGGATTCGTAGGCAGCCATGCGGGCGTTGTTGAACATCGACTGTCCGGCCTGTGCCGCAAGGCGTTTGCCGTAGGTCTCTGGCAGGTCGCCACGCACGGCGTCGATGCTCTCGCGGAGCGTTCGCAGGGCCTTGGTCACTTGGTGCCCGTAGTCGAGCAGCATGTCGGCGTTGGGGGTGGCGATGGCGGGCGGGGTCTGGGCCGCGTCGGTTCTGGCGTGCTCCATCTTGCCGAGCACGAAGCTGATGGCCCTGTCCATGTCTGCGGCGGGGATTCTGTCGAGCCGGTCGACGTTCATGGCCCTGCGGACTTCCGCGCGTGCCCGGGCGCGGGTCATGCTGGCGATGTCGGCCCACGAGTTGATGAGCCGGCGCAGTGTGTCTTGATGTGATGCGGGCAGGGCGACGGGCTGTGCGGCGGGGAGGGTGTCTGCCTCGGCGGGGCCGTGGGCGAGGGTGCGCTCCATTTCGTTGAACCGCCGGATGTACGCCTCTTTCATCCTCATGGCTTTCGGCCCGGTGTAACCCATGGCCACGATGGTGAAGCCGTCGCGGGTGAGGTTGTACATGGGGCGCGTCTCGCCTTTCTCGTCGACATATTCAACGCACTCAAAATTGAGTTGGTTGAACTCTGGGCTGACTTCTGCCGAGACGCTGCGGATGTCGCGAATTACGTTGAAGTGCTTTTTGCCGAAGTGCTCGGCCAGACGAAGGCTGGAGACGACGGGGCGACCTGCGACGAGGTCGACGGTGGGAATGCTGATGCTGGACATGGGGCCTCCGATGGAACTTTTGAGGTTCACGGAGACAACTCCCCACATGAGGAATTGCCGGGTGCTCAAAACAGCCATCGGAGCTGCGGGCTATTTTCCCTTACGGGTATTGTATTTCGCCCACACCCGGCAAATAGGGGCAGAGATGCCTATGCGATAGGCAAAAGAAAAGGCCAGTCTGTCGGGTGGCAATCCGCCGATGAAGGTGTTTTGAGCACCTAGTGGAAGCAAGCCACATCAGCCGCTGAAAGTCAAGAATGTGGGTTCAGGTGTGGTCGTCTTTCGCCGTGGGGTATAGCAAGGGGGATATTCATTTGATATGGCAACTGGAGTAGCCCCCAATTAGGCCGGACCTCTCTGCCAACCGAAGAGGTAGTGCTAGAGGTATGTCCAGACAGAGTGCTAAAGAGATTTCCACGGTCGAGGTCGTGACCATGGTTCAACGTCGTCGTTGGACCATTGCCGAGAAGCTACGGGTAGTTGAAGAGTCGTCTTTACCCGGAATGAGCGTCTCCTTCGTGGCTCGCAAATACGGCATCGCTCCGAATCTTGTCTTTCGATGGAGAAAGCTCATGAGCGATGGCGGAAAAGTGGCTATTCAGGCCGACGACCGAGTGGTGAGCGTGGCAGAGGCGAAGGCTTTGAAGAAGCGCATTCGGGATTTGGAACGGCTTCTCGGCCGAAAGACGATGGAAGTCGAAATCCTGAAGGAAGCTATCGACATTGCACGCGAAAAAAAACTGATCTCGCGTTCGCCGTTGCCATTCGAGGACGGTTCCCTATGAAGCGTGTAGCGGACTCCCTGCAAGTCTCCCGTTCGCGTTTGGCAGAGCGGCTTGACGGTCCACATCGTACCAGAAAGCCTCGTTACGTGAAGGCGCAGGATGAGGAATTGCTTCGTCTCATCCGTGCCATTCTTGATGAGCGGCAAACCTACGGCTATCGGCGGATACAGGCGTGCCTCAATGCCCATTTGAGAGCTACAGGGCAATCTGAAGTCAATCACAAGCGCGTTTACCGCATCATGCGGATGAATGGCCTGTTGCTCACCCGTCATAACGGCAAACGTCCAGACAAGGCGCACGAAGGCAAGATTGTTACTCTGCACCGCAATACACGATGGTGTTCTGATGGGTTTGAGATCCCATGCGATAACCGGGAGGTCGTGCGTGTCGCGTTCGTCCTCGATTCGTGCGACCGGGAAGTCATCAGCTACGTTGCGACGACCAGGGGCATCTCAGGCTCTATGGTCCGCGATCTGATGCTGGAAAGCGTGGAGCGCCGATTCGGCAATGCGCACACGTCCCATACAGTGGAATGGCTTTCAGACAATGGATCTTGTTATACTGCGAAGGAAACAGTGGAGTTTGCCTCGTGGCTAGGCCTGCGAAGCTGCTTTACCCCGGTGCGCAGTCCAGAGAGCAATGGCATGGCAGAGGCATTCGTGAAGACATTCAAGCGTGATTACGTTGACTGCAACATCTGTCCCGACGCACCGAGCGTTCTGAAGCGCCTTTCCGAGTGGTTCGAAGACTACAACGAAAATGCTCCACACAAGGGATTACGGATGCGCTCGCCAAGACAATTCATCCGACTGTCAGCAACCGCAGGGTGTCCGGTTTAGCGGGGGCAACTCCAGCAACCGAAAGCCAACTGCATGGAGGGTGCCTCGCCGCACATTTGGATGGCACTAACTTGGGGAGGTTTACAATTAAGCTAGGTTAGGGTGGGGATGTTTCTAACAGTACTTAGTCTGAATGTTTATGCTAGAACATTAAAATTCAGTGCTTAACGCGCTTTGGTGCGGTTTTTTCTGGTCTGTTATTTCGCAGCACCGTTCAATAGTAATTGTGTTGTGTGGTTCTTAATCAAGATGTGGGGATGTTTATATGGCATTTTGTTATATGTGTGGTGAAGAAATTACTGAAGATAACAAGCATAGTGAGCATGTGATTCCTAATGGTATTGCTGGAAAGTTGCGTTCCAGCACAATATTGCATGAAAAGTGCGGTGAACAACTTGGCCATTCTATCGACGCTCATTTTTGTAAGAAATTCGCACTGCTTCTTGCTTTGTTTAACACTAAGCGTGATAGGGAAAGCAATCCTAATGCCACATGCTCTGTAGAGATTGATTCTTTTGGTTCTATTGATTGTAGTGTCAAGTCTGGAAGGCTATATGTTAAAGGAGTGAAGCTAGATGAGATGAACAAGAAGATATACTGTAGCCCGTTAAGCAAAAATAATTTGATTAAAAGGTATCCAGACTGGTGTTTCGTGACAGAACTGCCATTTGATGAGTGTGTTGTGAACTCTTTGCTTGATTTTGACGATGATTCTAGATTAGGACTTGCAAAAATTGCTGTAGAGTATGCCTTGTCGCTAGGTTTGGATGCTTCGCTCCTTGATGCTGCTTTTTGCGTCAAACAGAAAAAGTTCTTAGATGTAGAAGTGGTACCTTATTATCCTAGGAATAAATTTGAACGAATGATTGACGAAACGGCTTGGTATTTCGAAAAAAGTAGGATTGCAGGAAGAGAAAGTGTGACTGTTAACGCGGAACTTCCGAGGCATTCTTTGCATCTTTTTAGTGAAGGTAAATTGTTGTGTTGTTACGTGAGTTTGTTTTCTTATTTTGACTACTATGTTGTGCTTTCAAATTCTTATGTAGGAAACAGAATTTCTGAATGGCATATTGAGTCTGTTGTTAAGTCTACGCCATATTGTAGTGAATATGATTTGACTAGCCTTGACCCCAAAGAGGTGTCTATTTGTGCGCAGCATTGGGATATGGATGTACATGATGTGTGGGATAAGGCTCAAAAAGCTAAGCAGAACGATAAAAAAAATGTTGGTATATTGAGAAAAGATATTAGGACCGATTATATTAAGAAAGAACCTGCTGCGTATATTAGTTCAATCGCAGATGATTTGTTGTATAGCATTAACTGTATTGCTTCTTGTGGAGGTGACTATTCGAAATTTGTTCCTATAGAGGTGCGTAATTGTATTGCAAAGTATGTTGAAAATGAAAGTGCTATGCTTGAAATTATGCGCGGTGCATTGTGGCTTTTGAAAGATAATATTGTAGATTTAAATAAATATAAAACATATTTTTTAAGTGGTGGAACAGAGATGCTTATTGTGGAGTATGTACGCAACAATATGGACACAATTTCTCTCGATATTTCTGAATTTAGAAAGAACCAGCTTCATAGCGTAATTGGATCATCAGAAATTTTGTATCCTACGGTTGACGAATAACTCTCTGGATGTACAGATCTAGTATGCACCTGACTGTACAGAGATAGTATTCACTTGACACTTGCCGTACCCGGCTGGGGGGGGATGATCAAACTGCGCAGTGTTCTTCGTTGTCTTCTTTCGGCTGCCCTTCGGGAGGCTATCAAGGAAGACTTGATAGGATGTCCGGCCGCTCATGTTTCTGCCTTGGTGTGCCCCCGTGGTTGCGTGGAGAGGTAGGCATCGTGTGTTTGCAAATCGTTTAACGACTCGTGATCGCTCTGCGGGCGCGTGCTTCTCGTTCGCCTCTTGCCGCACCACCATACCCATCCCACAACTGAAGAGGGGCCTTGCGGCCCCTCTTTGCGTTCTATTGCGGTGTCATGATCTTAGCGGCTTTCTCAAGCCCCATGAGTACCGTCCAGCATTGTTCTCCTGACCATGCAAGGCTGTCTATCATGGACAGGGTGAGCGTGGCGGATTCGTAGGCGGCCATGCGGACGTTGTTGTGCGACAATTCCGGCTTAGTTCGTTTGTCTAACTGTCCCACCTGATTCGAGGTTGAATCTTGCGATTTGGCCTCGTGGCTGGCAAGGTACCTTCTTCAATAATTGAGGAGGGCAACCATGCTGCACCAGATACTTCAGAAGTACCGCGAACAGGAATACCAGCGCGATAAGGGCGATGCTTTCGAACGGCTCATACGGGCCTATCTTAAGACCGACCCGCAGTATCAGGCGCTGTTTTCTGACGTGTGGCTCTGGAAGGACTGGCCGGAGCGCGAAGCCCTTGGCTACAAGCGCCCCGATACCGGCATAGACCTTGTTGCCCGGTTCCGTGATGGCGAAAGTTATTGCGCCATCCAGTGCAAATTCTACGAGAATGCCATTTCGCAAGGTGACCTTGGCACCTTCTTTACGCTTTCCGGCAAAGGCGGCTTCTCACAGCGGCTTATCGTGGCGACTGCCCCTCTCAGCAAGAACGCTGCGGATGCAATAGAGCACCAGACCATACCGGTGGCATTGCTCACGCTGGAAGACCTCGCCAGCGCCCCCATAGACTGGACGCAATGCACGATTGCTGCGCCAGATACCCTCAAGCCCATTGAGCACAAGAAGCCACGCCCGCATCAGAACGAAGCGTTGGAGGCTGTGCGCAAGGGGTTTTCTGCCCATGATCGCGGCAAGCTCATCATGGCGTGCGGAACGGGCAAAACCTATGCCTCTCTGCTCATAGCCGAAGACATGGTGGCCCCCGGGGGCACTGTGCTTTTCATGGTGCCTTCCATTGCGCTGCTTTCGCAAACGCTCCGGGCATGGACGGCTGACAGCACCAAGCCGTTGCGCTGCTTTGCCGTGTGCTCTGACAGTAAAGTCAGCCGCGATGATGAAGACATGCGAATAGCCGAGATGGCATACCCTGCCACCACCAATGCCACCAAGTTGGCAGCTGCCTTTAATGCCACGCAAGACACCTCACGCCTTACCGTGGTCTTTGCCACATATCAGTCTATTGCTGTGGTGCATGAGGCGCAGCAGCAGGCGGGCTTTACGTTTGACCTTATCGTTTGTGATGAAGCGCACCGCACGGCGGGCTATACCCCCAAAGGCGAAGACCATTCGGCCTTTGTTCGCATTCATGACGCAGATTACATCAGAGGCCAGAAGCGCCTATACATGACGGCTACCCCGCGTCTGTACGCCGAACAGAGCAAAAGCAAGGCAAAAGAGCGAGATATTGCCGTATTTTCAATGGATGACGAAGCCACCTTCGGGAAGGAGTTTCACCGCCTCCGGTTTGACGAAGCTGTGCGGCGTGACCTGCTTTCAGATTACAAGGTGCTGATCATCGCTGTTGAAGAGAAGCATGTGACCCTTGCGCTTCAATCGCGCATAGAAGACAACAGCGACGAACTTGACCTTGATGACGCCGTAAAGATCGTGGGGTGCTGGAATGGCCTTGGTAAAAGGCTGGCAGAAGACGATACGGCAGACAAGCACAGCGACCCGTTGCCCATGCGCACGGCCTTGGCTTTTGCGGGCAACATCAAGAACTCAAAGCGGCTGGCTGGCGAGTTTGTCCGCATCGCTGCCGAATTGGGTGATGCTGTGCCCCTTCCGAAGCTGGAAGCGCAACACGTAGACGGCACCATGAACGTGGTGGAGCGCAACCAGAAGCTTGCGTGGTTGAAAGAGAATGCCAACGCTGCACCAGCCGACGCCCCCGCCACCTGCCGTATTCTCACCAATGCCAAATGCCTTTCAGAAGGTGTGGACGTTCCCGCCCTGGACTGCGCCATCTTTTTGAGTCCGCGTGATTCGGTGGTGGATGTTGTGCAGTCTGTGGGCCGTGTCATGCGCAAGGCTGATGGCAAGAAGTACGGTTATGTCATCTTGCCCATTGGCATCAATATGGGTGGCTCCCCTGAAAAGGCGCTCGACAACAACAAAAAATATCGCATCGTCTGGCAGGTGCTTAATGCGCTGCGGGCACACGACGACCGGCTTGATAACCAGTTTGCGAAGATAGACCTGACGGGCAAGGCTGGCGGCGTGGTTGAGGTCGATATTATCGGCGGCACGGGCGAAGGCAGTGGCGACCGTACCGACAAGTTCCGCACAGAGTGGCTTTCACTCCCCGTGGCAGATGCCTATGGCGCAGAGTGGCAAAACGCCATCTATGGAAAAATCGTCCACAAATGCGGCGACCGTCTCTATTGGGAAACATGGGCCAAGGATATTGCCGATATTGCCGAACGGCATCAGGGGCGTATCCGGCTTATGCTTGAAAACCCTACGCAGGAACAACAGCAAGCATTCGAAACCTTTCTTCACGGCCTGCAAAGCAACCTGAACCCCTCCATAGACGCGGGGCAAGCCATTGAAATGCTGGCGCAGCACGTCATTACCAAGCCCGTGTTCGACGCTCTGTTCAGTGGTTACGCCTTTACGGAGCAAAATCCCGTTTCGCAGGCCATGCAAGGCATTATGGATGTGCTGGCAGGTAAGGCGCTGGAGAAGGATCTTGACCACCTTGAAGGCTTCTATGCCGATGTGCGCCGCCGTGTGCAGGGCATAGACGACCCTGCCGGGCGTCAGAAGATCATTGTGGAACTGTACGACAAGTTCTTCAAGACAGCGTTCCCCAAAATGGTTGAGCGGCTCGGCATCGTATATACCCCCGTGGAGGTGGTGGACTTCATCATCCACAGTGCGGACAAGGCGTTGCGCGAGCATTTCGGGTGCAGCCTGCAAGATGAAGGGGTGCATATTCTTGACCCCTTCACCGGCACCGGGACCTTCCCTGTCCGTATGATCGAAAGTGGCCTTATCCCTCCGCACAAGCTGGCCCACAAGTATGCACATGAGCTTCACGCCAACGAAATAGTGTTGCTGGCCTATTACATTGCGGCCATCAACATCGAAGAGGCGTACCACCGCGTCACCCAGGGCGATTACCAGCCCTTCCCCGGCATATGTCTTACCGACACCTTCCAGCTTGGCGAAGCTGCCAACGTGGCGAGGGTTCATGCGGGCGAGGTTGTCACCGCTGGAGACTGCCCGGAGAACAGCGAGCGCGTAGAAGCCCAGAAACGGCGTGATATTCGTGTGATCGTCAGCAATCCGCCGTATTCTGTGGGGCAGGGCAATGCCAACGATAACAATCAGAATTTGAAGTATGCCCATTTGGATGGGCGTATTGCAGCAACGTATGCGGCGCACTCTACGGCAACGCTGAAAAACAGCCTATATGACTCTTATATAAGAGCATTTCGATGGGCATCTGATCGCATTGGCAATGAGGGGGTTATCTGCTTCGTTACCAACGGCTATTGGATAGATAGTAATACGGCTGACGGTTTCCGGCATGTGTTGGAAGAAGAGTTTACTTCCGTTCATGTGTATAATTTGCGAGGTAATGCGCGCACACAAGGAGAGTTGCGGAAGAAGGAAGCCGGGAATGTCTTTGAGGGCGGATCCCGCACCCCTGTTGCCATAACCCTGCTCGTC